>NZ_JADYWN010000007.1:0-155314 GCF_015864805.1 Pseudoalteromonas sp. NZS127 | reverse complement strand
AGGTCATCGCGTTCTAGCCTGTGGAGAGATTGACATTAGTCAGCTTGTTGAAGCAGGAACTTGCCTTATGAGTGATCACAAGGCCCCGATGGTTTTAAACTAATCGGAATCCCCCTCCTTTTCTGAACTTTTTCAGGCGCTTGGCGAGGTGGTGGAGGATGTCAAATTACCTTTTTCATCTGTAATAATGCGTAAATAACCAATAAGTATAATAATACTTGCCGATATTAATAATCCAATTTTTAAACTTTCCATGGGTATGCTCACTTTTAATTTAAGTGCTTAGTTTAATATTGATAGTTTGATAGTTTGATAGTTTGATAGGTCGTTATACTTATTGACGCTACTTTTAACTTCACTATTTAAATTGGCTAATAGTGCGTACATCTTAGTTATATTATGTCTAAGCTGTTAGGATACGCCGTCTAAATAATGTAGAACGGTTATATAAGTATAATGTCTAAATTTTTCTTTATGGGTAAGCCCGATATAATGGGTAAAAATAACAGTAACGGTTTTAGTCCTAAGCGCAATGAAAAAGTGGGCAGCGAGCTTCATCCATTATCGTTAGTGGTTAATTCACCACAACGCAAGTTAGAAGTAGAAGCAATAGTACAAGAACATAAGTTATTTGCTACAGTAGAGCTTAATACTCAAAGTGATGAAGATATAAGAGAGCTTGAATTCGCGCTGGTTAAGTCTACACCGCAAGTATTCGATAAAGTCCCTGAGCGTAACTCTCCTTGTTTATGCGGTAGTGGTAAAAAGTATAAAAAGTGTTGTGCTTAAATTATAGCTCACAATTTAATCTCCATTCTCATTCTTTAATATAAAAATGCCACCTGTTAATAACAAGTGGCATTTTATTATTTGCTATAAAGTTCAGCTAAAATAAAGGTTCGGCTTTATTTTTACGCTTAACTTATTTTACTATTTTCATTTCATCTAATAAATTTTGGGCATTATCTACCTTGTCCATTACCCATAGCATGTAACGAGAATCTACGTGAATTGAGCGATTTAGTTCTGGGTTATAATCCCAATCGCCAATGATGCTTTCATATACGCCATCAAACAATAAACCCACCAGCTCGGCTTTACCATTGAGTGTTGGCGAGCCTGAGTTACCGCCGGTTGTATCTACGTTTGATAAAAAGTTAACAGGTACTGTGTTCATGCCGCCGGTGTAATCACCGTAAAGTTTCGCTTTAATTTGCTGTTGTAGCTTTTTAGGTGCATTAAATGGCTCTACATTGGTATTTTTAGCCAGTAAACCTTCTAATGACGTAAACGGTGTTGCCACTAAACCATCTTGTGGTGAGTAGCCACCTACCGTGCCGTAAGTTACTCGTAACGTGCTATTTGCATCTGCATATACGGCCTTGTTTTGTGCTTTATTAAAGGCAATAATAGCGCTCATTAATTGTGGGCGAGCAGCTTGTAACTTGCCTGCAAGTGCTTTTGATTTATCTTCTTCAGTTTTCATTACTGCAAATATCGCTTTAGCGTATTGCATAAATGGGTCTTGGCTTTGGTTTAGCTGGCTAAACGATTGCTCAAACAATGAATTGCGTACAACTTCGTTATCAAGTGTTGATTTAGTATACATTTGCTCAAGCAATGCACTTTGTTTCGCTTTATCAAAACCATTTTGTAGTTTAAATGCCTTATCAACCTCGCTAAAGCGCTCTTCTTTCGGAAGTGCGGCATAAAGCTCTAAAAAGTGCAGTAAAATAGCTTTATCTACATTGGCATCAAAGCGACGCGTCATACGCTCAAGCCCAGCTTTAATGCGCGGTAAGTCACGCTCTTGGTATCCAGACTCTCGCTCTGCATTTGGCTTTTGTTGCTCATACGCTAAACGGTATAAGCTGCGAGCGGTACTGATCATTTGTGATCTGTGTACATAACCTAACATACGATCGCGCTCGCTATGCAGTTGCGATTGCGCTACTAATGCCGATAGCTCATTTAAAACATCGCCATATTGCTGCTTGCGTGTTTTATCACTATTAATCCATTGAGTTAGTTCTTGCTCAAACTGTTTTTTGCGCTCAAACATGGTGCCTTTTTTAAAGCTTTCTATCATTGAGCCATAGTTTTTAATGTAATTATTGTAACCTGCAATAGTGCTTTCGTAAGCTATACGCGCTTTACTGCCGTCCTCTGCGTTTTCTTCAATAAGTGCTACGTATTTTGAATTATGTTCACGCGCTTTAGGATAGCTGTCGTTAAATACGTTATCTACTTCTGCAGCAATACGGTAACGGTTAGTACGCCCTGGATAGCCTGTTACCATTACAAACTCGCCCTCTTGCACACCTTTAGCACTTACACTTAAGTAAGAATCGGGTTCATAAGGTACGTTATCTTCGCTGTACTGTGCTGGTTTACCATCTTTTCCTACATACGCACGGTAAAAACCAAAGTCGCCGGTATGGCGCGGCCACATCCAGTTGTCTATATCACCGCCATATTTACCTACGCCCATAGCGGGAGCGTATGCTAGGCGTACATCTTTTATTTCTAGCGACTTAATGAGGTAATACTCTAAGCCACCATGAAACGAATACACATTACAACGATAGCTCTCATCGGCTTCACACTGAGCCACCAGTGCTTTTTCATTTTTTTCAAGGGCATCGTAGCGTGCTTTAGCACTTAACTTTTGAGTGTCTTTAATTACTTTGTCGGTAACGTTAGTTACGGTTTTAGTAACATAAACACGAGAGCCAGGAGCTGCGGGTAAATCTTGCGCTGGAGTTTTAGCTAAAAAGCCATTTTCTAAAATATTATTATCGGTTGTTGAGTTGTATTGAATAGAGCCATAAGCACAGTGATGGTTTGTTACCACCAAACCTTTTGGCGATACAAATGATGCCGTACAACCACCTAAGCTAATTACCGCATTCATCGGGAATTCGGTTAATTTTGAAATAGATTTAGCATCTATTTCAAGCCCTTTGGCTTTTAATATTGATTCTAATTCTGGAAGCTGATGTGGTTGCCACATGCCTTCATCTGCAATTGCAGTGCTTGAGAGTGTAATTGCTAAAGTTGATGCTATTGTAGCGACAAGAGGTGTTAAACGCATTATAGAGTCCTTTTTATTGTTTCTATAACAGGTTACTCGTGAAGTATTATGCAGGTCAATACCGTGGTAATAAATTGTTACAATGTGGCCTATAAACCTTCATATATAGCGTTAATAGCAAACTGAGGCAGCTATATTTTGTATTTACTTATAACTACTTTATATAATATGTGATTATTTATAAAAACCTTGGTGAAAAATCCAATAACAACTCCTCAGGTAATGGCTTACTAAAATAGTAACCTTGAACAAAATCACAATTTAACTCACCAAGTAAAACAAGCTGCTCTTTCGTTTCCACTCCCTCTGCAACCACGGTTAACCCTAAGCTATGCGACATGGCTATAGTTGCTTTGACTAAATTACAGTCTTCTTTTTTGGATGTAATGCCATTAATAAACATGCGATCTATTTTTAAAACATTAAAAGGGTACTGCCTTAAATAGCTTAATGATGAATACCCAGTACCAAAGTCATCCATTGATAGCTTTATGCCCAATTTAGTTATTTCTTGCAAGGTGTCATTTATATTCAATTTAGCATTCATTAACACCCCTTCGGTAATTTCTAACTCTAAATATTTAGCCTTTACATCTAGCTCGCTAAGAGTGTCTTTTATAAAACTAAGTAGCGCTGTGTCTCTAAATTGACTTGGGGATAAATTAACAGCCATAGTATATTTATGGTGTTGCCCTTTATTTAGCTGCTTATTTTGCCATTTTTTTAAAAGCTGTAAGGCTTGCTTAATAACAAACTTCCCAATGGGGATAATCAACCCATTATGCTCGGCTATTGGAATAAATTCATCGGGCGGTATATTCCCCAGCACTGGGTTATACCAACGTAGCAAAGCTTCCGCGCCGGTAACATGTTTATTTTTAACATCTAACTGCGGTTGGTAATATAGTTCAAATTCATTACGCTGTAACGCACCTTGCATCTGCTCCTCTATCGCAAGGCGGCGCTGAATTACTACATTCATTTGTGGAGTAAAAAACGAGTAACTGTTACGTCCCAAGGCTTTTGCTTGATACATTGCCGTATCTGCATTGCGTAAAAGATCAGACGCTGTATCGCCATTTTCGGGGTACATAGCAACCCCAATACTCATGGTGAGTACAAGTTCTCTCCCTTCAATTTTAAATGGCGAGGTAAAACTTTTCAGTAGCTTTTCTGCAATATCTATTGCGTTATAATGACTATTAATACCCCGCAATAGTACAATAAATTCATCTCCTCCTAAACGCCCTATGGTGTCTTCTTTGCGAATGACTTGCTGTAATCTTGCAGCTGATTTAACCAGTAGCTTATCGCCTAGTTCATGGCCAAACGAGTCATTTACTTTTTTAAAGTTATCTAAATCAATAAAAAGTACAGCCACATGCCCCTTGTTTCTTTGTGCTTCAAAAAGCATATGCGATAGTCGGTCAAGTGCTAAAAAGCGGTTAGGTAATGAGGTTAAATTATCATAATAAGCTTGTTTACGGATCAGCTCTTCTGCCTTGTGCTGCTCGGTAATATCTCGAATAATAACCATAACTTGCTGATATTGAGAAACATGGTTAATTCTTGCCTCAAAGTACACAACTCCCAATGGCATGGTTAGTTCATATTGAAAGCTCACCATCTGTTTTTGGCTTAAGGCTTGGGAAATATTCTTTCTAAACTTACTGCTAACATCGTCTGGTAATAAATCAAACATACTGCTACCAATAAATTGCTGAGGTAAAGCATAAAGATTACTGCTACTACTGCTACTGGCTTGATAATCAAGGATTTTGCCATCTTCTTGCATTACAAAAAATAGATCAGGAATAGCCTCAAATATTGTTTCCAACATTTTCTCTCTGAACATAGCCTGTTCTTGCGCCTGTTTAACATCGGTTAAGTCAATATCAATACAATACATTTGTTTAATGCCATATTGATTTATAAACATTACATGGCTTGAAAACACCGAAACATCATTATTATTTTTATCACGAAGAGTTAGCTCTGCTGCAGGAATTTCTATGCCATTATTAATCCAATTTCCGTGGCCAGCAACCACGGCCTCTCGTAAATCACTTGGTATAATTAAATCTTCAAGCTTTTTACCTGTTGCTTCAACATTCGTATAACCATAAAGCACTTCGCTGCCTTTATTCCAATAAATAACACGGCGTTGTTCATCATACCCCTGTACAGAAATAGCATTCACAGCATCAAATAATTGATGTAATGGGTCATTAACAACATATTGGTGAGCTAAAGTATGTATATTATTTTTAGATTTCATTCTGATCAATTAATAAATAATACTTAATATTTATAATAGAACGAAATAATTAAATTAACACTTAAAGGAGCGAATAAATGCTTTTAGGTAATGCGGCAATATAAGAGTGTAAAAATAAAAAGGAGCCGTTGCTCCTTTTAGTTATTAGTTTTTAACTCATTAATGTTAATCTTTTTTAGCGTTATTAGGATGCTCAACACCTATCCATGCTTTAAACAACGCCTTTTGTTCACTCGATGCTTGCTTATTAGCAATCACCTTTTTAGGTTTATCAAAATCTTCTGATAAAACTAAACTGGTGCTAGCAAGTGCATCGCGGCGAATATAATCAATTGTAATTTTATCCCCTACTTTATACATTTCTAGGCTGCTGGTTAAATCCTTACCAACGTGATGCTTATTAATAGCAACAATTTTATCATCTGTTGTTAAGCCTGCCTGCCATGCACTGCCACCGCGTTTAACATGCGAAAGCGTAAGGAGTTGGCCGGTATTTTTTGCCACAGCATCTATACTAGCTAAGGCTTTCGCTTTTTCTGGACGCTCAAATGTTAAACCTACTTTATTGAGTAACTCGTCAAAATTTAGTGAAACTGGCGAGTCGACATTAGTTTGCCACCAAGTGTTGTAATCACGCCCGGTTAGGTCTTTTAAAATATTGAGTACATCTAAAGAAGTAAAACCTGCAGGTAATTTATGTTGCTTATAAAGTGCCTTGTGTACATCGCGATAACTTATTTTACCTTGGCTTTTTTCTAGTAAATCAATATCTAAAGCAAGTGATAACAATGAGCCTTCTGAATAAATGTTAGTAGAGTAATTACGCGCGTGGTCCCCGCCTTGGTTTATCCACTTATCAAAGCTGGTTTCGCTGGCGCTTTGTACTTCGCGACCAGGTGTTTGTAAATGACGATTAATTGTTTTACTCAGTAGGTTAAAAAACTCATCAGTGCTTTGAATGCCTGAACGCACTAATAAATGATCTTCGAAATAGCTGGTTGAGCCCTCTGCTATCCAAAGTAATTTAGAGTAATTCATATTGGTGTAATCGTAAGGTGTAAGGCCCGCTGGGCGGTATGCTTTAACGTTCCAAGTATGAATAAATTCATGCGCCGCAGTGCTTATAAAGGCTAAGTAATCTTCGCGTTTAGCAAATCGGTCTCGCGGACGCTGAATAATAGTCGAATTTAAATGCTCAGTAGCACCACCCGCTCCCGATGTTGCATGCACCATAAATACATAACGTTCATACGGGTAGCCATCCCAAATAACATTGCCAGTAGCCACTAACTTTTTTAGATCCGTTAGCATGAGCTCTACATCATAATTACCATCGCCCCATATAACTAAATCGTATTCACGGCCATCAACTTTAAAGGTGTGTAATTGGTTAATACCTGTCTCGATTGGTGAATCTACAAGTACGTCATAATCTGCCGCCTTAAATGTATTTTTACCTTTGTTATTTTTCATTCCAGAAACAGAGCGCCACTGTTTAGGCACCTCTAAATTAACCGTAACGGGTTCTTGGCGAAATGAGTCACTAAACATAAAAAAGCCTGATGCATCAATAAATGCATGGCTGTCATCAATATGGCGCGCACGTTTGCCAAGCTCATTTGCGTATACTTGATATGCTAAGTTAACTTTAGTTGGCTTATTTAAATGTACACGCCAGGTGCTGTGATCAATTTTTTCCCACTTTAGGGGGTTACCCGTACTGTCTTTTGCATCAAAGTAACGCACCCCATTGGCTAAATTTAATATTTCGTAACGCCCAGTGCGCCATGCAGGTAATTTAATGTCTAAATGCGCTTGTGCCGTTTTGGGAAACTCTACCGTAACATTACCTAAGTGGTGCTGTGGCTGAGAAATGTTTAATGAATAATTTACATCAGCAAACGTAGGGGCAGAACATGCGGCTAAAATAGACAGCGCTAATAGCTTTTTCATAATGGCTCATAAAGATAACTTAGTGTGTAAAGAAGACTAACAAGGCGCTATTTAAAAGTGAATTAAAAGCGATAAATAGACTTTTAGATACGTTTATTGGCAATATCTCATTAAAAACACAAAGTTTTTAATGAGATAACTACACTTAATATAAATTTGTTGTAAACTTAACTGATACTAATTAACACAATGGCGGTATGTTTAGGTGCCTGATAAATCTAATTCTATGGACAAAAAACTCAAACAAGCTATTGAACAACGAATAGTAATTGAGAGCGCAAGGAAAACCCAAGTAGACACTCTGTCAAATTTAGCAGCTAAATTGTCTTTAAGCTGTAAGGGTCTTGATATTGAATTAGATAATCGCCTAGCTAAATTTAGAAGCGCACTTAATAAAGGGGTTAGCTTTGAGCACTTATCGCCGTTAATTAATGATATTTTAGTACTTTTAAAAAGCCAAGAAGCCATTCAACTCGCTCATCAACGCGACTTATACACAAGTGTAAAAAATGCTGGCAAGCAATTACAAAAAACTAATGGCTTACCTGACGACACACGCAGAACACTGCGTAACTTGTTAGATAATGAGCTTAATAACGTTCAGTCAACCCATGGTTTTATACCGCTATTAAATCAATTAATTACTATTTATAACCAAGCGTTACACACTAAACTTACGCTAGTGCCAAATCAGCAAAGCGATGATATTTCAGCCGTAACTAAAAAATTATTAGAACTTGCCCACCAGCTGGTACTTGAAGATGAAGCAGGTGAGCAAATTCAATCGATAAGAACCACTATTTTACAAAGTAATACTGTAGATGACATACTCGCTGCCGCAATTGAAATTATTAGTATTATTGTAAAAAACATTAATAACGAGCGCCAATCAGCGCAAAGCTTTTTAGTGTCTTTAAATAAAACCTTAGAAGAGTTACACCATTCGATTTTTTCGACCAGTAAACATTCCGAATCTATGGGAATTGAGTTTGACGCATTAAATAAACGTATAAAAACTAAAATTAATAATCTTAATGAGCAAACTAAGAGTACCACCTCAATTTCATCGTTAAGAAAATTAGTTGATCATGAATTAAAGTCCCTCGGTGAAGATTTTATTGCCAAAGAAGAACTTGAACGCAAAGATCGAAAAATACTTATAACCAGCTTTGATGAAATAAATAATCGTATTGGCAGCTTAGAAAATAAACTCACTAAATATAAAAAGCGCCTTAACGATCAACGTTTTAAAAGCCTGCTCGATAGCCTAACTAAACTGCCAAATAGAGCCGCCTTCGATGAGCGCTATAATCACGAAATGCACTTATTTAATGTGCAAGCATCCGATGTTACTCTGGTGGTGATTGACGTAGATTATTTTAAGTCAATAAACGACAGGTTTGGTCATACTGCTGGAGATATTACGCTACAAGTTATTGCTAAAGCCTTGCAAAAGTCGATAGAAAAAACTGACTTTATAGCGCGTTATGGCGGCGAAGAATTTGTACTATTAATGCCAGGTACTTCTTTGGAGCATGCCATTCCCCAACTCGAAAAGCTTAAAAAGAATATAAAAAAGATCCCGTTTAAGTTTAAAGATAAGCAAATAGAAATTACAGTGTCACTTGGCGCAACTCAGTTTAAACAAGGTGACACATTATTAAAGGCATTTGATAGAGCAGACGATGCTTTATACGAAGCCAAAAACGCAGGTCGGGATCGTCTGTGTATACGTAAATAATGTTATATAGCTCAATTGTTTTGAGTTTTATAACTAGCTAGTTTTTTACATTTTATACCAATTGTATTAAATGAGTCGTTAATTATAGCTACCGCTCTAAAAAAGTACGGCGCCTTATATATTACTTATATAAGTTCAAGTGCCCAAAATGAGTTTAACCTGCTAGAACAATCAACGCTTGTATTCAATTGGTATTAAGCAGCAAGGAGAATGCCGATGTTAATACAGTTAAACCCAACTGGGGTTTTAGATTTACTGTCGCAATTAGAAGTTGATTTATTAGAGCAATCTTCCGCTAGTGAACGCTATCGATTATTTAGAAACTGCGCGCTTGCCGTCCTCAACGTAGGCAGCCATACAGATGAAAGTAGCGACATCTACGATAAATACCAAGACTTTGATATTCGTTTAGTTAGCCGTGAGCGCGGCATAAAAATAGAACTAATTAACGCACCTGATACCGCATTTGTTGATGGTGAAATTATTACCGGTATTCACGAACATATATTTTCTGTGATCCGCGATATTTTATTTATATGTCAAAAATACGAAAAAGATCTTAAAGAACAAAAAGCCATTACCCACATGGTTTTTGATATGCTCAGAAATGCCGATGCACTAAAAGTAAACAGCGAACCAAGCATGATTGTATGTTGGGGTGGGCATTCTATTAGTGAAGTTGAGTATAAATATACCAAACAAGTAGGCTATGAGCTGGGCCTGCGCGGCTTAAACATTTGTACCGGCTGTGGCCCTGGCGCTATGAAAGGCCCAATGAAAGGCGCTACTATTGGCCACGCTAAGCAGCGCATTAAAAACAATCGTTATTTAGGATTAACCGAGCCCAGCATTATTGCAGCAGAGCCGCCTAACCCAATTGTAAATGAATTAGTCATTTTACCCGACATAGAAAAACGTTTAGAAGCCTTTATACGCACAGCTCACGCTATTATTATTTTTCCTGGTGGCGCTGGTACTGCTGAAGAGTTTCTTTATTTATTAGGGATATTATTACACCCAGAAAATGACAAGCAGTGCCTACCGGTTATTTTAACAGGACCCAAACAAAGTGAAGCCTACTTTAAAGAGCTGTGCCACTTTATTGAAATGACACTGGGTGTAGAAGCACTCAGCAAATTTGAAGTTATTATAGATAACCCACAATTAGTGGCGCAAAAATTAAAGTCGACCATGGCTAATGTTCGCGACTATCGTAAAAGCCAAGGCGATGCATACTATTTTAACTGGACATTAAAAATAGAAAATGACTTTCAACAGCCGTTTATACCATCACATGAACAAATGGCGAACCTAGACTTGCACCTAGAACAACCAAAACAGTTATTAGCTGCAAATTTACGCCGCGCATTTTCGGGCATTGTTGCCGGTAATGTTAAAGAAGAAGGCGTAAAAGCAATTAAACAACATGGGCCTTATATTCTAAGTGGCGAGCCTAGTTTAATGAAAGCAATGGATAAGTTATTACAAGCTTATGTTGACGAGGGAAGAATGAAACTGCCCGGCAGTAAATATGTCCCCTGCTACACAATCAAGGCGTGAGTTCTGTATTGAAACCCCATTTATTACTTATTGATGCGCTTAATTTAATTAGGCGCATTTACGCGGTAGACGCGAATCAAAAACATCACAGTGATGAGCAAATACTTAAAGCAAGCTGCTCACGTGTAGCGCATGCCTGCTCAAAACTTTTAAGCAGCACTAAAGCAACCCATGCCATTGCCGTATTTGATGGCGATAAAAGTTGGCGCTATCATTTTTATAAAGATTACAAACACTCCCGTGCTCCTATGCCACAAATACTTAAAGATGCATTAGTGCAATTTAAAGCCGCCATTGAAGAAACCGGTATTGTAGTGTTTGAACCAATAAACGATGAAGCTGATGATATTATTGCAACCCTTGCAAATAAGGCATCACATAACAACATCAGCAGTGTGATTGTCTCAACTGATAAAGGCTTTTTACCTTTTTTAAATGAGCATATAGCTGTGTATGATTATTTTAAAAAACATTATTTAGATCAAGATAGTATTAAGCAACGCTTTGGCGTTGAGCAAAAAAAACTAGTAGAGTTTTGGGCATTTGCTGGCGATAAAACCAATGATATTCCGGGCGTAAAAGGCATAGGCACTAAATCGGCGCAGCTACTAGTTAATAACTATAGCTCTGTCGAGGATGCACTCAATGACGATGCTCTTAATGCCAGCTTACGTAAAAAGCTAACTGAAAATATGGATATGTATGTTATTTCAAAGCAACTGGTTAGTTTACGCACCGATATAAACTTAGGCTTTAGTTTAAAGCAGTTAAGGCTTAATTAGTCGCAAGTTAATAGCACTGCCGTACGACAATACGTATACTATTAGTAGTGATGGTTAGTAGAGTAAGTAATGTTCAAAAAGTTTTTTAGATATTTAATTTTAGGTTTAGGGCTGTATGCGCTAATAGCCACGTTAGTGATCGTTTTTTATAAAGATGATCCACAAGCTATGATTTGGCAAGACAGAGAAGCCTATAATAAACGCTATATCGAAAAGCTAAAAATAGAAGACACTGCAACCCTCAATAGTGTACTCGAATATTTAGGTAGCCCAGATCTTACCTTTGCTAAGCGTGATGAGGACCAAGTATGGCAAATTGTTTTTTATCGTACCCAGCATAAAACATCTGACGGCATTACTACTATAGATGAATGTACCGGCTTATTATTTAAAAACGGGCAGCTCATTTTATGGGGTCCCAGTGCTTACGATCAATATCTAAAACCAGGTTAGGGAAACGGCATAATGGATGAGCCTGTATCAATAAAGCTAAAAAGGTTGCTTGAGCATACGCAGCTATTTTTAGCTTCATACAATAATAAAAAACAATGGCCTACCTTTTATCCGCTAGTGTGCAAACTTGCAGAGCAATACCGAACCCTTTATAAGCAAAATCCGAGTGCTCTACAAGCGCAACTTATGCTTTATAAAACTCAGTACGACTTTGCTACCAACCTTGTAATTAACCAATGTATTTTAACAACCGCACTGTGCGTAAGCCAAAATTACGATGACGAACTAAGTGAGCTGTATATTAGTGCGTCATTAATTGAGCACTTGTGCGTAGGCGCTCAACTTAATAAACTGTCCAAACAAATAGCATTTACCAGTACCGAAAGCCAAATATGGCAATTACGCCACAAACTTGCAGCGCGCGTATTACTAACCGCAAAGCAACCTGCCCATAGTATTACTCAAGTATTAGCTAAACTGAGTAAATATAAACACGCTTTAGTAAGCACCCCTAAAATAATGTTATACGATGGCGGCACAATAATTGTGGCTTTAGCTAATATTTTGGCAGTTAACCTCACGTGTAATGCAGCAAATCAGCAAATAAATTTTTATAAAGCGATAGGCGACTTATATTTGCGAACCCCAAATTTATTTGCTCAGCGGCTCTTAAAATCATTAATTGCGCATATTGGCCCTTTGCTCCCCGGGAGCCGAGTTTTATATGCCGAACAAGCAATGATTTATTTAGCAACCGACGCCGAGCAGCGCCACATACTTATTAAAAGCTTAAAGAACAAAATAGTTTGGTACAGGGTAAAAGCAACGCTTAACGATAACGCAATACAATGGCTATGCGCTGATAAACGTATACTTTATAAAGTGTGGGATACTGAATATGTAAATTTAAAAGCCGCAACTCCCAGTACCCAAAACACATTATATGATCTAATTGGGCTTATTAAACTGCAACAAGAGTATAGCTTTAACAATATAAATACTTTATTAGCCCCACACCCTAATGTTATTAAAAGCTTATGCCAAGCAGTTAAACCGTATAACAAAGAGCATCAAGCCGCTAAAAATTTAACGCATAGTTTGTCTATGGTTGGCTACAATAATGCCCCTGCTATTATACAGCGCGTGGTGTTTGAGCAACTAGTTTTTGCTATTCCGCATCCTTTACATGCTTTTTTAGTTAATCGACTCAAATGTATGGTCGATATAATGAGGCTATTGGTCTATAACAATAAGCAATATCAGTTTGAGCATATTTGTTTGCCTTTATATGCTTACGCGCATTACTTATTAATACATTGTAGTACGCAACTTTCAAGAAAGACGCCTATAGCGCACGCCCCAAATAAATCATCCGATACACCTATGTGCGCATTTTTTGGCATAGAAAACATGGATAGTAAGCATTTAAATCAGCAGTTATCAGCGCTTTTAAGCGATAACCCATGGACCTTTGCATTATTAGATGCCGAACAAGTAGCTAAAAACGAACTCACTGAGCAAAGTAAGTTATGGGTAGCATTTAAAGTCGTGGCGCAAAGCGTGTTTAAGCCAAAAACAGCATTAACTCCTTGGCAACAGCAAACACTTAAGCAGCAATTAATAGCCCAGGGCTGGGACAATCAAGCCGATTTTTATGACAAACTTCAAACATTAGCTTTGTTTGATAGTATTTAAGCTACTTATTCCAACTATAAACAACGATTATACCCAGTATTAATAGTATAAACTGGCAAAATGACTTAATAATTGGTATAAATGCGCCCTTGAATTCTCAAGCTCGTTCACATAAATTTTCTAACAAGCAGTTGCTCCCTCGGAGCCACAATTTATGTGCAAATCAAACTCTTTAAAGGATAAGTTAATGGCCAAACAAACCATAACAGTGATCAAAGGCGACGGCATCGGCCCTAGCATTATCGACTCAGCACTTGAAATACTAAAAGCCGCAGGATGCGATTTTGATTATGAATTTGTTGATGCTGGCCTAGCTGCACTTGAAAAAACAGGTGAGTTACTTCCGCAAGACACAATCGATACTATCGCTAAAAACAAAATCACCTTAAAAGGTCCTTTAACAACGCCAGTTGGTGAAGGCTTTACTTCTATAAACGTAACACTACGTAAGCAATTTGGTTTGTACGCAAACGTACGTCCTGTTAAATCGTTTGTAGGCACAAAAGCACGTTATGATGATATTGATATCATCACTATTCGTGAAAACACCCAAGGTATGTACTCTGGCGCTGGTCAAATTGTAAGTGAAGATGGTAACGAAGCAGAAGCAAAATCTGTTATTACTCGCGAAGGCGCAGAAAAAATCGTAACGTTTGCTTACGAGCTAGCAGTACGTGAAGGCCGTAAAAAAGTAACAGCGGTACATAAAGCAAATATTTTAAAATCTACATCAGGCCTATTTTTAAAAGTAGCGCGTGAAGTTGCAGAACGTTTCCCAGAAATTGAATCAACCGAAATGATTGTTGATGCAACCTGTATGAAACTAGTAATGACGCCAGAAGAGTTTGACGTAATAGTAACCACAAACTTATTTGGTGATATTTTATCAGACCTATGTGCTGGTTTAGTTGGCGGCTTAGGCATGGCACCAGGTGCTAACATTGGCGAAGATACTGCAATTTTTGAAGCAGTACACGGCAGTGCGCCTGATATTGCAGGTAAAAACCTAGCTAACCCTACTTCTGTAATTTTAGCGTCTATTCAAATGCTTGAGCATTTAAACATGGGCGACACCGCAGAGCGCATTAGAAGTGCAGTTGCTGATGTGATTAAGTCAGGCGATCGTACTACTCGCGATTTAGGCGGCAGCCACGGTACAACAGACTTTACTCAAGCTGTTATCGACCGTTTGTAATATAAAGTATAAAGTACATACATAAGTACTTGTAAGCGTACTGATATAAAAAGCCAGCAATTGCTGGCTTTTTAATATTCCAACTTATAAAACTGCATAAAACCTCCTTTTATCCACTTTCAAACTTCAAAAAACAACTAATTCCAGCACAAAAATAGCATGATGAGAAAAAACAATGCAAAAAAGCCATTTCGCGGTTGACATACTCCCTCAAAACCCTTAAAAATAACTACATACACAATTTTAGTTTAAAGCAGTATTAACGCTTTGTAATAGAGTAATTAATTATGAATACTACAATTCGCCTATTAGTCGTACTCGTACTGGTCTTAGTTATAAGCCCAGCGGGGATGTATTGAAAGGTGATACTGCTTTTTAAAAACCCCCGCCCCATGCGGGGGTTTTTTTATGCATAAAAATAACGGCAGAGGAATGAGGATGAGCAAACAACAATATAATGGTTCTGAACTAGTTGTTCAGGCATTAAAAGAATTAAAGGTTAAATACATATTTGGCTACCCCGGGGGGTCAGTATTAGATTTATACGATGCGCTTTTCCAGCAAGACGACATTGAACATATTTTAGTTCGTCATGAGCAAGCCGCCACACATATGGCCGATGGTTATGCGCGTGCTACTGGCGATGTAGGCGTAGTACTGGCAACATCAGGCCCTGGTGCTACAAACTGTATTACCGGCATTGCTACAGCCTATATGGACTCCATTCCAATGGTCGTGCTATCAGGGCAAGTACCTACCAACTTGATTGGTGATGATGCTTTTCAAGAAACCGATATCGTTGGTTGCTCGCGCCCTATAGTAAAGCACAGTTTTAACTGCAGAAGCGCAAAAGATATCCCAACTATTTTAGCTAAAGCTTTTTATATTGCCAGCACAGGCCGCCCAGGCCCAGTGGTAGTAGAGCTGCCAAAAGACATGCTAAACCCTGAGATAAAGTTTGATTATGAATTTCCTAAATCTACCGATTTAAGAACTTACAACCCAAACACTAAAGGCCACTCAAAACAAATACGCAAAGCCGTTACCGCCATACTAGAAGCAAAAAAACTGGTAGTGTACTCTGGCGGCGGAATTGTAATTTCAAACACTTCTGAGCAATTAACTCACTTGGTAGAGTCACTAAATGCGCCAATTACCAATACCCTTATGGGGCTAGGTGGCATTTCAGGTGTGCATCCAAACTTTGTAGGCATGCTAGGTATGCATGGCACCCTTGAAGCCAATAAAGCCATGGCTAATGCCGATGTAATATTAGCATTAGGGGCGCGTTTTGATGATCGAGTCACCAATAATGTGCAAAAATTTTGTCCCAACGCCACTATAGTGCATGTAGATGTTGATCCAACGTCTATTTCTAAAACAATTAAAGCTCACATTCCGGTAGTTGGCTGTCTTGCAACCGTACTCGAGCAACTACAAGCTGGTATTGATAAGAGCCCTATTCAAATTGATCGCAGCGCCCAAGAAGATTGGTGGCGTCAAATTATCAGCTGGCGCGAACAAAAGTGCTTAAGCTATAACACCGATGGCGATGCAATTAAACCGCAAGCCGTAATTGAAGCGGTTTATAAAGCCACCAATGGCGACGCTTATGTAAGCTCCGATGTTGGCCAACATCAAATGTTTGCAGCCCAGTATTACCCGTTTAAACATCCGCGTCAGTGGATCAACTCAGGCGGCCTTGGCACTATGGGCTTTGGATTACCTGCTGCCATGGGTGTAAAACTTGCTTTTCCGGATAAAGAATCGGTATGTATTACTGGCGACGGCTCTATTCAAATGAATATTCAAGAGCTAGCTACGTGTTTACAATATAACTTAGCGGTAAAAGTCGTTTCATTAAATAACCGCTCTTTAGGCATGGTACGCCAATGGCAAGATATGGTGTATGGCGGGCGTCATTCATCATCTTACATGGAGTCTTTGCCTGATTTTGTTAAATTAGTAGAAAGCTACGGCCATGTAGGTATTAAAGTAAACACCCTAGATGAGTTACAACCGGCTATCGACAAAGCCATGTCGATTAACGATCGTTTAGTATTTTTAGACATTCTTGTAGACGAAAAAGAACATGTATACCCAATGCAAATTAAGTTTGGTGGCATTGATGAGATGTGGCTACGTAAAGGAGTAAAAGCATAATGCGTCGTATTTTATCTATATTATTAGAAAACGAACCAGGAGCACTGTCGCGTATTGTAGGATTATTTTCGCAGCGTGCTTATAACATCGACAGCCTAACAGTTGGCACAACGGATGATCAGTCTTTATCGCGCATTACTATTACCACTATGGGTGATGACCGTGTAGTAGAGCAAATTACCAAACAGGTAAACAAGCTTGTTGATGTACTAAAAATTATTGATTTAACCGAAATGAGTCATATTGAGCGTGAACTATTATTGGTTAAAGTATTTGCCCAAGACGAAACAACACGCGCAGCGGTTACCCGCGTAGCAGATGTATTCCAAGGGACTATTTTAGATATGGGCCGGCTAAGTTATAGCCTACAGTTAGTGAGTAGCACAGATAAAATTGAATCATTTTTAGATACGCTACGCCACGAAACCGACATTATTGAGGTAGTGCGCTCTGGGGCAGTTGGCATTGGCCGTGGCGATAAAGCCCTAAAAGCCAAATAAATAACTAAAAAGTTAATCCACCTTAATAAAGGTGGATTAACTTTATTACAATTATTAAATGTAATTATAATGTTAACAAGGTTGGCAAATATTTTAGGCATAAAAAAAAGGGCTAAAAGGCCCTCTTTTCATTTAATTAGATAAACCTACAATTAAAGGTTTACTTGATCTTTAAGACCTTTACCTGCTTTAAAGCTTGGGATAGTTGCCGCTGCGATTTGGATCTCAGCACCCGTTTGTGGGTTACGGCCAGTACGTGCTGCACGTTCTTTAACTGAAAAAGTACCAAAACCAACTAACGCTACTGAATCACCTTCTTTTAAAGAAGAAGTTACAGCGCCAGTAAACGCGTCAAGAGCGCGTGTAGCAGCGGCTTTAGAGATTTCTGCATCAGTAGCAATTTTTTCAACTAATTGAGCTTTATTCATTATTTGATTCCTATTCGTTATTATTTTGCCTTCGCAAAACCTATCTTTATGCATTTTTGAAGAGTTAGCAACAGCAAATTGCATTTTTTGCTTAAAATCTTATAAAATGCGTAAAATTAAAATAATTATCGGTAAAATACAGCGTGTTGAGTTAACAAAGACTTAATTTAAGTGCAATTTTAACGCAAGTTAAGCCACAAAGTCATAAGCTATATTTTTTCGATAACCAAGGTAACTTCCCCAACTTCAATACCAAACTTAACAATAGACGTACGGTTTATCAAGCGAGTTTGTGTTACCAAGTACATCCAATCATCAAAGTTTACCGTTAAAGTGCTGCCATCGTACGGCAGTTCAACATCGTAATTCCAATGAAATACACTGCCATCACTTTTCCCTTTAGCTGTGCCTAAAACATCATCTGCAGTGCCGGTTAAACTCTTGTCATCATTGAGTGTTACTTTCCAAATACGTTTTTGAGTTTCACCATCATCATAAATAAAATCTTCTTCTATAACGCCTTGGTTGCCCTCCCAGCTTGCATGCATGTCAACCACGAGCTTGCGGGTTAATTCACCTTTATAGTCTTGTACAACGCCATAGGCTTTTAAATTTCCGCTAAAAAACGTTTTAAAGTCAAATTCTGGAGAGGTGTTATTGTAATGTTCGACATTGGGGGCAGAGCAACTTACCAATAACAGCGCACATATAGCGGCAAAGGTTACTTTTGCATAATTTAAAATCGTCATATTAATTTCCTAATAATTGCTTTCGAAGTGCGGGCTCAGAGGTATTTTCGCTCAGCCAAATCGCCAAAAAGTCAGCGGCAAAGCCAGGCTCATTAATTTCACCAATGTGTTTATCATTATGATAAAAAACACTAAGCCCTTGCTTGTCTGTTACGAGCGTTAACGACTCGCCTTTTTTTATATTTGGCCACATCGCTAATAATTTATCGCTATATTGCGTTGTTAGCTGTTCTTTACCTAAATGTTGCCACTGCTCGTTGGTCGCTTTTACTATGTCTTTAGCAGCAAAGTCACGCAAATAAGTCAGCTTAAATTTAATCGGATTATCGCCTAACTTATACTCTCCCGTTGTAGTAAATAATGTAGCGTCGTATACATCCCAAAATAAATACTCCATCCGCGCATCCCCTACCTTCGTTAAGCTAATTTGTGCCACAGCAACACAACTCGTTGTGAGTAAACAAATACACAGTACTTTAAATATAGCGTTCATGGTAAATCCCTTCAGGTAAGTGAATAATCATACGGGAGCGGCAAGGGCGAGGATCAGCGAGTAATAAGTAATTTAAGTTTTAAATTAGCTAAAATAATTAAAGTAAATACAGCAGCCCAAAGAGCACCGTATACCAGCCAAAACTCCAATAGTGGCAGGCCTAAATTTAGCACTTCAAAGCGCGCGCCGGCCCAGTAACTTGCAGGGGAAAACACAAGGCAAATAATAAATACTTGCCAAAGTTTTAGTGAGATTAAAAAGCGCATTGAGGTGTTTATGCTAAGCAGTAATGCAAACCACAATAAGGCAAGCCAAACAGGAAATGGGGATACTTTAAACTCTAATAAGCCACTTTTAACGGCAATAAACTCGCTCAATAAAGCCAAGGGCAAAGCCACTAAAACCAGTAATGCGTCGTGCTTCTTTTGTTTTGATAAATAAAACATCAACGCAATAATAGCGCTACTAAACACAACAGAGCTTGATTCAAGCAGTAAGGATAAAAACCACACTGCTTGAAATAACACAAAATTAATAACCGAGTGCAATTTCATCATCAGTACTGATAAAACGTGGTTTACGCGCCATTAAATGCACGGTACTAGTTGCACGTGCTCTAAATGCACCTTCGCAGTAAGCAAAGTAAAATAACCACAAACGATAAAAGCGCTCATCAAATTTAGAGCTGTCTAAGTCTGGCCAGCTTTGTATAAAGCGCGTACGCCAATCGGCAAGTGTACGTGCATAATGGGCACCAATATCGTTTACGGTATGAATAACCATATCGGTATTATTTTTAATTTGTTCACTCATTTCATTTAACGATGGCAAACAACCACCAGGAAAAATATATTGCTGAATAAAATCTGAATTTTTTAAATAATGTTTATAACGCTGATCGCCAATAGTAATCGCCTGAATAAGCATAGCGCCATCATCTTTTAATAACGCACTACATTGAGTAAAAAAACTTGGTAGGTAATCGTGCCCTACCGCTTCAATCATCTCAATTGAAACCAGTTTATCGTATTGCCCTTTAAGTGAACGGTAGTCTAATTTAAGCAAAGTTATTTTATGTTCAAGCCCAAGTTGCTTCACTTTTTGTTCAACATAGTCGTGCTGCTCATCAGATATAGTCGTGGTAGTAACATAGCAGTCGTAATGAGTAGCTGCATAAATTGCGAATGCCCCCCATCCGGTGCCTATCTCTATTACCGAGTCGCCTTTTTGTAGTTCAACTTGTTCACAAATTCGTTGTAACTTATATTGTTGAGCTTGCTCTAAGGTTGCTTCTTTTTCGGGATAGACTGCACACGAATAGAGCATTTCTTTGCTTAAAAACGATTCGTATAAATCATTCCCTAAATCATAATGAGCAATAATATTTTTTTTCGAACCCGATTCTGAGTTTTTGTTTTTTAAGTGATTTAAGCGATTGACAATATTACTGAAAAAAGAAAATTTTTTTTCAAAAGCATCTAATTGATTTTGATTAATCGCAAATATTTCGATCAGCTGAGTTAAGTTATCGCAAGACCATTGTCCTAAAATATAAGACTCGCCTGCGCCCACACTACCCGACAAACAAAATGCTTTGTACATTGCTTTATTATTAACAGTAATCGTTACTTTTGCAGCTGACGATAAATCGCCAAAAGTAATGCGTTCGTTATTATCAACTAACGTTATTTGCCCTGTTTGAATCGATGAAAAGGCTTTAAATACTATTTTTTTATATAAATTAGTAAGCCAGCTTCGATTATTTTGACAACGTAAATGCGTCGCTTTTTCCATAAAATCACCTATATTATTACTCTTAAACAACATAACAACTTGCTTTATGGCTTACCTGAGTGGCCTAAAAAAGGCACTCTTTTAATAAACAACTTTAATGCTTGATAATAAATACCCTTAAAAATTGACCAAGTCATCGCCGGAAAACGTTTAAGCAACCTACTTACTTGTTGCTCAGTTAATTCGTGGCGTTTTAACCTTAGTGTAGCGTCGAATAATACCTGCTCGTCGCGTATATTTTTAATCTGTATTAATGCTTTATCCTGCGTTTGTCGAATATGCCAGTGGTAGTTCATGTCCAAGTCCATAAAAGGTGATACGGAAAAAGTTTTCTTAAAGTTCACTTTTTTTTCTAACGGAACTAAATAATAGTGGCGTTCATTCCAAGGTGTGTTGCTAACCTCTGCAATCATGTAGCTAAATTTTGTATCGTTATCGCCAAAAAAATAAAAATTTACTGGGCTAAAGTAAATACCTAAACAGCGTAATTGCCCCAGCATATAAACATGGCTAAAGGTTTGTTTAACACCTAGCTTTGCAAGGTGTTTGCGCGCGCGCTCTACTAACGAAAAGGTATTTAATTGCGGGTCTTTATTTAGATAGTCTGCTTGGTTAAATTTAAGAGCTTTAAAACCTGAACTGCCCAATTGGCTATGCACACCGTTTAATTGCTGTGGGTTATTTAAATCAACCCACATCATGTACAAAGGGTAACTAAAGCTATGGCTTTTAACCGCAAAACGGCGATGTTTTACATCGCCTAAATATACAGCGCTAGTCAAATTCAACCCCAAGCTGTTTGGCAACGTCTACGCCACTATGCACCCCATCTTCGTGAAAACCGTTATACCAATACGCACCACAAAAATAGCTATTATTTTTCCCGTCAATGCTGTGCTTTTGTTGCTGCGCGGCTATCGATTCTTGGTTAAATACTGGGTGATGGTAAGTAAATTCACGTAATATTTTACTCTTTTCTATTCCTTGTAGATGGTTCAATGTTACACAAAACTGCGTATCTGACTGTAACCCTTGAAGTATATTCATTTGATACGTAACAACAGCCGCTTTATCGGTATTATTATTGAGTAAATAATTCCAACTAGCCCAGGCTGCTTTTCTGTCGGGTAATAAATTAGTATCGGTATGAAGCACCACTGAATTTTCGGTATAAGGAATAGCGCCCAACACTGACTTTTCTTGCTCGCTGGCATCGTCCAATAACGCTAACGCCTGATTTGAATGACAAGCAAATATCACTTTATCAAACTCGCTTTGCTCACCATTAGCAAACACTATAGTTACTTTATCGGCAGCTCTAGTTACTGATTTAATATCTGTATTGAGTTTAATTTTGTCGGCAAAGCCTCTAATTAGCGGGTTAATATATTGACGAGAACCACCGGGTATTACATACCATTGCGGCCTGTTTACTACATCTAATAAGCCATGATTAAAAAAGAATTTAACAAAAAATTCAACGCCTACATTTTGCATTTCTTTAATGCTGGTAGACCAAATAGCAGCGCCCATAGGTAAAATATAATGATATTTAAAAAAGTCGTTAAAATTATGCTCACTTAGTAGCTCACCTAATGAGTGATCGGCTTTATAGCTGCCTTGCTCGTGTATTGTTTTACATAATTTATTAAACCTAACTATGTCGTACAGTAAACGCCAAAACTTTGGTCTAAAAATATTACGACGCTGTGCAAATAAACTCGTAAAGGTATGGCCGTTGTATTCAAAACCTGTGGCATCGTTATGTACACTAAAACTCATTTCTGTTTCTTGCTTATCAACGCCAATACGCGCTAATAGCTTTTCAAAATAAGGGTAGGTTCTGTTATTAAATACAATAAAACCAGTATCAATAGCGTGTTCAATACCATCAACTTGCACATCAACCGTAGCCGTGTGGCCACCAATGTAATTGTTTTTTTCAAATAGCGTTACATCATAGTGCTTATGCAATAAATGCCCACAGGTTAAACCTGAAACGCCAGTGCCAATTATAGCTATTTTTTTCAACGCGCTAGTCCTTTTGCAATTTTGAGCCACAGCGGCAATGGTAATATGCGCAGTGCTTTTAATATTAGTGTAAAACGATACGGAAAATGCACTTCTTTACGACGCTTGTGTATGCCTTTTATCATGTAGTCTGCCGCTTTTTGCGCTGTAACGGCCATAGGCATAGGAAAGTCATTTTTATTAGTTAGAGGGGTTTTAACAAAACCAGGATGCACTAAGGTTACATCAACGTCATTTAAATCAATTGCTAAGCTTTTAGCCAAGTAGCTTACACCCGCTTTAGAAGCGCCATACGCCTCTGAGCGCGGTAGTGCTAAATAGGTTACACTTGAGCTGACTAACACCAGCTGGCCACCACTATTTATTTTAGGTAATAAAGCTTCTAAGCAATACCCCATAGCCAGTAAATTAACGCTAATGACCCGCTCAAATAAGGCGCTGTCAAAATTTCGTGCATCGTCAACGTATTCGCAGTTACCAGCATTGAGTATGACCCGATCAAAATGAGCAAAGCCAATGGTAGCAGATTTTATTTGTTGTAAATTTGTGGCATCAAATTGGCAGGTTTGAATGTTGTTATGCTTAGCAAGCTCAGCTAACTTTTCGCTGTTACGACCGCAAGCAATAACAGTATCGCCTTGCTCGGCATATTTTATTGCTAATTGTTCGCCAATACCTGAGGTAGCACCGGTAATAAGTGTGATCATAATTAGCCCGCCCTTTTATCTATAAGCTTAATAATACGGCCTAATAAAGGAATATGCTTATACAGTAGCTCGCCTACGTTAAAATAGTCGCGGTGCTCAATTATTTTGTCACCGTTAAATGTAAGCTTACTGTGCCCCTGCACCGTAATGGTGTTTCCTGAGGCTAATTTAGGATGCACATAATGCATACTCCAATACACAAAGGCATTATTGGCAACACTAAATGAGTCGGTTATATCAAACTGGCAATGCGTAACATTGCTATACAAATTAGCAAAGTATTTGCGCAGCTCAACAATGCCATTAATGTTGTGCATTGGGTCGGTAAATTGTATATCGTCGCAGTAAATTTCACTTAATAAATCAAGGTTACTATTATTAAGTTTTTGATATATATCTACAAACTTATCTACTGGTAACTGGTTATCCATATCATACCTTAAATGCTGCTAGGGCACGCTCTCGCGCCGCTTTATGAACAACAATTGCTGGCCAATAACACGAATCACTTTGCCCCAATGAGGCTAAATAGCTATGTGGAAAGTGAATGTGTTTATCTGGCACGTTTTCAAGCTCTGGTATGTATTTACGAATAAATTCGCCGTTTGGATCAAAGCGTTCACTTTGTCTTATAGGATTAAAAACTCTAAAGTAAGGCTGTGCATCACACCCGGTACTGGCCGCCCACTGCCAACCACCATTATTAGAGGCCAAATCGCCATCTATAAGATGTTGCATAAAAAAACGCTCGCCTTTGCGCCAATCTATAAGTAGGTGTTTAGTTAAAAAGCTAGCAACCACCATGCGTAAACGGTTATGCATCCACCCGGTTTGCAAGAGTTGCCTCATCGCAGCGTCAACAAGCGGGTAACCTGTGCGGCCTTCGCACCATGCTTTAAATTCGTCATTGCTGCTACGCCAAACTACCGCGTTATACTTTTCGTTAAAATTATCGCCAAGCGAAAGCTTTGGAAATTGCGCAATTAAATGCCGATAAAATTCACGCCAAATAAGCTCATTAATCCAAGTAAAGGTTTTGCTTTTTGAAGTGCTTAAGATATCGGGGTAGCGCTGCTGTATATTTATTAATAATTGCTTAGTACTAATAATACCTAGCGCTAAATAAGGGCTAAGGCCTGAGGTGCCTTTAATACTGGGAATATCACGGTGATCGTCGTAACTTGTTAGTTTATCGCAAATAAAGTTATCGACCACAGTGGCCAATGTTTTATCATCAACGGGCCATTTTTCAGAGCTGCTATCGCCTTTGAGTAAATTTGTTTCGTTTTTGCTTAACTGCGCACCGCCGCTAACGTGCTCTACAGGCCACTGCGGCAAAGAAAAATGCACCTCAATGTACTGCTTTAACCAAGCACGTTTAAATGGCGTAAATACTTTGTACATTTCGTTGCTTTGGTTTTTAACGCTGCCTACCGGGGCAATTAAATCGCCTTCGTACAAGGTAAACGTAATAGAAAGCTCATCGCACTTTGCTAAAATGGCTTTATCGCGGTTTACTTCGTTTAGTTCATACTCGGTATTGGCAATTACATGCTTAACATTATTAGCCTTACAATAATCAATGAGTTGAGTTTCGCAATCAGTAAAGTATGGTGCGTCAATAATGTGTAAGGTAATACCGTGATCAGCAAGTTGCTGGTGCAGGTAAGTAATGCGACGTTTAAGTAAGTCAATTTGTATTGGCGCTGCTTGATGCTGCTGCCATTGTTTTTCGCAGATAAAAAAAATAGCGTGGTTAGCGCCATTATTAAGCGCTTGAATTAGCGCCTCATTAGAAAAAAGGCGCAAATCGCGCCTAAACCAAAATAATGTGTTCATTAAATACCGTAGCGTAGTTTTAATTCATTAGGATAAGGATTAAAAAATACTTGTTTTTCAAGATACTCGTTTGGGTGCACTTTTAAATGATGCTTTAGCAAAGTAAGTGGCACGTAAAGAGGCACTAAACCATCGCTGTATTCATCAATTGCTTCTCGCATTTCTTGTTTTTCGACTGACGATAAATCTTTTTTAAAGTAGCCCTGTAAGTGCATTAAGGTATTACAATTATTTTTGCGTGAGGCTGGCTTTTTAAGTCCATTCATCAAACCTAAAATGTACTTATCAGCAAGCTCGGTTACGTCATCACCTAAAAACGTACCTAACAGATGACCTAGATCGCGGTAAGCTTGGTAATTATGCGCCATTAACAAGTATTTATATTGCGCATGAAACTGGGTTAAGCGATGAACGTTCAATGGCTGTTGTATTAATTTTTGCCAATTTTTAAACGTATACACTCGCATTACGAAGTTTTCACGCAAGTGCATGTCGTTTAAACGGCCATTTTCTTCGCACGGTAATAATGGATTGTGCTTCATTATTTGCTCTGCAAAAAAACCAACACCTTCTGATGTGTTACCAGTGCCCGCTTCGTTGTATATTTTAATGCGCTCCATGCCACAGCTTGGGCTTTTAGCACAAAACACAAAGCCGCTTAACTCTTTCGCTTGTTCGGTAGCTACTTTAATACCGTAAGCAGTAAGTTGTGGTCCAACGTCGCCAGAACCATCAGGGCGACACACTTTTATTGTATCGCCTACTCGTACTTGGCGAATAGTTGGCCTTGGAATAGGTAAACCCACCGCCACCTCTGGGCAAAAGCGCGTATATTCAACATGCTTTGCAAACTCATCCATACAAAAGTTTGAGCGTTTATGGCCTGTGTCAAAACGCACTTTTTCGCCTGCTAGGCATGCACTAATGCCTATTTTAATTGTATCAGCTTGCATAATATCCCTAATAAACTGTTTATATTAGTAAATTAAATTACCAATTGGGTTAAGTAACTTACTCAGCCCTTTATTAAAATGTAGCGCACTACTGACTACTGTAAAGCATAAACAGCCTTCTTTTGTTACCGGTGTGTGCAGATGGCTGCCATCTTGCCAAATAAAATCACCCGGTACGTAGCTACCCTCTTCGTCGCTAAACTCGCCGTTTAGTAACAAAGTAATCTCAAATCCGGTATGAGTATGCTCTGGTATTTCTCCACCCGCAGCAATGTGCAATAAGCTGGTACGTAATGGGCCATCATCGAGGGCAACGCGCGAGCGGGCTAGTTTGCCAACTTGAGTAAATTTGCTGTGCGAAATACGTGTTAAAGCACGCGGCAGTTGATAATTTTGCTGGTTTATTTCAACAGCAATTGGTTCAACTTCGTATACTTCATCAATACTGGTATCGCTGGTTATTAAATCAAATAAGCTTGAGCTTTCTTGCTCAAAATAACCACTAGTATCATCCTTAGCCTCTGAAAGTAATGCATCGTTAAACACTTCAGCTGCATTATCAGCTTCAAGCTTTGTTACTTTTTCTTGGCATACTGGGCACATATCTACGTGTATAGACACAGCTAAACTTAACGATGCGCTAAGTGATGCACTGCAATATTGTGTCAGTAAAGTATCACTCGGGTGATGTTTAATCATGCTGATCTCCCATTTCATTACGTAATTTTTGCAAGGCTAAACGTAACCGTGATTTTACCGTGCCTACTGGAATATTAAGTTGTTGTGCAAGTTGTTCTTGCGACATATCTTGAAAATAAACACCTCTTACTACTTCCCGCTGAGCTACTGGTAGCTTTTCAAGGTAGCGTTTAATTTGTTTATCTTCTAAATGATCTGTGTATTCGTGATGCGTATTTTGCGATTCGTTCAATAACGGCCAAATATCTTCGCTGATGTTTTCTTCTTTATTGCTTTTCATTTTGCGCAGCATATCAAACGAAGCATTTCGCATTACCGTGTAAACCCAAGTAGTCGCAGCCCCTTTGTCACTATTGTACAAATGTGCTTTACGCCAAACCGATGTTAGTGTTTCTTGCACTAACTCCATTGCTTGAGCTTCAATACCAAATTGCTTGATACCAAAACGTTTAATTTTTGGCGAAAAATATTCAAATAAATAAGCAAATGCTTTTTTATCGCGGCTTTGTGCAACATCAATTAATGCTTGCATCAATTCCTTACTTGGCGTTTCTGGCATGGCAGTGTACTTACCTGTATTAGGTTCACAACGTAATGATTGTTGTTGACTTACCATAGTAATTTATCCCGTTATTGCTTTAGTACATGTAAATACGGGCAATAATTAAATAAGGATCAAATTAAATTAGGCAAATTCGTTATTAATCACAGTATGGAGGAAACTTAGTAAGTTATCAAAGTTAGTTTCAAACGCAAGTTGCTGTTTTTTCTCAATAGATATAGGTAACAGCTCAAGCCATCGAGCAGCAACCCAAGTAAGCTTGTCAAAATAGGTTTGTTTATATAATGAACTAAGCTCTGGGTTATTAGTGAACACTTCACGCAGCGTATCTTGTAGGCGTTTATGCTCGCCAATATTATTGTTTGCCTCTGTGTACCAATAAGGCGTATTACAGTTCGACACTAAACCGTAGCGCAGTTCTTGCTCGTCTTGAAACACATCGTTTATTTGCACACTTTGAGTAGCACATACATCTATAAGTAGCATGCCATTATCATCTTGATCAAAGTCAATAATGTTCATTAGGCAACCTTGGGCGCTGATATTAAATGGCGTGTCGTGCTCAAAACTACAAAGCACAAAGCCAATGTTTTCTTTTAATGCGCTTTTAACCATATTTAAATAGCGAGGTTCAAATATGCGTAAACGCGTATAACCGTCAGGGAGGATAAATAAGGGTAATGGAAAAATCGCACGTTTCATAAAGTCTACTTGTTTAAAACATTCTGCCTTCATTTACGTGCGCTTTAACTAAGTCGATCAGCTTTTATTAAACCAATGTTAAATATTAAACCACGCTCCCATACTTTTAAGTAATTGCACCGAATAATAAGCGCTGATCATACTTACAACCGGCGCCAGCATTAAAGCAAATAATCCAAATTCACTGCTCATAGGGTTATTCCTTATAATTGACGTATATTATTGCACTGGTTTAACGGTATTTTCGGTTTTAATTTCAGCTTGAATATCGGTAATTAATGGCTCACTTAACCAGCTATTAAGCATTGTTTCGGTATTAAAAGTAAGCGTGTCTTTTATTGAGTTTTCAAGCTCTATGGTGGTTTGCGATATATAGCTGGTAATTGTTTGTGTGAGCATATCAGTTACATCAAGGTCAACTTCGGTTGCGTTTGCTTGCAACGAACCTAATACTAATAAACTTGCCATAGCGATTTTAATTGAATGTTTCATAATGGATTTCCTTGTTTGTGTATTGTTTCGACTCAATTACATATTCAAGGGATGTGCCACACCAAATCAAAATTATAACCCATTGTTTATAAAGCAGATTTAAATATTAGTAGCCGAAAATGAAATTCAGCGTTGGTTAATATAACTAATTAATTTAACTTTTCAGCTAAATTTTAGTTAATATAACACGCTGTATTTATGCGCCAATACCGCTGTTTATTTAACCACCTTTCTACCTAACCTGTAAGCATCTACTATGCTCAAAAACCAAATAACCAACATTAAGTAAATATACTGGTATTGCCCTAATGCTGCACAGTGCGCTGATGGGTGCTTTACTGCAGCCAAAATATCATCAAAGCTAGCACCGCCCCTTGTGTTTACTATGTCATTAGCTATGCATTGCGCCATTGCATACACCTCTTGTAAAGTTAACAGTAGTAAAACCGAAAATACTCCCGCAAAAATAGCGCCTATTAAATGCTTTTTTAACGCAAAGTGCCCAGCACCTGGGTAAATTAAAGCGCTAAGTAATGCTGCTTTAAAGCTTTTTTGCATAATTTTCCTTTAAGTAACAGTTGAGTGTTCAGCCTATTTTGTAGTAAAACATATTGAATTAATGAGCCTTTAAAGCAAGCGAAAGTTTGCCCTTATGTTTGCTTATAATAATTGAAAGATTCAGCGTACACACGTACACTGAAAACAATTAAAAGTGGTAGGATCAGTTATGTCATCGAATGCGCCCTATTCGCGTAAAGAAGAACAGCTCAATGTAATTAGCCATGCAATAGGTGTGTTATTTGCTTTCTGGGTAATGTGGGATCTGTTTAATCAATCAAGCAGCACCAAAGCCTATATAAGTGCAACGATTTATAGCGCCAGCATCTTTATTTTGTTTTTATCATCTACTTTATATCACGCCAGTGTACAACCTAGGCTCAGGGCATTTTATAAAAAGTGCGACCACTGCGCTATTTATATTCTTATTGCCGGTACTTACACTCCCTTTTTACACCTGTCGTTAACAGGTGTTTGGTCTTGGGCAACCCTCACCTTTATTTGGTCAGTAGCACTTGCTGGCGTAGCGTATAAAGTTTTAGTTCACAATGGTAATAAAAAAGTCTCCCTTGCCACCTACTTACTCATGGGATGGTTTGCACTCGCCATTATTTATCCGCTTTACTTAGCAATTGATGTAAACGCATTATATTGGCTACTCGCCGGCGGCATTTTTTACAGCCTAGGCACAGTATTTTACAGCGCCAAAAACACCCAATTTAGCCACGCCATTTGGCACTTATTTGTTGTTGCCGGCTGCGTTTGCCACTATGTGGGCATTAGTCGTTATGTGTATTGAAGGGAAAGCGTCCTCTGATAAAGCCGATAAAATCGTGAATAAGGTTTATTTTATTTATTAAATTGATGCTTAGTTTAGCCAATTATTTAAGCCAATCGATAATGCAAAACGCCTAGATTAATTGATGCTGCCTTTATTCGTTGGGTTTCACTGCGCTCAAACCAACCTACGTAATTTCATATTAAAGCTATTGTTGTGGGGGAGTGTTCAGCAAAAATAAATTTTAAATACGCTACACTGTTTATTAATTCTACCTCTCCTAATTATGGTAAGGAAACCACACCATGGCGTTTGAATACTTTCATTTTATGAGTTTAATTGGGGTGGCCTTTTTTGCTATATCGGGCACTTTATTAGGCCACGAAAAAAACATTGGGGGTTTTGGTGTTGTAGTTGTAGGCTCAGTTACTGCGCTTGGCGGCGGTACACTGCGTGATATATTATTAAATCAGCCAGTGTTTTGGATTGCAGAGCCCGATTATTTATACGCCACCTATGGCGCAATATTTATTGCGGTGGTGTTTATTCGCCATTTACCGCACGTATCTAATTATTACATGCTGCTAGTTGATGTATTAGGCATGGCTATATTTAATATTGTCGGCATTGAAAAGTCGTTAATTGAAGGCACTACCATGATAGTTGCCATTACCATGGGTATGACTACCGGTATATTTGGCGGGCTAATGCGCGATGTAATTTGCAGAGAAATTCCGCTAGTAATGCGCGAAGAGCTGTATTCTACTGCGTGTCTGTCGGGCGGTTTAACTTATGCAGCGTTGTTTTTACTCGGAGTGTCTTATATATGGTGTATTTTAGGCTCCTTGTTTATTACCGTATTTTTACGTTTGGGCGCGCTGCATTGGGGTTGGCAGCCAAACATATTTAGAAAAAGAACAGTTAAAAATAAATAACGCTAAAAATTAACCGCTTTGTGTTTCGCTTTAGCGGCAGCTTATGCTCTACCTGCCGCTAAAATAAAATCAACGTGAAATATATAACATGAACTCTGATTAAGAGATTTTCAGTGAAAACAAGGCGAATTAACGCGCCAATAGCTAGCCTATTGCAAGTAATTTTAACGTAGTTAGCGCCGAAAATAGCTGCTTGAGATAGATTTGTTATCCATAGTTCAAGTTATGCTGGGTATTTTAATTGTACTGCCTACTTTAACGGGCTTGGGTAGTTGGCAAAATTGCTGCTCTATTACCTTTAAACGCTCTAGCACCTCACTTGGAAATGGAGATACTCGCCTGGTTGCTAAATCAATATGCAAATCTAAGTGCTCGCCCGCAGCGGCGCGATACCCTTTATTGGTGCAATATATTTCATGAAATGTATGAATACGTTTTTCATCAACGTACAACAGCCAAGACACAACCTCAATTTCATCGCCTTCGCACAACTCCCTTTCAAAAATACAATGGCTCTCTACTAATGCTTTGCTGCAGTTATTTGCATAACGGTATCGCTCACCTAAATCCAGATGTTCGGTAAAATCTATATGCGCATCGTAAATAACTAAACCATAATATTTTGTATTCATATGGCCGTTAAAATCAACCCACTGGGTGGGCACTGTGGCTGTATATTTTTTAAATGGGTAGAGCGACATTTTACTTCCTTTTAGGGTAACGATAAGGCTTAAGTTGCTATTGCTGTATTAACCAAACACTGAAAACTGGCTGTGTAATTACATTAAATAGCCGTCCTGTTGGTTGTTATTCGTTAGCAGAAAATTGATTTATATTAAATATTGAGCAGCACCAATTTCAGCATTTAATACTGTAAACCAAGCTAAATCACATAACATCCTCCATTTGTGTTAACATTAATTTCTTATGTGGGCGTTTTTGCTTACATTATTCTTTACTGATGATCGTATCAGCTATTTTTTGCTACTAGTTTTATTAAGCTATTTTATAAAGTTTTTAGTAGCCCTCTAATTATTTACGTGCGTTTTTAACTGCGTAAAATAAATAATAACCGTCACCTTATTACCTCTATTGTAATGACGAGTGACGCGGCGAAGGAGTCAAAATGTTTCAGTTTAGTACCAGCACTATACTGCTGGTTTTATTTGCTTTTTATGGTTTAACCTTTTTATTCACGCTAAGTATTGGCAAAAAACAAGAAAATGCCGATGGCTATATGGTTTCCAACGGATCCGTTGGATTTAGCATGTCTGCAGCGAGTATGACAGCCACATGGATATGGGCAGCATCGTTTTATGCTGCTGCAAGTTCGGGGTACAAATATGGTTTATCGGGGGCAATCCATTACGGTTTTTGGGGCGCACTGATGATTTTATTTATTTACCCCTTTGGTAAGCGCTTTAGAGAGCTTGCGCCAAATGCGCGTACCTTAGCCGAAATTATGCATGCGCGGCATGGCAGTGCTAGCCAAATGATTTTAGCCTCTTCAAACATAGTCGGCAGTATAATTAGTTTAATGGTTAACTTTACTGCAGCCGGTGCGCTAGTAGATATTTTATCACCACTGAACTTTACCGAAGGGGTATTAATTGCAGGCTCTGGCGTGCTTATATACACTTTTTGGTCGGGGTTTCGCTCCTCGGTTTTTACCGATTTTGGCCAGTTAATGGCTATGATGCTCGCCGCTGTGGTTATTATTCCTATGCTATTTTTTGAGCTCGATGGCCCCGACTTATTTACTCAAGGCATGAGTAACTTAACAATAGAACAAGCTGACTTTTTCTCTACTACTGCCATTTTAGAGCAAGGCGCGCCATTTTTTGTTGCAGTTCTTGCGTACGCTATTGGTAATCAAACTATTGCCCAACGCTTATTTGCTGTACGCGAAGACTTAATAAAACCGAGCTTTATTACCGCAACCATAGGTTATGGCTCTATTGTTATAGGCTTAGGTATGCTGGGTTTACTGGCGTTACTAGCCGGCGTGCAACCTATAGACGGTGATTTAAATAACCTCATTCCACAGATGGCCGCCACCTACCTGTCGCCCATTATGGTGTTGGTATTATTTGTGATGATTATTGGCTCGCTTTCATCCACCGCCGATTCTGACTTGTCAGCCTTATCCGCAATTATAATGACCGACGTATACGGTAAACATTTAAGTAAAAACAATCCTAACCCTAAAAAAATGCTTTGGGTTGGCCGCTTTACCATGGTTGTTGCCACCATGTTAGGCGTTATATTTGCAAGCCTTAAACTCGATATTCTCTCAATGCTAATTTTTGTTGGCGCACTGTGGGGCGCAATTGTGTTTCCAGTTATTTCTAGCTTATATTGGAATAAGGTGACAAATCTGGCGTTTACTGCCGCGGTAACCGGCGCGTTTTTACTCTTTATTATCGCACGCTTTGAGTGGCTGGAATTAACTGGCGCTGTCGCGTTATTTTTTGAGGTAATAGCAAGCGTAGGCGGCGGTGTTGTTATTGGCTTAATGTGTTTTGGTTTTTTTGGCCGCACTGCGGGGTTAATTTTGGGCGCAATAACAGCCGTAATACTACTGTTTTTTACTTTAGGTTTTTTACGCGACTATATTGTATTGCTAAGCTCACTGACCGCTTACGGTGCCAGCGCTATTATTTGTGTAGTGCTTACCTTAACCAGCAACAAAAGCGCGTTTGATTTTGCTTTAATTAAGCAACGTGTTGTTGAATTTAGTGACAATAAATAAGGAAAAATTATGTCTACAACATTACTTACTATTTATGTATTAATTTGGCCTGTGATTGCCTTTGGTGTATTTGTTATTTTACTTTGCTCACTTATTAAAGATCTTAAAAATGCGAAACAAAAAGGCAAAAACTTAGTGTAAAGCATGCACTTTACACGCAAACTAGGGCAAGCATTTAACTTGCCCTTTTTTATTGCGTTAAGCACTTAGTTATAAACACTTTAACGCTAGCACTATTTTAACAGCGCACTCATTAAGTAAGTGGCTAAGTAAACAGCAGGCAGATTAAACTTGTTATATTACTGCCATTGGTACACACGCATATTCACTCGCTCATTTTTAAATGCAATGCCTTCTAATAACAGTTTTTGTCGTTGCTCTTGATATTTATTACTGCCTATAGGAAACGATATTTTACCTTGGCTGTTTACTACTCTATGCCAAGGAATTGTTGAGTCGTTGGGCATTAGCTTTAATAACCGCCCCACTAAACGCGCATTTTGCGGATACCCCGCAATAGCGGCTACTTGCCCATAACTTGCAACTTGCCCTTTAGGAATACTACCAATAACGGTATAAATAAGCGTTTCTTTATCAATTTCCATGTTTTTTCAAATACGCCTGGCTAAGTTGAGTAAACTGCTGCCAAATAGTACGTGCTACTGGCCCATGATGGCTAGAGTGCTGCCTAAAAACGCGAATTTGCGTACTAAATTCATGCTCGCGATCAGTTATGCTGACTTTTTGTAATAACCCCGATTTAATTTCTTCAGCGCAATGCTCTAAGCTGATCATAGCCCAACCAGCGCCCGATAGTAAAAACGATTTTAAGCTCGATATATCGTCAATTTTCATCATTGCTGGGCCTTTAGAATAAGACAACCTATCACTGTCTATACTCAGGCCGCTTTCAAACATGGCTAAACACGGGTACGACTGTAATTCACTGTAGCTAAGTGTGTTGGGTATAATATTTTTTGCGCTAACAATACCAATGTCGAGCTTGCCTATGGGCAAGCTTTCTAAATCGCCGGTAGCATGAAACAAGTCAAACCAAGGGCCTATGCCAAGCTCTGCTTGGCCATTATTAACTTGCTCCAACGAAATAAAGCGTTTACCACTGGTTAAACTAAACTCAGTGCTATTAAATACTCTAAAAGTATTACTTATGATCTCATTGTAGCTTTGCACATGGCATATTTGTTCATAACAAATTCTAAATTGCGCTTCATTGCCCAGTGCTAGCTCTTTTGCAAGTTGTGCAAGCTCTTCGTTGTTATTGAGTAGTTGCTTAGCTTGGCGATGAAAAATCCGCCCTTTTTCGGTTAATTGTAAACGGTATTGCGAACGGTCGAGTAGCGCAAAGCCTATTTTTGTCTCTAAACTTTTAATTGCTAACGTAAGCGCTGGCTGTGTTTTGTGTAGTTTAAGTGCCGCTGCACTTAAGCTTGCGCTTTGTACAATGGCGTCTAATATTTGTAGCTGGTTGAGTTTCATAGCACTGCCAATAACAACATAAGTAAAACTTATTGAGTTTTTAAAATTTAATGAATTTTATTTTATATGTTTGCGGAGTATGCTGCACTGACTTTATTTAGCTTTTAATTTTCATGGAGAAAATATGCACCTCTTACGTCTATGTGTAGTAACGACGACTTTACTTGGTTTAATAGCCTGCTCTGAGCCTGAGCCGCAAGTAAAAGAAGAGCCAATACGCCCGGTAAAGTTATTTAATATTGGTCACGATTCGCAAGTTAACATTCGCAGTTTTCCTGGTGAAGTAGTTGCAAATCAAGGCTCTTACCTTGCATTTAGAGTAAGTGGTGAGCTGGTTGAGTTTCCGGTATTAGCGGGTCAGCATGTAAAAAAAGGACAACTATTAGCTAAGTTAGACCCTGAAGATTTTCAGCTGCAATATAATGAGCGTAAAGCCCGCTATGAGCTGGCTAAATCACAATTAGGGCGCATTGAACAACTTTTCGAAAAACGCATTACCAGCCAATCAGAGCTTGATCAGGCTATTGCTAACAAGCAAGTTGCCGAATCGGCCTTTAAAATTGCACAAACGAATGTGGAATATAGCCAACTTAGAGCGCCGTTTGCGGGCACGATTGCTAAAGTATTTGTAAAAAACTATGAAAGCGTACAAGCAAAGCAAAATATACTGCGTTTAGAAACCCGCGATTTAATGGATGTTGAAATTCAAGTACCTGAAAGAATTGTGGCGCGCTTTATTAAAGGAACTCAATACCAACCAACGGTTATTTTTGACGGCTATCACGATAAAAAATACACACTCACACTTAAGGAGTGGGACACCCAAGCAGATCCTGCCACATTAACGTATAAAGTTGTGTTTTCGCTGCCAGTGCCAGAAGATTTTAACTTACTTGCCGGTATGACTGGCCGCGTACTTATCGATTTAAGTAAAGTAACGCAATCACAAACCGCTTACACTATTTTGCCCAACGAGGCGGTGTTTTCTGATCCGCAGCAATCTATTAGTAACAACGCTTATGTATGGTTATATAACGAGCAAACCGGCCAAATACATAAACAAGCAGTAAAAGTGGGCCAATTACACCGCGATGGCATTGAAGTACTCAGTGGGATTACAGAAGGACAGCAAATTGTTTCTGCCGGTGTACATTCATTAAAAGAAGGCATGCAAGTACGCCCATGGAATAAAGAGCGAGGCCTGTAATTATGAGCTTTGCACAACTATCTATAGAGAAAAAAGTTATTAGTTGGATGTTTACCCTACTGCTACTTATTGGCGGTGGTGTTTCTTATTTTGACTTAGGGCAATTAGAAGACCCTGAATTTACGTTAAAAAAAGCCATGGTTATCACCATGTATCCTGGCGCGTCGCCACAGCAAGTAGAGGAAGAAGTTACCTTTCCTATCGAAAATGCGATTCAGCAATTACCTTACGTTGATTACGTTACCTCTATTTCGTCAAATGGTAAGTCGCAAATTACCGTAGAAATGAAAAGTAACTACCGAAAACAAGAGTTAAGACAAATTTGGGATGAAATGCGGCGTAAAATTAACGACCTCAACCCATCTTTGCCCAGTGGTGTATACGCTAGTAAAATTATTGATGACTTTGCTGATGTTTACGGCGTAATGTATTCAGTAACCGGCGACGGCTATTCGTATGACGAGCTTAAAGACTACGTAGACTACCTTAAACGCGAACTAGTACTGGTTAAAGGCGTAAGTAAAGTAACTATTGCGGGGGAGCAACAAGCGCAAGTAATGGTTGAAATTTCTACGCAAAAACTTGCTCAATTAGGTATAGCGCCTAGTCATATTTTTCAATTATTACAATCGCAAAATACGGTTTCTAACGCAGGTAAAATTAGGGTCGGCAGTGAGTCTATTCGCTTACATCCTACTGGCGAGTTTAAAGATGTAAAAGAGTTAGAAACCCTGCTTATTTCTAAATCGGGTGCCAGCGAGCTAATTTATTTAGGTGATGTAGCTAAGGTATATCGCGAGTACGCCGAAGTGCCCAACAATATTATTCGTTACAACCAACAACAAGCATTGTTAATTGGCGTGTCGTTTATGTCGGGCGTTAATGTGGTTGATATAGGTAACGACATTGACGCGCATCTTGCGTCGCTTGAGTACCAGCGGCCACATGGGATTAAAGTTAATGCTGTTTATAACCAACCAAACGAAGTAGAAAAATCGGTAAACGGTTTTATTATTAGCCTAGTTGAAGCGATTGCTATTGTAATTATAGTGTTGCTGCTGTTTATGGGGGTTAAAAGCGGGCTATTAATTGGCGGTATTTTACTGCTTACCGTTTTAGGTACTTTTATTTTTATGAAGTTATTTGCTATAGATTTGCAAAGAATTTCGTTAGGTGCGCTAATAATCGCACTTGGTATGCTTGTTGATAATGCCATTGTTGTTACCGAAGGTATTTTAATTAACCTCAAACGTGGGCAAACTAAGCTAAGAGCCTCTATTAATATTGTTGAACAAACTAAGTGGCCATTACTTGGGGCAACTGTGATTGCGATTACTGCATTTGCGCCGATTGGTTTAAGCTCCGACGCCAGCGGTGAGTTTGCCGGCAGTTTATTTTGGGTATTACTTATTTCGCTTTTATTAAGCTGGATCACTGCCATTACCCTCACACCATTTTTTGCCAACTTAATGTTTAAAGAAACGCAATTAAACGCTGATGGCGAGCAACAGTATGACGACCCATATCAAGGTTTTATATTCACCAGTTACAAAGCCAGCTTAAACCTTGCTATGCGCTTTAGAAAAAGCACTTTAGTTTTAATGTTAGTACTGTTGTGTAGTGCTGTTGTTGGTTTTGGCGCTGTAAAGCAATCATTTTTTCCGGCATCTAATACGCCAATGTTTTATGTCGATTATTGGCAAGAACAAGGCGCTGATATTCGCTCAACGCTTGAGGGGATTAAAAAATTAGAAGCATTTTTACAGCAAAACCCGCTCGTTACTGAAATAACCAGTACTGTAGGCCAAGGTGCTCCGCGCTTTATGCTTACCTATGCTCCTGAAAAATCATACCCCGCGTACGGGCAATTAATTATTCGTGTAACTGACCGTGAAGCAGTTGCCACTGTTATGCAAAAAGTACGAGATTTCGCACAGCACAATCCGGTTGCCGCACAGCTTAAAGTTAAACCTATGGAAATAGGCCCTTCAACTGATGCAAAAATAGAAGCGCGTTTTTCTGGCCCAGATCCAGTTGTACTTAGAAAACTATCTGCTCAAGCCAAACATATCATAGCGCAAGATACAGGTTCGCATAATATTCGTGATGATTGGCGGGCACGTACCAAAATGATCCGCCCACAGTTTAACGAACAAAAAGCGCGTCGTTTAGGTATTAGTAAATCAGACCTTGATCAAGTATTACTTACTAACTTGTCGGGTAAGCAAGTGGGTTTATATCGTGATGGCACCCAATTACTGCCTATTATTGCGCGCTCTCCTGCTAACGAGCGCTTAAACGTAGAAAGTGTACACGACCTACAAATTTTCAGCCCAGTATTGGGGGTGTTTATACCGGTTACTCAAGTTGTTGATGAGTTTGTAGTTGAATGGGAAGACAGCTTGATTATGCGCCGCGATCGTAAGCGCACTATTACCGTTATGGCTGACCATGATGTACTAAGTGACGAAACGCCGGCTAAACTATTTGCACGCATTCGCACCGATATCGAAAACATTGAGCTGCCACGCGGTTACGAAATGCAATGGGGTGGCGAATACGAGTCATCGAGTAAAGCTAAAAAAGCTATCTTTGGCTCATTGCCGATTGGTTACTTAGCTATGTTTGCAATTACAGTATTGCTGTTTAACTCTGTTAAGCAGCCTTTAGTTATTTGGGCTACTGTACCACTGGCAATTATTGGGGTAAGCGCTGGGCTATTGGTCATGAATGCGCCGTTTAGCTTTATGGCATTATTAGGATTACTAAGCTTAAGCGGTATGTTAATAAAAAATGGCATAGTATTAGTGGATCAAATAAATCTTGAATTAACTGAAGGTAAAGCGCCATACCAGGCGGTATTTGATTCAGGAGTAAGCCGTGTACGCCCTGTTGCTATGGCAGCAATAACCACTATATTGGGGATGATCCCACTATTATTTGATGTGTTTTTTCAATCAATGGCGGTTACCATTATGTTTGGCTTAGGTTTTGCTACCATATTAACTTTAATTGTAGTGCCTGTGCTTTATACCATTATATATAAAATTGAATATCAGCCACTTAAAACTAGAATTAAATAAAGCAAATAAGCTTTTAGTAAATTAATAAACGCAGCTAAAGCTGCGTTTATTTTATATACCACTTTATACCTGCCTTATAACTGCCTACTCTTAGTAATAAAGTACCATTGTGATTATACCGCTCAAAAACATCGTTTTTCTTATATTTTATATACATACAAACATTTTAAATATCTGGTATTTTGTTTTAATAATGCTAATGTAACTTTAAGGTTAATCATTTTAAGGACATGAGAAAATAATGAGACTATCCCTAACTCAATCAGCAGCAAGTATATTGTATTTAGGTTTTATCCAATTTTTTCTTGTTGTTGCATTTTTGGGGGCTTTAGAAAGTGTTGTTGTTACGCAAAGCTTAATGCCGGTTATTTCTCTGCAACTTTCTTTGACTGCGTTAGGCTTAGCTATTTTATTGGCTTTTTTACCTAAGGTTTTACCTACAAAAAAAATTAAATATCTCATACCTATATTACTCATTACCGGCGCTATATTGTTTATTAACTTTGAGCTAAGTTTGTGGCGACATGATAGCAGTAGCTGGTTTTGGGACAGCCATAACCCTTTTATCTCATCTTTTAGTGCTGTAATGGTATTTGTGTTTTTTTTAGCTTTAATTATAAAAATTAAAAACCCAATTACTACCGTTAAAGGTTCTATAACCGCTAAAGTAATTACGTTTTTTGCTATTTTTATTGGCATAACACTTTGGCAAGTTACCGCGGTTAAAACGGTAACTAATGTAGCTGTAGATGCACAAAATAAAATTAAATTTGTTGAAACTATACTCAATAAAAACCTCGAAAGTCATATCACATCACTTACTCGCATAAAAACACGTTTAGAAGCAGTGAATGCCGACGACTTTATAAAAATGGCTAATATAGACTTAAAAATTTATACCCAAGACTTTGAAGTTATTAGCAGTATGCTTCTTCTCGATGAAGACTTGAATTACATAAGCGGCACAACGTATTCTAAGCAATTTACTAATGACGGATTAATTGCAACCAGCCCTATTACTAACTGGTTAAAAGCCGCTAAAAATGAAGTTAGATTTGCGGCTAACTCAGCAACATTAGACACAGACACGCCCATAATTATGTTCTCAATTCCAATAACGGCAAGCAATGGTAAAAAATACCAAGTGCTGGCACTGTTAAATTTAAACTTGTTAATTGAAAACAGATACATAGATTATCTCAGCTCGTTTGATACTTTTATTGAGTTAACACCTAAAATTTATTTCGCAATCGACAAAAACCAAAAAAATGTTCAAGACTTAAATAGCTTATTAAGCCGTTATAGCAAGCATTATATAGTTAACGAAATTGTTGTAAGAGAGGTAATTAAGCACAACGTTTATAGCTTTATTAAAGACTATTCAAAGCTTAAAGAAGCGGCACAAATTGAGCAAATGATAATATGGCTTACTTTTGCGTTTATTTATATTTTGATCTTAGCCATTGACTCTACTTTTTTGCTCAGACAACAGTCTATTGTGTTACATAAAATGGCTAAATACGACGAGTTAACCGGCCTGCTACGCCGTGATGCATTAAATGCAGAAATAGAGGCTAAGCAGGTTAACTGTGTGGATGTAAATTGCGCGATGGTGTTTTTTAATTTAGATGGCTTTAGCGCGGTAAACAATAGTTTGGGCCATAAATTAGGTGACATGGTTTTGCAATTAGTCGCTAAAAGGCTTAAAAAAAATGCAGTTGCAGCGGATTCCATAGCGCGTTTTGGCAATGATGAGTTTGTATTGCATTACTGTAATATATCTAAGCAGCAGCTATCGGATGAAATTACACTCGTAATAAAATCGCTAGCCGATATATATAACTTAGATGAAGTTGATATCCACCTTACTGTGAGTGTTGGCATAGCCATGTCTGATGGAGAGGTCATTAGCCCTGCATTACTACTACAACAAGCTGATATAGCAATGGATAACGCTAAAGCTTTAGGCGGCAATCAATTTTGTTTTTACCATAAGCTTATGGATGAGAGCCATAATTTTATGGTTACAATTAGAAGTGAGCTACAAAAAGCGATTAAAAATGAGGCATTAGAGGTTTATTATCAACCCATTTATAACTTAACTACTCAATGTATTGTTGCTTTAGAAGCTTTAGTTCGCTGGAAAAATAATGGCAGTTATATTTCTCCTGCTGTTTTTATTCCTATTGCTGAACAAACAGGGCAAATATTACAAGTGGGCGAACAAGTCCTCACTCAAGTGCTAAACGATATGAGTACCATAGCTGAATTACAAAATATTTGTGTTGCGGTTAACTTTTCACCGCAACAAATACAACAGCGAAACTTTACCGAAAAGCTTTATAAGTTAACGTCTGAAAAAAACATACTGCCTAAGTTGCTCACCATCGAAGTGACCGAAATGATTATGTCAGAAAAAGGCGCTATTGAAGAAGTGCTTAAGGCACTGATGAATAAAGGTTTTAATGTAGCAATTGATGACTTTGGGACGGGTTACTCAAGCTTGTCTTATTTATCGCGTCAGCCGGCAAATATAATAAAAATAGATCGTGAATTTACCATTGGCGCCGAATTAGCTGGGCAAAAAAGAGCATTGCTAGAAGGCATTATTAATATTTGCACGCAGTTAAATAAAACAGTGGTAGTAGAGGGTGTAGAAAGTCCTGAGCTGATCGGTTATTTATCTAAGTTTAATAACATTAGAATACAAGGCTTTTATTACTGTAAACCTATGCCTCTGGATAAACTTATAGAATATATACATAGCAACAAATAGCGATTTTGATAATAAATTATTAAAATCGCAGGTTAATTAAGTTGTTGTACCGTACCTAATGTTATATCGCTTTATTTTTTAAGGCTCAATATTCCTTTTGAGTCGGATGATTTATTTGCTTTTATACTTTTAGGTTTACTAACATAAGTGGTTGAGCGCTTTTGATAAGGCGTTTTACTACGCTCTTTTTTACGTTCTTCAGTGCGCTCACCTTGATTAAAACGTTTAGGGTTTTCGCCCTGAAAATCACGTTTTTTATCACTTGTTTTTTGCGGCTTAGCTACAGCTTGCGGGCTTTGTTGCTGTAAAGCGTTTGCTTCATCGTATACTGAATGTTCTTGGGTTTTTCCTGAGTCAGAAATAGAGTTGTTTATAATCGCCATTTCTTGTTCAGTTAAGTGACGCCATTGCCCTACTTTTAAACCTTTAAGCGTCACATTCATAATACGTACGCGTTTGAGTGTGACCACTTCGTAACCTAAATATTCACACATTCTACGTATTTGACGATTTAACCCTTGGGTTAAAATAATAGTAAACTGCTGCGCACCGGTTTGGATTACTTTACATTTTTTAGTGATGGTATCGAGTATGGGCACACCATTACCCATTTTAGCTACAAACTGACGGTTTAATGGTTTATCTACAGTAACTACATATTCTTTTTCGTGATTATTGCCAGCGCGCAAAATTTTATTAACAATGTCGCCTTCGTTAGTTAAAAATATTAGCCCTTCAGATGGGCGATCTAAGCGCCCTATTGGAAAGATCCTATCGGGGTAATTAACTGCTTTAACAATATTACTTTGAATTTTTCGCTCTGTAGTACAGGTAATACCAACGGGTTTGTTATAGGCAATATAAACGCGTTTAGGGATTGCTTTAAGTGTTTTGCCATCTACCAATACAACATCAGTAGATGAAACTTTTACGCCCATTTCCGGGCGAATACCATTAACAGTAACACGACCGTCTTCAATATATTTATCAGCCTCGCGTCGCGAACAAAAGCCAGTATCGCTAATAAATTTATTTAATCGTTTTAAGTCTGTCATGGAAGCAATTCACCTTAATTTTAAAGGCTGCTAGTTTAAACCACCCACAATAATTTTTCGCCCTTAATTTAACCTTTGTAGCCGTTTAAGCAGTGATTTTTGCGTAAGTTAATTTTCGCCATATGTATTCTAAAGGGCCTTGTTGAAAATAACGGCTATAAATGGCGGTAATAATAAGCTGAATAACGATTAGTAAGGTAGCAACTAAACAATAGTCAATACGATTAAAACTGAGCGCCCACTGCTTAAAAAACACTTTAAACAACACAAGTTGCATTAACGTTTGGCTTATATATAAACTAAATGCTAAACGCCCTACTTGTTGAATTAATTTTCCTGTGTTCGCATTGTTACTACACAACTTAACTGCAATGTGAATATAAATAACCGCCATACATAATGCTGCCACACTGTTAATTAATTCTTGCAGCGCATAAAATACACCACTGCTATATTGCTCTGTAGTTAGCCGTAAACTGGTAAATAGTAGCGCACTACTAATTACTAAAATGAGTTGCTTTGCCGATAAGCCACTAGCAAACACCTGTTGCTTATACAGATATATACCTAATAACATTAGCGCTGTCGTTACCCACATGGTAAGTATAGGCACCATAAACACCATTAAGGCGTTCATAGTTATGTTAGATAACAAGTGATCGCCATATGATTGAAAGTATTGGCTATACAAAGCATTAAACTCTGGCGAATCACGGTATATTAATGTCTCTGGTACGCTATACATAACTAAAGCGGTTGCCAAACCCGAGAGTAGAATAAACCCATAGGCGTGCTTTAAAAGTTGCTCATTGGTACTGCTTAAGTACCTTATAGCAAGCAACCCCGACACCCCATACAAAAACAAAATATCGCCGGCCCAAAGTAAAAAACCATGTAATAAACCAAAAACTAGTAACCAATATAGGCGGCTTTTAAGTGGTAAAACCAAGTTATAGCGTTGCCATTGTATGTATAAAGCCGCCCCAAACAGTATGCTAAATATGCTCCTAAAACGCCCCTCTATAAATATTAGGTTTAATGTTTGAATCAGGCTATCACTGCTTGGTGGGGTTGTTAGGGGCGTATAACCGAGTTCAAATACTCCAAAGGTGTATATATTCATAAACACCAAGCCAAGTACGGCAATACCACGAATGAAGTCTAAATTATAATTACGCATTACCTATTCCATTACGTGGTATTTTTATAGCTATCGGCCCAGTTTACCGCTTGCTTATAAATGTTAGGTAGTAATTTGCTATCTATATTTATTAATAAAACGGCTTGCTCTAATGTCCACCAGCTTCCTGATTCATATGCTTTTACGGTTTCAAGAATATAATGCAAGGTGTTTTTTTCGCCTTGTAATGCTGCTTTAATGTCATCTGGAAATGGTAGTTTATTAACTAATAAACTCATAGGTTGATCTAATATGGCATCGAGTAACGAAAATAGCCCGGTTAAAAAAGCTTCACCTTTTTGCTGTTTACTTATTTGCGCGGCAATTAGTTCGCAAAAGCGAGCACGAACTACGCATATTTGCATTAACTCGGCAGGCTTAGACTTAGCGGTATGAGCGGTCACAATCAAACTTACAAACTTTTTTAACCGTTCCTGACCTAAGTATACTAATGCTTGTTTAAGGGAAGATATTTGGCTTTTAATAGGAAACACACCACTATTAATTAAGCGTAATAGTTTGTATGCCAGCGCAGCATCAAGCTCAAATAAACCAGAAATTACGCTTATATCTGGATTGGGTTTCATAACTTCTGCATAAATTGCAATTACTAGCGCGTAATTATAGTCAATATCGTTTTGTTTAAGCATGGTTGGCTTTGCAAAATAATAACCTTGAAAGTAATCAAAGCCCATTTTATAGGCAAGTTCAAACTCCTCGGGCGTTTCTATTTTTTCGGCAAGTATTTTTATTCTTTTATGTTTTTTTAGTTTTTTAACAACCTGGGCAATTTCAGGTAATGGGGTTTGGCGTATATCAAACTTAATCAGATTTACCAGCTTTAAAAATCGCTCCCACTGTGGGGTGTACACAAAATCATCTAACGCTAGTTTATAATTACTATGAAATAAATCACGGCATAACTCATAATTATCGTCTGTGGGCTCTATGGTTTCGAGTAACTCAATCACCACATCTTTACAGGGTAAAAATGCACATAAATCGAGCTTTAACGACTCTGGGCCTATATTAATCAGCGCTTTTTTACCTGACGTTATATGACGGGTTCCTAAGTTAAGCTGATTTTCCATGATCAACCTTGCCGTTGCTTGGCCATCAGATATTTCTGGAAAATAGTTTTTATCACTATCACGAAATAATAGCTCATAAGCAACCACATTCTGGCGACGATTTAATATTGCTTGCCTTGCAACAAATACAGACACATTACCTACTTCTTAGTTTTTATACAGTACTTAGCTATTAATAGCGTAATCAGCAATAATTGTCACTTTTCTTCGACAAAATCATGTTAATTAACCTATTTAGTTTAAAATACATGCAATTTTAAGCAACCGTTAATAAACGCTACAAGATAAGTCTTTAGTTCTCTTCTACCATCAGCGATAATAACGATATATTAATTAACATTCTGAAATATATTAATTTGATGTTGAAAAAAAGCATTCTACTTTCTATTGCTGCTCTGTTTATTTTTAGTGCCACATATATAGGCTCTGCTATTTATACCTTGTATAGCAAAAAAATGATTTCTGTTGACCCTAGGCTCAAAGAAGTATCTGGTATTGAGTATGATAAGCATAAACGCTTATGGGCTATTAACGATAGCGGCGACGAGCCTAAACTTTACCGACTCAATGATGATGGCTCAATTGCTAAAGAAATATTAGTGACTAACGCTAAAAATATAGATTGGGAAGATATGACCCAAAATAAATTTGGTCACTTTTTTTTAGGTGATTTTGGTAATAACACCAATGAGCGCCGCTGGCTTACTATTTATAAAATAGAAAACCCCATTGATATTAAAACCGATACCACCGAAGCTGAAATAATTAAGTTTACCTACCCCGAGTTAGACGGTACACCGGTTGCTCCAGATAACCGCAATTATGACTTAGAGGCGTTTGTAGCATTAGGTAGACACTTATATTTATTTACCAAAAATCGTACTGAACCCTTTGATGGCATTACAAATGTATATAAAGTGGGTGATCATGCGGCTAATTTTAACGCAGAACTAATCGACTCATTTAAAACCTGTACCACCATGGAAAAGCTCTGCTGGATAACCTCTGCTGCACTGAGCCCTGATCGGAAAAAACTAGTGTTATTAGACTCAACTAGCCTTTGGTTATTTGAGAATTTTAAAGGGGATAAGTTTTTCTCGGGTGACGTGTCGCGAATAGACCTAGGCATTGTTACCCAAAAAGAAGCGGTTACTTTTTACGACGACAACACCATAGTATTTACCGATGAAGAATTTAAAGGTATCGGCGGTAATGCCTATGTTATAAAACTCGACGAAGCCAAAAAGCAAATCATTAGAAAAGCCCCTTTAAAACCATAATAACTAATGGTGCTTAATGTATTACTTTAAAGTGCTGAGCTTAGGTAGCTCAGCAAAATAAATATCAATAAAAAAGGCTCTAGCCTTCTTCTTCTACCAGCGACTCTAGAAGGTCATGTATTTCTGCTTTAAGCTCTTTATCCGAAATTTTATTAGCGCTGATTTTAGCATCTTGAAGGTTTTTAATTGCAGCCTCTTTTTGGCCTAATTCTAGCTGCAAAGTTGCCATAGAGAATGCAACCGACGACATATGATCTTTAGAGTTAATGGCTATCGATTTTTTTAAGGCTTTTTCGTAGCCTTCAATTGCTTCTTCTAACTCTTCGGTAAAATCAGCCAGCGTTTCCCATTGTACGGGGTGATCTTTGCTGGTGTTTTCGTTTTCAATACAAATTGCTTTAAGCTGCGCGTAAAGTGACTCGAATTTTTTTGTATCGTTTTTATTTGCAGCCGCCATTAGCTCTTCAGCTAAGTCGTGTACTGCTTTATATACTTTGGTGTTCATCATTGCTAATTACCTTTTGCTACCACTAAATAGTGGGTAAATTAATCATTCTCTCTTTAATAAACTTATTTTAGCAAATTAAGAAATATAAGCTGCAATGAAGTGCACTTTATCAAGATTAATACCAATACCATTGATTAAGAGAGCTATTTAAATGACGAGAAAGCCACTAAATTATTAGTGACAAGTTTAACGCATTTACCCGAGCAAAAGATAAGTAATTAAAATATTACGAACTTACGCAGTCAATAAACTTTTCTGCGACTAAGCTAACCGGTGTTTTTTTATCGTAAAATGCTGCGTTATGCGCCGTTAAAAACTGTGCGCATTTTGCTTTTGATTGATGAAACTTGAGTTTGCAAGAGTCAACCGTTTTCCCTAAAACCTGCTGATAAACTGCATCATCGCACATTGAAAGTGCAAATTGTGAAGCTCCAGCAATAATTTCATCTATGCTCACTGAGTCTGGGGCCGAATCTGAGCCTAGTTTATAAAATAAATCGCTATACTCTTTAACTTCAATAGTTTTGTTCGCATTAAAAATGGCGGCATGAACACTAAGGTAATAGCCACTCGTTATTATTAATAAAACAATGATGGTTATAATAACTTTCACAATTTGTCCTTATTATGTCAGCAGATTGCTGATTCCTTGGCAGTGCGGCTAATGAAATAAACTACCCAATGTACTGTAAATTGATTGCTATTAATTGAATTAAAAAGGGAGAGTAAAATTCAACTTTCCTAAGTTTATTTAAACAGTCCTTGTTTACAAAGTACAAGCTAATAGTATCCACTTTCATGACATTAGAGCTTGTACTCTATGCAATAACTTTATTATAAATTGCTTGCTATATCAATGCGTAATCGCTACCTGTTTACATTTTTATACAACAAACCTAACGTTTAAATTTGGTTTCTAAAATAACAGATGAAGTAGTGCGTTCTACACCATCTAAGTTGCCAATATCATCGAGTAAGTGGCTAAGTTGTTCTAAGTTTTGTGCTTGCACAACTGCAATTAAGTCAAACTCGCCACTAATAGCATAAAGCTGCGATATAGCATTAATTTGCTTTAGCTCTAAATTGGTTTTTGTCGTCAGTTTTTGCCTTACTTTAATAGACACATGAGCGGCTACCATACTATTTAAAAAGTCATCGCCGTAATCAACGCTATAACCTTTAATTACGCCACTTTCCTCTAGCTTTAACATGCGGCTTTGTACAGTTGAGCGTGATAAATTAAGGTGCCTAGCTAAATCTGAAATACTCGCTCTGGCATTGGTTTTTAAAATAGATAATAGCTTTTCGTCTTGTGGAGTTATCATAATGCACAAACCCTTCGTTAATTTGACTTTTATTCTAATCATTTTTCACAAAATAGCACTGCAAATTTCATTCACAACCTTCGATAATGACACTTATAACAAAAAACACAGTGTTTACTGAAGAATACAGGCTAAGTTCTTCTTTGTTTTAGCAACACTTTTTTAAGTAGCCACATAATTTAGGTGTAAAAATGCAAGTAACTAGAGACTTATTTAACGATGTAATGGTGCCAAACTACAATCCTTCAGCAGTTATTCCGGTACGCGGCGTAGGTTCGCGTGTATGGGATCAAGATAATAACGAGTTTATTGATTTTGCCGGTGGTATTGCGGTTAACTGTTTAGGACATTGTCATCCGGCTTTAGTTAATGCACTAAAAGAGCAAGGTGAAAAAATTTGGCATTTATCAAACGTAATGACTAATGAGCCTGCTTTGCGTTTAGCTAAAAAAATGGTTGATGCTACATTTGCTGAAAAAGTGTACTTTGCCAACTCGGGTGCCGAAGCTAACGAAGCAGCGCTAAAATTAGCGCGTCGTTTTGCCCTAGACGTACACGGTGCTGAAAAAACGCAAATTATTGCTTTTAATAAAGGCTTCCACGGTCGTACCTTTTTTACCGTAACGGTTGGTGGTCAAGCAGCTTATTCAGATGGTTTTGGCCCTAAGCCTGCCGATATTGTGCATTGCGATTTTAACGACATTAGCGCATTTGAAGCCCTTATTAGCGATAAAACCTGTGCGGTAATGATGGAGCCACTACAAGGTGAAGGCGGTATTATTTCACCCACTGACGATTTTGCACACAAAGTACGCGAGCTATGTACTAAGCACAACGCGCTGCTTATTTTTGATGAAGTGCAAACGGGTGTTGGCCGTACTGGCGATTTATACGCGTATCAGGGCTTAAACGTAGTACCTGATATTTTAACTACAGCAAAAGCGTTAGGTGGAGGCTTTCCTATCGGTGCCATGATCACCACCACGGCAATAGCAGCGCATTTAAAAGTTGGCACACATGGCTCTACATACGGTGGAAATCCATTAGCCTGCGCCGTAGCCGAAGCCGCTTTTGATACAGTAAATACCCCAAAAGTACTTAGCGGCGTAAAAGAGCGCGAACAGCTGTTTCGTGATGGCCTAAATGCGATTAACGAAAAATATAATGTATTTAGTGAAATTCGCGGTAAAGGTTTATTAATTGGTGCTGCACTAAACGACAAGTTTGCTGGGCGTGCACGCGACTTTTTAATAGCCAGTGCTAACAATGGTTTAATGAACTTAGTAGCCGGTGCGGATGTTATTCGTTTTACTCCGTCTTTAGTTATTCCGTTAGAAGATATTAAAGAAGGCCTAGAGCGCTTTGATAAAGCCGTAAGCGATGTAGTTAACGGTTAATAATAGTAAACCAGCACGCCTTTGGGCGTGCTATTGGAGCAAGTAATTAATGCAAGTATTACGTCCTATTACAGCCAACGACTTTGATGCGCTTAAGCAAATAGCAATAGAGTCTGGGCATGGGTTTACCTCTTTGCCCGTAGATGACACCCAGCTAAAAGAAAAAATTGACCGCGCTGAAAAAAGCTTTGCTAAAAACATTAATAAACCATTGGACGAGAGCTATTTATTTGTTTTAGAAGACAGTGAAACAGGTAAAGTGATTGGCACAACCGCAATAGAAGCCGCTGTAGGCTTAACTGTGCCGCTATATCATTATCACTTAGGTAAAACAGTGCATCACTCGCCTACATTAAATGTATACAACACTGTTGATATTTTGAGCATGTGTAACGACTACACGGGTTGCTCTGAAATATGCACTTTGTTTTTACGTGAAGACAGCCGTACAGGCTTAACTGGGCGCTTTTTATCGCGCTCGCGCTTTTTGTTTATGGCGCAGCACAGTGAACGCTTTGCCGATACCGTCATTGCCGAAATGCGCGGTGTAAGCGACGAGCACGGCCATTCGCCATTTTGGCAATGGCTACAAGAGCACTTTTTTAGTATTGAGTTTCCACAAGCAGATCATTTAGTCGGTTTAGGCGACAAGGTATTTATTAGCGAGCTCATGCCTAAGTACCCTATTTACGTAAATTTACTGAGTAAAAAAGCCCAAGCTGTGATCGGTCATGTTCATGAAAAAACCAAACCCGCGCTTAAACTTCTCGAAAAAGAAGGTTTTGAACATCGCGGCTATGTTGACTTATTTGATGCCGGCCCCACTGTAGAAGCTAAGCTAGGTAATATTCGCAGTATTCGCGAGTCTCAAGTGTGCCCTATTACCATAGGTGAACTTGAACATATAACACAAAACAGTTCCGACACGCTCGCTATTTGTAATCATGGTGTGAGTGACTTTAGAGCTACATTTACTAAACACGCGCATTATAATCATGCAAAGCATACGTTAATCATTAGCCAAGCAGTGGCTGATGCACTTAAGTTAAGCCAAGGAGATGCAGCACGATTCTTTCGTCTGTAAATATATATGAATACACAACTTATAAATAACCAATGGCAAGCAGGCCAAGGCCCAGCATTTGCCTCAATTAATCCAAGCAATGGCGAAACAATTTGGCAAGGTAATGGCGCCAGTGCTGAGCAAGTAAATAGCGCAATAAAAGCCGCAAGAGCAGCGCAGTTACAGTGGGCTGATACCCCGCTTGAGCAGCGCATTACCATACTAGAGAACTTTGCTGCACAACTAAAAGAACACAGCGAAGAGTTTGCCGTTATTATTGCCCAAGAAACCGGGAAGCCTTTATGGGAAACCCGTACTGAAGTAGGCGCAATGACAGGTAAAGTCGCTATTTCGGTAAAAGCATATAATGAGCGTACCGGTACCACAGAAAACCCAATGCCAGGTGCTAAAGCATTTATTAGGCATAAGCCGCACGGTGTAGTGGCTATTTTTGGCCCTTATAACTTCCCTGGGCACTTGCCTAACGGGCATATTGTGCCCGCTATTTTAGCGGGTAACACTGTGGTATTTAAACCCTCAGAGCTTACTCCTCATGTAGCACAATTTACTTTATCGCTGTGGTTAAAGGCGGGCTTACCTGCTGGTGTAATTAACCTAGTACAAGGCGAAATTGAAACAGGTAAGGCATTGGCCGCTCACCAATATATAGATGGCTTATTTTTTACCGGTAGTTCTAATACAGGTCATTTATTACATAAACAGTTTGCTGGCCACCCGGGTAAAATTTTAGCGCTTGAAATGGGCGGCAATAACCCGCTTATAATTAAAGACGTAAACGATGTTAGCGCCGCAGTACACGACATTATTCAGTCGGGCTTTATTACTTCTGGCCAACGCTGTACCTGTGCACGCCGTGTATTTATTGAAAACTCGAGTAATGGCGATGCCATTCTAGCTAAGCTTATTAGCGCCACTAAAAATATTGTAGTTGATGACAGCTTTGCAACAGAGCAGCCATTTATGGGTGCTATGATCAGCGAAAAAGCAGCATTAGGTATGGTGGCTGCGCAAAATGAACTTGTCGCTAAAGGCGCTGAGATTTTAGTTGAACTTAAGCAATTAAAACCAGGTACTGGTTTTGTCAGCCCAGGTATTATCGATGTGACTAATGTTAATGATATGCCAGATGAAGAGCATTTTGGGCCATTAATTAAAATATATCGCTACAGCGATTTTGACAGCGCCATTAATGAAGCAAATAACACCAGCTTTGGTTTATCTGCCGGCTTACTCGCCGATAGTGAAAACGATTATAACCACTTTTTAAAGCGTATTCGTGCTGGTATTGTTAACTGGAATCGCCCCATTACCGGTGCGTCTAGCGCTGCACCATTTGGTGGCATTGGCGCCAGTGGTAATCACAGAGCAAGCGCCTATTACGCTGCCGATTATTGCGCCTACCCGGTAGCTTCTGTTGAATCAGATAAAGTAACTTTACCGCAAACCCTCGCGCCGGGCTTAATAATTGAATAAATACAACTTAACTCGCGTTAAGGTATATAACAAAATTTAAGGATTTAAAATGCATACTGATGTAAATACATTATTTGATAACCTATGGCAAAATTACTTAAACGTAACGCCATCGGCAGACAAAATTCATGATCTATTAGGTTCAACGCAAAAAGATGACATTATTAACGATCATATTGCTCTGCGTACCTTTAACATTGAAAAAGTGGGCTTAGAAAAGCTGGCAGCACACTTTTTAGCTTTGGGTTATAAAGAATGTGGTGAGTATCACTTTGAAGCTAAAAAACTATACGCAAAGCACTACGAGCATAGTGATTTAACACAGCCAAAAGTATTTATTTCTGAGTTGTTGGTAGATAAATGCTCTGCTGAGTTACAAGCAATTGTAAATGATATGGTGAGTCAAATTGACGAGGACGCAGTGACCGCCGATAACTTTTTATACTCAGGCACGCACTGGCAAGTAAGTACAGACACTTATAAGCAACTTCTTGCCGAGAGCGAATACGCAGCGTGGATGTCGGCATGGGGTTACCGAGCTAATCACTTTACGGTAAATATTAATACCCTTGATAAATTTGATAACATTGAAGATGTTAACCAAGCGCTAAAAGATGCAGGCTTTACACTTAATAGCTCAGGCGGCGAAGTAAAAGGCTCGCCAGAGGTATTACTTGAGCAATCGTCGACCCTTGCTGATGAGTACTCAGTAAGCTTTAGCGATGGTGAAATGAGCATTCCTAGCTGTTTTTATGAGTTTGCTATTCGCTACCCTAAAGCCGATGGCGAGCTTTACACCGGGTTTGTAGCAGCCTCTGCCGATAAAATTTTTGAAAGTACCAATGCGCGCTAACTAGCCTGCATTTAGTCACTCTTTAAAAAGCCCGTAAAGGGCTTTTTTTATGCTTATTTAACCGGAGCTCTGGTAAAGAGGTTTACTAACGTAATGGCGCTTTCGATAAATTTCACTTATCGATAAGATGATTTAAATTAATAACCCAAACTACTGTTTTATATTAACTTAAATTAATTCCAAGCTATTTAAAATTAACTATTACACACATTAAAAACACGTTTTATTATTTCGCTGCTTCTTGATTATAATCAATCTGAGTAGATTACAAACCTAGTTTGTAGCAAGGCAAATCAGCAACTATACAGCCAAGTTTTACCTGGCTAATTACTAGCAAACTTTCCTCAACTATAGTTACGTTGGCTTGTAACTATATACTTAAACGCAGTTGCTCATTCCAACTGCGTTTTTTTTGCTTTAAGGGAGAAAAGCTCCCAGTAGTTATTATAAAAACAGCGGCTTATAATCGTTTTCTAATTGTTCAAACGACAAGTCTCCAATAAAGCGCCCAAAGCTGAGCCAAGTTGCTAAACCGCGTAAGTCTTTAAAGTGTGGAGGTACAAACTTAGGCGATTCGATTACTCCTAAACTATGCAGTTGCGTAATCAGCCTAAAGTCATCAATCGATATTTTTCCAACCAGTAATAAAGGCAGTTGATCGATTCTGCCCAGTTGTATGGCAACCCGAATTAAGTTGTACACCAAAACAAAGCCTTTAATGTAGGCAATGTCTTTAGTAAACGGCAAACCTGTGGGGGTACTGCCCCTAAATACACGCTGAGCTAAAGTATAGCTTTCATCTTGCGATAACCCTTGCGCTACATAATCGCGGTAAATATCAACAAATTCAGCACCATCAATTACCTTGGTCACCGCTTGAATACGGTTAACTAATTTAGATAAGCGCCGTGGTGTTGATTTTAAGGTAATAATTTCGGTTAATACCGCAAGGCCCTCTTGGGTCACTGTTGAGCTTGGCGTGCCTTTACTTAAACAGGTTAAGTAAGGTTGCGCTAGGCCATTTTGCGTCGTGCCTACATGTATCCAGCCTTCGTGCACTTCTAGAATATCGAGTTCACGCTGCGAAAACTTCACATCTTTATTTAGCTTAATGTTATTAGCCCCAGCTGCTGCATCGCTCACTATGCCATCGCTTAGTATTACCTCTACGTTGATCCCTACCATACTGGCATTAACTTGCTCAGATAAAATACGCACAGCATCGCTTGCTGCTATATTTTTAGGATCGTCTGGCAGTATATCGGCAATTAATAAGTTTTTAAGCGGCCGCTCTAACATGTTTGCCAGCTCAGTAAGTGAAGGCTCACCAGCATGAAACAAATCTTTAGGGTGCCCAAATAGCTCTACTGATAGGTCATGAAATTCAGGCGTTCCTCGATATTCCAGCATGCTTAATACGGTTTTATACTCGCTGCACATTTTTCCCATATATTGAGCTATTGGGTTTAGCTGTCCTAACTGGTTAATAATGTTACGCTGCAAAGTAGAAAACGCTTGGCGTAGTTCGCTGGGCACAAATCCTAAATCGCGCTGCTGATAATAAGCACGATCGATAACTGGATTTTTTTGACATTTTTGTCTAAAAAATTCTTCTTTAATTTGTTTATCCCAATTAATCGCATCCAGTATTCTTATAGGTGTTTGCAGGGCAACTAATTGATCTGATAATTCACGAGTTTTAAGTAGTAACGCCTTGTCTATCATGGTGTAAGCTCAACAAATAATGAATTGTGAGCATAATTTAAAATAACCAAATTACAAAGTAATATCATCATTTTTTAACCATTGTTTTTAAGATGATCGGACCACATATCTAAAACGTATATACTTGCAAAGTTAAGGATTAATTAATGAAAAATGAAATCGACAACAAGCAAATTTTAGCTGTGTATGAACGCATAATACAACGCGGCGAAATGCAGGATGATGGTAAGCATTATCAAGGTGTTACCGCGTATTCAGACGCAGACGGTTATACCATTTATTTACAAGGCAGCGGCGTAGAACTGCGTTTTGGGTTTCATAATACGTATCATCTTGATTACGAACATGAAAAACACAAAGATGACTTTTTAAAAAAATTACACAATATTGCCAATGAAACCTAATGCTGCCACCCAGGCTTAAAAAACGCGCCACTAGCAAGCTCAATACTTCCTTTATTACGCAAGTAATTATTGAGCTTGAAGCTAACCCGCACAAGCTCGAAATTATTCGCCACAACCTAGCTTACTACCGTACCCAAACCCATTTAAAAAAAGGCTTTCTCCTCGCTATTGAGCGATTTGACTGGGTGTTTGCAGCATGTAATAACGTGGATGAAATTTGCGCACAAATTATGGCCGATGACTACATTGGAAATCGTCTTAGGCGTTATCCTCTTTTGTTCAAAGGTACATTAGCGCCTTAAATTAAGCTGTAACAATACGTCTGCTTTGTACCTATATTAGCCCTTCTTGCTTTGCTATATTTACAATTAACTTTATAAAACCAGCCTGTTGTTATAATTATATCCATTGCAATTTTGGCTATATAAACAGCAACACATACCGTTAGTGCTCTAATGATTACCGTACTAAGCATATTATTTGAAATTATTTACATTTTATTTCTTAGCCAAAATAACCCTACCCTATTGTACTACAAAATAATACATAAACTCTTGTTTTTAAACAACATAAAACAAATTCAATGTTTATTATTTACGTATACTAGACTACCTTTTTTGTTAATGATTCATCTACATTTTGGCATCCGATCATTTACCTGCGCCTTGAATTGTTAGAGCTATTACCTTAAACTTATGTTTATTGAACGGTCAATTAATAATAAATATGCCTAAAGTTGGAATGGAACCTATAAGACGTCAGCAGCTAATTGACGCAACAATTGAGTCGGTTGCACAGCGCGGTTTACAGGCAACCACTATTAACAGTATTAGTAAAAATGCGGGATTATCCTCTGGCATAATTAGTCATTACTTTGGTGGTAAGCAGGGATTAATTGAAGCAACGGTGAGGTATTTACTTACGAGTTTAAAACAGGAGCTTGTTTGCAAACTTGAAGCAAATACCAACGCGACGCAGCGCTTAATGTTTATTATTGAAGCCAACTTTGCACTTGTGCAACAGCGCTCAGATACTACACGAACTTGGTTGAGCTTTTGGGCACAATCAATGCACGATGCCGAATTACACCGGCTACAAAATGTAAACAGCAAACGCTTGCAAAGTAATTTAGCATTTTCATTTAAGCAATTAATGCCCGCTGAGCAAGCAAAACAAGCCGCCGAACTTAGCGCCGCCATGATCGACGGCCTATGGTTACGAGCAGTACTTAGTAAATCAAACGAACATCAGTTTAATCACAGTGAAAAGCTAGCAAAAAGTTATGTGCATTCACTCATCAAGCAATATGGAGCCTAGCGTGACAACACCTGTCTATCAAAATTTTATTAACGGCCATTTCCTTGCAAATAAAAGCGGCAAAACATTTGATGTAACTAACCCTGCTACGGGTGAAGTTATTTATGCAGTAGAAATTGCTGACGAGTTTATTCAAAACGCTGCCATTGCAAGTGCAAAGCAAGGTTTTGCTCAGTGGTCGGCCATGTCGCCTATTGAGCGCAGTCGCATTTTACTCAAGGCCGTAGCAATTTTACGCGAGCGCAATGACGAGCTAGCGCTGGTAGAGGTACTTGATACCGGCAAACCAATGCAAGAAGCAAACTGTGTAGATATTGAAACAGGCGCTGATGTTATTGAATTCTTTGCTGGTTTAGCACCGGCACAAGTTGGCCAACAACAAATGGTTGGCAGCGACTTTTACTATACCCGTAAAGAGCCTTTAGGTATTTGCGCTGGTATTGGTGCGTGGAACTACCCGCTACAAATTGCCTGTTGGAAATCGGGCCCTGCTCTTGCCGCTGGTAATGCGTTTATTTTTAAACCATCGGAAGAAACACCACTTGGCGCAATTAAGCTAGCTGAAATTTTTGTAGAAGCTGGCGTACCCGCAGGTGTATTTAATGTCGTACAAGGCGCAGGCGATGTAGGCCAATGGCTAACACAGCATACTGATATAGATAAAGTGTCGTTTACTGGCGAAGTAGGTACAGGTAAAAAGGTAGTTGCGAGCGCTGCGGGATCTTTAAAAGATGTCACCATGGAGCTTGGTGGTAAGTCGCCATTAATTGTATTTGATGATGCCAATATTGAACAAGCAGTAAGTGCTGCAATGTTAGGCAACTTTTATACTCAAGGCGAAGTATGTACTAATTGTACCCGTATTTATGTTCATAAAAATGTATATCAACAATTTATTGATGAGCTTAAAACCCGTACTGAACAAAATATTATTGCCGGCGATCCTCAAGATTTAAATACTAACTTTGGCGCGCTAATTTCTAAAAAGCATCAAGACTTAGTAATGAGCTACGTTAATAAAGGTATTGCAGAGGGCGCAACGCTACTAACAGGTGGTACAACACTTTCACCTGCATCTGCACCTAACGGCTATTTTGTTGCCCCTACTGTGTTTATTGATTGCAACGATGACATGAGCATAGTTAAAGAGGAAATATTTGGCCCAGTAATGAGCGTGTTGGTATTTGATGACGAAGACGATGTGATTAAACGTGCAAACGGTACTCACCTTGGTCTAGCTGCGGGTGTATTTACTAGCGACATTAAACGTGCACACCGTGTTATTCATCAACTACAAGCGGGTATTTGTTGGATTAACGCTTATGGTAACTCACCTGCAGAAATGCCAGTTGGTGGTTACAAGCAATCGGGCATTGGCCGCGAAAACGGCATAGAAACCCTCGATACTTATACCCAAACTAAATCTGTTTATGTTGGTATGGCCGACATAGAAAGCCCATTTTAAAGGATACTGATTATGAGTAATTCGTATGACTATATTATTGTGGGCGCAGGCTCTGCAGGTTGCGTGTTAGCAAATCGCTTATCAGCCGATAAAAACACCCGTGTATTACTACTAGAAACGGGTGGCAGTGATAAAAGCATTTTTATAAAAATGCCTACCGCGCTTTCTATTCCAATGAATAGCGATAAGTACGCGTGGCAGTTTCATACCCAACCTGAGCCGCATTTAGACAACCGCGAAATGCATTGTCCGCGCGGTAAAGTACTCGGTGGTTCGTCATCTATTAATGGCATGGTGTATGTACGCGGCCATGCAAAAGACTTTGACGAATGGCAACACAATGGCGCAAACGGCTGGGATTATCAGTCGTGTTTACCGTATTTTCAAAAAGCAGAAAGCTTTTACTTAGGTGAAAATAAGTACCGTGGCGGTAAAGGCCCGCTGGGCGTTAATAACGGTAACGAAATGAAAAACCCTTTGTACAGCACCTTTATTAAAGCGGGCATTGAAGCGGGTTACGCACACACTAACGACTACAATGCCTCGCAGCAAGAAGGCTTTGGGCCAATGCACATGACGGTAAAAGACGGTGTACGTAGCTCAGCCGCGCGTGAATACTTAGATCCAGTTAAATCGCGTAATAATTTAACTATTGTTACCGGTGCACTTGCCCAGCGCGTTGTTTTAGAGGGCAAAAAAGCCACTGGTATTGAATACAAAGTAAATGGCGAAGTTAAAACCGCTGTTGCTGCAAAAGAAGTGATATTAAGCGCCGGCTCTATTGGCTCGCCACATATTTTACAGCTATCGGGTATTGGCGATAGCGAAGTGCTTAAAAAAGCAGGCATTGAGGTAAAACACCATTTACCCGGTGTAGGGCAAAACTTACAAGATCATCTTGAGTTTTACTTTCAATATAAGTGCAAACAACCTATTACCTTAAACGGTAAATTAGGGTTAATTTCAAAAGGTTTAATTGGTGCACGTTGGTTATTAACCCGCAAGGGACTGGGCGCTACAAATCACTTTGAATCATGTGCTTTTATTCGCTCTAAGCCTGGAGTTGAATGGCCAGATTTGCAATACCACTTTTTACCTGCCGCAATGCGCTACGACGGACGCAGTGCCTTTGACGGCCATGGTTTTCAAGTACATGTAGGTCATAACAAGCCAAAAAGCCGCGGCAGCGTTACTATTGCATCGGCTGATCCTGAGCAACCACCTAAAATTGTGTTTAATTACCTACAACATCAAGATGACATTGAAGGCTTTAGAGCCTGTGTACGCCTAACTCGTGAAATTATTGAGCAAAGTGCCTTTGATGATTATCGCGATGAAGAAATTCAGCCAGGTAAGCATATTCAAACCGATGCAGAAATAGATGCCTTTGTCCGTCAAACGGTTGAAAGCGCTTATCACCCTTCTTGCTCTTGCAAAATGGGTGAAGATGAACTGGCAGTCGTTAATTCAGACACCCAAGTACATGGGATCGCAGGTTTACGTGTAGTTGACTCATCTATATTTCCAACCATACCAAACGGTAACTTAAACGGCCCTACCATTATGGTGGCCGAAAAAGCCGCTGATATTATTTTAGGTAATAAGCCATTAGCGAAGCTCAATGCACCAGTAGCAATGAGCGCTGACTGGCAAACAACACAACGTAATAGCAAGATATAAATTAAGCCACTAGCAAAGGTTTACTACTTAGGTAGTTAAGCCTTTGTGAGACTCGCCGTGGCTCACGATATAAATTGGTTATGTTGTGTTAACGCGAGAAAAAACAATAAACGGAGTATTTATGAATTACTTTTATTTATTTTGGGAGGGCGATAATGACTATTTGGCTTAGTGCTGGGATTATTTTCACCTTATTAGCTGTAATCGCTATTTTATTTAAATGGGGCAATGTACGTGTTGTTGGCGTAACGCCTGTTAGAACATTTACCTTTATAGCCATATTATTTACCTCAGGCCTAGATGTTGGCCTTATTATGTTTCCGTTAACCGAATTTGCCGGTTATGCAGACATAAAAGCAAGCCCAGAGTACGCATTTGCCAATCCGCTAGCTATTGAGTTTGGCTATTGGGGGTTTTTAATCTGGGGATTTTACTTTCTTACGTGCTTTTATTTCTGTGTAATAGAACCTAAAGTTAAATTTTTCGACATTCCTTGGGTTAAGTTTATTAATAACGTTGTCATCATTGGCACCTGTGCATTTACTGCTTACCTACTACTGACTAATTTACCTTGGTACTTACCCGATTTAGGCGATGGCTCAAGTGTTATTCCGGTGTTTTATTTAATTGTGTTGGCTGCAATATCGTTTGCTGCCTACTCGAGTACCGACATTAAGTATGTACGTATTTTAAGTATTTCTACTACTTGGATGTTTTTAGCGCTCATTGCCTTTATGTGGGCGGGTGCATTTGTATTTGGTGACAGTGAATTGTCTGCCTTTTCGAATAACTTAGGCGCTATTGGTACTTATTTTGCCAATATTAATGAGTTTGTTTTACCGCTGAATGACTATCATGAGTTTTATTTATTTTGATGGTTTGCATGGAGCATTATGATAGGTCAATTTACTGCACGCTTTGTGGGTGGATTAAGAACGTATCAAGTATTAGCTGCGATGTTGATTTTCCCATCAATTCCAATTGCTATCTGGTTTAGTGTGCTTTATCACTACCACGAAGCTGGTATTCCTACCGAAGGTATTAAAAACTTTGCCATGGTATTTGTTGGTATTATTTTTGTAATTAACTCTCTTGATTCGCTTATCCGGTTATACACAGATAACTTAAACTTGACGGTTAAACGCTTAGGTAAATTTAAATACTTAACCATGAATATTGTTGCTTTGTCGTTGTTAACATTACTATTTAAGTTAGAGTTTTTGCAAATTCAATGGGTTGGCGCATTAGTTATTGCCTTGTTCTTTATTTGTATTGCTTATATTGGCTACAACAAATTAAAAACGGTGAACGACATTATAGGCTCACCAAAAGCAAACAAAATTGATTACACCAAAATTGAAAATATGAGCTAGAAAAAACATTATGAATAATAAACTAAAACAACTTTTTATCGCTTTACCTTTTACACTTTTATCTACAACTGCAGCGGCTAATTGGTCAACAACCATTACTGCCGCTTCTGACTATACTTTCAATGGTGTAACGCAAACAGATAACGACCCTGCAATTCAAGCAAGCCTTGATTACGCTTTTGATAACGGTGTATATGCAGGTGTTTGGGCCTCTAATGTAGATTTTGGTGATGACACTGATTTCGAACTTGATGCTTATGTAGGTAGATACATTCAGCTTAATGAACGCTTTAGTGCTGATTACGGTATTGCTTATTACACTTACCAAGGCAATAATAGTGATGGTAATTATGGCGAAGCCTATACTAAATTTGGCTATGCGAGTGATTATGGCCAAACAGAGCTTAACTTTTGGTACAGCTGGGATTACTTTGGCAGTGGTGCAAGTCATGTTATATCGCAAATAGCACATACATATGAGTTAGCACCTAACCATGCGCTACGTGCAAGTTTTGATATTTCGAACTCATTAGACGGTAAAAAATACGCGTGGGATAGCAATGAAAAAAAATCTTACAACCATTACCGCTTAGCATACCAAACTAGCTATGAAGGTTTTAATATTGAAGTTGCCGCTGAAAACACCAGCTTAGATTACGACTACGCAGATGAGCGCCTAGTACTGGCCGTTTCACGTACGTTTAATTTATAAACTTAATTAAATGAATGCTATTACTTAGCAAAAAATGCCACTTAAGTTAAGTGGCATTTTTATGTGCGGCTGTAAAATATGCAATTTACTAATTACTTATTTCCCAGGCACTGGTTCCTGAGCCTGACATATTGCTCACATTTTTGTTGAGTAGTTTATTACCTACATTAACAGATGACTCTGGCCTACTTACTAAATAGCCTTGTACAGAGCTCACACCTATACGCTTTACTAATTCAAACTGTGCTGGCTCTTCTACACCTTCGGCCACTATTTTAAGCCCCAGCTTTTGTCCGAGTTCGCAAATAGTTTTTAATATATCAAGGTACTTTTTACTTTTATTTGCTTGAGTAATAAAAGAGCGATCAATTTTAATCACATCTATAGGTAAATCAGCCAAGGTACTTAAAGAGCTAAAACCAGTACCAAAATCATCAATGGCAATCGTAATGCCCTCTTTACGTAATTTTTCAAGCTCTTTAATTATTAAAGAATCTGCTTTTATAAGCGTTGATTCTGTAATTTCTAGCATCAGTGAGTTAGGTGACAGCCCGGTTTTGGTAAGGGTTGCCATAACCCAGTCATATATAGATCTATGTTTTAGCTGCACTCCCGACACGTTTACCGATATTCTTACTTTGCGCAAACCGGCATTATGCCATGCAGCCATTTGTCTACATGCCTCTAACATAATCCAATCGCCTAATTCTAAAATCAAATTAGACTCCTCAGCTATAGGAATAAATTCAACAGGCGAAATCATTCCCTCAATTGAATGGTTCCAACGTGTTAGTGCTTCAAAATAATCTATCATGCAATCTTCAACATGTACGATAGGTTGAAAGTTTAAATAAAAGTCTTTGCGGGCGACCGCTAAACGCAGCTCTTCTAGCAAATAATGATAGCGACGCATTTTATTACCCATTTCGGGAGAGTAGACTTTAAAAATACCTTTACCATCGTGCTTTGCTCTATACATAGCTACATCTGCAAGTTGCAGTAAGGCTTGCGGCGTTGAGGCACTCTCTGGGTATTTTGCAATACCTATGCTGGCACTTATTTTTATAATTTTATTACCTAACACAAAGTCTTTTTCTAACTCGTTTAATACATTCCTTGCAATATCTAAAACTTGCGCTTCTGACTCAACTGACTCTATAAAAATAGAGAACTCATCGCCCCCTAGTCGAGATAAATTTTGCTCTAACTGGTTAGCTAGATTTATGTTATTTAACTTATTATGGCGTAATACATTGGCTAAACGGGTTGCCACTTGAACTAATATTTCGTCACCAAAACTATGCCCAAAAGAGTCATTTACTTTTTTAAAACCATCCAAATCAATAAACAATAAAGCACATTTTAAATTTTCAATATTTACTTGGCTAATTTGTCTATCTATATGTTTAATATAGGCATGGCGGTCTATTAGTAGGGTGAGTTTATCTTGGTAAATACTGGTTTGAGTTTGCTTTACATAGTGCTCAACATGGCTATTAAGGGTGCTTATAGACTCACTCAGCGTTGTAATACTATTAGCGTTAGCTGCTGACTTTGTTTGTAAGTTAAATGCTTTGAGTAAGGTATCTGTTTGTTTATTAAGTTGGATAATTTTTTTTGTGTAGTAATGTTTTTTAAGCTCTTTTTTTAAATACACAAAGCCAATGAGAAAAATCACAAAAAATATAAATAGGTTTCGTGGCGATGTAAGCGTAATTAAAATTAAATCGTTAGCTTTAACCGCTATAAATTCTGTTTTGCTGGTTTTCAATACTATAAAGTTTATATTGTTTTGCTTAACAATATAATAGCCATTTAATATTGGGTTATACCAAGGGGCCAATGTCAATGTGGTGGTATCTATTTCAAAATTACGAACATCGATATTAGAGTGAAATAAATTAATTTTATCTATCTGATTACTTATACCTACATTAATACTAAAACATAAAGAAATAGCCATTATTATAATTACATTTATAGATTTTAATTTATTCACTTAAAGGTCCATCTAACGTTGTTAACATATTAAAGCATAAGAAAATAAAACATCATATAGGCTGTTTTTACTACTAATTAAGTTATTATACAATCCTTAATGATTGCAAGGCATTCATTATTATCTAATTAAGTGCATTTTAAAGCTGCCATGCGTAACTGACTTTAGTAAAAAAGGTGCGCTGGTCGCGCTCTAAGCTTTTAAGTGAATCATCTTGATAACCTTTATCTGAATACCCTAAGTAAAATAATGTTTGCGCATTAATTTTGTACGAATAAACGAGTTGGCTGCCGTAATCTTTATTAGTTTGGTTCACTTGATAAAAATAAGCATTTTCGTTGCGATCAATATCTTCAAATTGCCAAATAAGCTTTAGCATTGAGCGCATATTAAATTTATAGTAAAGCCTAAAATCAATTAGGTTAGCTGTAAAAACACGCTCCCCTTGTGGGTTGTCTAATTGGCTGTAGCTATGCTTTATATCAACTTGCCAATGATTGTTTATATCCCACACCGCTTGAGTTTGGGTATCAAAGGCGTCACCTAGTTGCTCATTACTGTAGTCAATGCGACTCCCGTATTCAACATACAAAGACAGCCTAAGATCTTTTGTTGGTTTAAATCCGCTGTAAATATAACCAATGTTTTGATTATAAAAATTAGTGTTATAATTTTCATACCTATGTATCAGCCCTATTTCGAAAATAGACTGTTTTTGGCCTTTAAAGCTTAAATAACCTTCGTACTCTTGCTCAAGTAAATCGCCATTTTTCGCCCAGGTTTTATCCCAATCAGCTACATATGACCAAGAGGTAACTAAATCATTTTCATCTCGATACCAGGTTTGCCCGCCTCCTAAAATAACTTTTTCGTAATCGACCTTAGCTTGATAGCCTAAATCGGCGCGATAATCTGCGCCAATATTTTCGTACTCTGCGAATAATTTATAATCGCGTTTATCGCGGGTGAGCTTAATTGCATACGCTTGATCGGATTGTGTTTGTGACAGGTTATAATTTTCAACTAAAAATGCTGAGTTGCGGGTATCACTGCTCGCAACTTGATAACTTAAGGTGTCTGATTGATTAAACCAGTAACTCCCGTCAACTGATAAAACCGTATTGCGATAGTCATCACCTTCACGATGCGTACTTGAAACCCCTATAGTGCCTTGCTGGCCAATATCGTACTGGTAACGCGCCACTGCCACTTTGGTATTTTCGTTTAAGCTTGCAAATCCTGAGCCCTGATTAGTTGGCAGTAAAATATTGCTATTGTCGTCATCGGCAAACATCACCGCATAACTGTGATTAGCTGTTTTGCCGGTTAATTTAGCGCCTAGATTAGGCTCTGCAATGGTGCGAGTATATAAAAGCTCAAATAAACTACTTTTAAAATATGACGCACCGTCTAAAAAAAACGGTCGTTTTTCTTCATAGTATATAGAGTAAGTGGTATTAATATCCAGCGCCAGAGAGTCGGTTTCCACTTGCGAGAAGTCTGGATTTATAGTGGCGTTTATAACGGCGTCTTGGCTTAAGCCCCAGCGTAAATCTATACCTACTTCGGCGTTTACATCGCCATTTTCCCAATCACCCGGTAACTGTGATTTGGTATCGTTACGCAGCGCAGTTAAAGTAGGCGTTAATTGCAGGTTTTTGCTGGCCGTTATTTTTTCAAAGCCGGTAAGTTTATCAAACTGACAAAGGCTGCACTTAATATCGCGATCAAACCCAATGTTTGATAACTGATAAAGCACATCTCGTTGATAATTGCGCATTAGGGCAAAACCCCAGGTTAATTGCTCTTTATTTTGTGCAAAACGCAGCGCTTTAAAAGGAATACGCATTTCTACCACATAACCTTGCTCAGTAATCTTGCCTGCGCTATCCCAAATGGCATTCCAAGAAAGGTCTTGTTGCCAGCCATCGGTGTCGGTCATGCGAATATCGCCCTGAGCCCCTAGCGGGTTCACATAAAATTCATAACCAGAGCGCTCATCATTAAAGGTATCAATTACTAGTGCCACGGTGTCATCTTGCCACAGAGTATCGCGATCTCGCAGTGCAGCGCGAATGTGCGTTGGGTCAGGATCGTGTGCAACAAACGCTACATATAAGTTACTGCCGTCTTCGTATATATAAGCATCGGTTTTTACCGGTGGCGTACCTTTTTCATTTGGTTCATCTTGAAACTGCAATGCAATGCGCGTGGCATCTTGCCAATGCGCCTCATTCATTACCCCATCTACTGTTATATTTTTATTAATACGCGTGAGTGAATAGTGTTGTTTATTGGCAAGCGCGCTTGGAGTGGTGAGTAAAAGAAAGAAAAAGCTTAAAATAAAGAACACTGATTGTTTTTTTATTATTATTAAGTACTGCATAAACATCCATTTAGACTTAAATTACTCAATAAGAGTAATTTCTGGCGTGGATTGTAGTTTATACCAATGGATTTGTTAATACCTTGCAAAGAGTTTTTTGCATAACATTAACTAATTAATAATAAAGAAGTATTTAAGCGCAGCGATTAGGTTTCAATAAGCTTGAGTTTATCAGCAATACCATTCCACTCATCAGCATCGGCTGGGGCTGGTTTTGCCTGCGTAATGCGTGGCCATATAAGTGCAAGCTCGGCATTTAGTTCGGTAAACTCTTGTTGTGACTCTGGTAATTCATCTTCTTGATAAATAGCATCAGCTGAACATTCAGGTACGCATAAACCACAGTCAATGCAATCAATTGGGCTTATAGCTAAAAAGTTAGGGCCTTCAAAAAATGCATCTGCTGGGCACACTGATACGCAATCTGTGTACTTACATTTAATACAGTTTTCGGTGACTACAAATGCCATAATGGTTCAATGCCTAAGGTTTTATAACGACAACGGCGGATCATACCCAACCAAGGCTAAAATACAATATATAAGTGCCATAATAGCGTAATTTAACGTAAAATAAGCGCCTTATGTTTTGTGGTGCTATTTGCGCTACTCCCCTTATTGTGAGCGGTAATTAAAAGCCCGCTAAGACACCTAAAAGAGACAAAATGATACGTTTAACCGAAATAAAACTACCGCTAGATCATGACGAAAATGCAATTAAAGATGCCATTGTCAGTAAGCTAAAAATAACGCCAGAACAGTTACATAGTTTTAATGTGTTTAAACGTGGTTACGATGCCCGTAAAAAAACAGCTATTTTACTTATTTATACCTTAGATATAAGCGTTGATAACGAAGAGCAGTTACTCACAACTTTTGCCAAAGATCAGCATGTAAAAGTAGCACCCGACACCGCTTATAAGTTTGTTGCCCAGGCAAATAACGATTTAAAAGAGCGCCCTGTCGTAATAGGCTTTGGCCCTTGTGGTTTATTTGCAGGTTTAGTGTTGGCACAAATGGGCTTTAAGCCAATTATATTAGAGCGTGGTAAAGAAGTACGCGAGCGCACTAAAGATACCTTTGGTTTTTGGCGTAAGCGCGCACTAAATACCGAGTCAAATGTACAATTTGGTGAAGGCGGCGCAGGTACATTCTCCGACGGTAAATTATACAGCCAAGTAAAAGATCCAAAACATTATGGCCGTAAAGTTATTACCGAGTTTGTTGCCGCTGGCGCGCCAGAAGAAATTTTATACGTAAGTAAGCCACACATAGGAACCTTTAAACTGGTAACTATGATTGAAAAAATGCGCGCGCATATTGTAGAACTTGGCGGCGAAATTCGCTTTAGCACTCGCGTAGACGACATTCATTTAGAAGACGGCCAAGTAACGGGCTTAACCTTGTCAAATGGCGAGCAGCTAAATACCCGCCATGTAGTGCTTGCTGTGGGTCACAGTGCCCGTGATACCTTTGATATGCTATATAAAAAAGGTATTTACATGGAAGCTAAACCATTTTCGGTGGGCTTTAGGATCGAGCATAAGCAATCTATGATCGATGAGTGCCGTTTTGGCGACAATGCAGGTAACCCCATTTTAGGCTCTGCTGATTACAAACTAGTTCACCACTGTGATAATGGCCGTACCGTATATAGTTTTTGTATGTGCCCAGGGGGGACTGTGGTTGCAGCCACCTCTGAAGAAGGCCTAGTTGTTACCAATGGTATGAGCCAATATTCTCGTAGTGAGCGCAATGCAAACAGCGCTATTGTTGTAGGTATTTCGCCAGAGCAAGACTTTCCGGGTCACCCATTAGCGGGTATTGAGTTACAACGTAAACTTGAAAAACAAGCATACGAACTTGGCGGCAGTAATTACGATGCGCCAGCACAACTTATTGGCGACTTTTTAAAGGGTAAATCGTCATCAGCTTTAGGCGATGTGCAATCATCTTATACGCCGGGTATTAAATTAACCGATTTAGCCGATGTATTACCTAAATATGCAATTGATGCTCTGCGTGAAGCAATTCCGGCATTTAATAAGCAAATTCGTGGTTTTTCAACTAATGATGGCTTACTAACAGGGGTAGAAACACGTACCTCTTCGCCGGTAAGTATTAAGCGCGATAAAACACTTCAAAGTATTAATACTAAAGGGCTTTACCCTTCTGGAGAAGGCGCAGGCTATGCCGGTGGTATTTTATCGGCAGGTATTGATGGTATTAAAGCAGCTGAAGCGGTGGCGCTTTCAATGCTAGAAAACGCAAAATAAGCGTTTTATTAATTTAAGCCATAAAAAAACCTGAGCAAGCTCAGGTTTTTTTGTAACTGCAAATAACCATATTAGGTTAGCGCATTATTAATTACTTTTTAAGCGACAGTTTTTCGCCTTTTAAGCTTTTACGTATTTTAGATATACGTGAGCGATTTACTGCTCTTGCTTCGCCAGTTGCTTGACCAGATGGCTTATTAGCACGAGTACGACGTAAGTGTGCAGGCTTTTTGCCAATTTTATCAATTAATACTTCACGGTTACTTACTGCATAGCCTTCTAAGTAAACACGTTTAATTTTTTGACCAATTAAGGTTTCAATTTCAAACAACATGTTTTCTTCTTCACGGCTTACAAATGAAATTGCTTGGCCTTCTTTACCTGCGCGGCCAGTACGACCAATACGATGTACGTAGTCCTCTGCAAGCCAAGGTAAGTCAATATTAATTACACGCGGTAAACCGTCTATATCAATACCACGCGCCGCAACTTCTGTTGCCACTAATACACGTACTTTACCTTCTTTAAATTCACGCAGCGCACGACGACGATTACCTTGTGACTTATCGCCATGACAAACCGCAGCCGGAATACCATCAAGGTTAAGCTCTGTTACTAGCTCATCGGCTGTTTCTTTCATGTTTACAAATACTAACACTTGCTGCCAGTTTTTCTTACCAATTAGCTCAGAAAGCAGCTCTTGCTTACGGCGCTCTTCAACTGGGTAAACCACATGCGCTACAGTGCTAGCAGTACTGTTTGTTTGATCAACACGTACTATTTCTGGCTGTTTTAATACTTTAGATGCAAACTGTTTAATTGCTGCTGGGAAAGTAGCTGAAAACAACAAGATTTGACGATCGTCAGCGCAGCTTTTTATAACGCCTTGCATCTCTTCAATAAAGCCCATATCGAGCATACGGTCTGCTTCATCAAGTACCAAATGCTTTACGCTGGCAAGGCTTAAGTTACCTAAGCGAATATGATCAAGTAAACGCCCTGGCGTTGCTACTACAATATCAACACCTTCTTTAAGTGCATTAGCTTGGCCTGCGGTGTTAACACCGCCAAATAAGCTGACTACTTTTAACGAAGTGTGTTTTGCGAAGTCTTTAAAGTTATTTGCTATTTGCTCTGCAAGTTCGCGCGTAGGCGCTAAAACTAAAGCATGCGGAGCATTAGTAGTGCTTACTTCAGACTCAAATAATTTTTGAATAATTGGTAGCGCAAACGCGGCGGTTTTACCCGTCCCCGTTTGTGCACTTGCTAAAACGTCTTTACCTTTACGAACAGCAGGAATTGCTGCGCGCTGAATGGGCGTAAGGGTGTGATAGTTAAGTTCGTCTAACGCCTGAACAAGTTCAGGAGCAAAACTAAAAGATTTAAAATTCATGGTATATAACCTGCGGCCACATTATCAAGGGTCGCAAATTATACAGTAAAAAAGTGCTAACAGTTAGTCATTACTTTACTTTTGCATGGTTTAATCTGTTTTATAGCGTTTAAATATTAAAGAGGTATTAATACCGCCAAAAGCAAAGTTATTACTCATTACATAATCGGTGTTAATTTCTCGCCCTTGCTCTGTTATGTAGTCAAGTTGAGCGCACTCGTTATCCACCTCGGTGAGGTTTATTGTGGGGGCAAACCAGTTATCATTCATCATACTAATCGTCGCCCACGCTTCAATAGCACCGCATGCGCCCAAAGTGTGGCCTAAATAACTTTTTAAAGAGCTAATGGGTTTTGCCCCTAATGCGTTAAAAGTGGCATGCGACTCTGCTATATCGCCTCGATCGGTTGAGGTGCCATGCGCACTTACATAACCAATTTGCTGGGCGGTTAAATTTGCATCGTGTAGGGCTTGTTCAATCGCTATTTGCATTGTTTTAGAGGTAGGTTGAGTAACATGCTCACCATCACTATTACAACCAAAACCAACCACCTCTGCCAGTATAGTGGCACCGCGCGCTTTTGCGTGTTCATACTCTTCTAAAATCAGTGTGCCAGCACCTTCGCCAATCACTAATCCATCACGGTCTTTATCAAATGGCCTGGGGGTTAACTTGGGTGTGTCGTTTTTTGTGCTGGTAGCATATAAGGTATCAAATACTGCGGCTTCGGTAATACATAACTCCTCTGCACCACCAGCAACCATCACCTTTTGACGACCAAATTTTATTGCTTCATAGGCATAACCAATACCTTGTGAGCCTGAGGTACAAGCTGAGCTTGTGGTGATCACTCGCCCTTTTAAGCCAAAAAACACTCCAACATTAACCGGAGCAGTATGCGCCATCATTTGAATATAACTAGTGGCTGTTACCCCAGACATAGAGCCCGACTCCATCATATTAGCAAACGCGAGTAACGGCGGGGTTGACCCTATAGATGAACCATAAGAAACCCCCGTAGAGCCATCGGTTAAGCTACTATGATTGAGTAACTGGGCTTGCTCTAACGCGCACTCTGTAGCGCGTGTTGACATAAGCGCCACTCGCCCCATTGAGCGTATTTGTTTACGTTTATAATGACTCGGTCGCTCAAAATGAGTAACCGGCGCCGCTAAACGCGTATTAAGCTCTGGTGCTTTGTCCCACTGTGGCATAGTGGTCACTGCATTTTCGCCTCTGATCAGTGCTTGTTTAAATACCGACCATTCATCGCCAAGTGCGGTGATCACCGACATACCTGTCACTACAACGCGTTTCATTACACCATACCACCGTTAACTGAAATGACTTGGCGGGTAATGTAGGCCGCATCATCTGAGATTAAAAATGCCACAGTACCCGCAACTTCCTCTACTGTGCCCATACGCTTAAGCGGGATCATTTTTAGCATTTCGTCTACCGGTAACTCGTCAGTCATTGCGGTTTCTATTAACCCAGGTGCAACGCAGTTTACGGTTATTTTTCGCTTAGCCAACTCTAACGACAACGCTTTTGTAGCGCCAATAATACCGGCTTTTGCTGCACTGTAATTTACTTGCCCACGGTTACCGGCAATGCCCGATACAGAAGCCATGGTTACAATACGCCCACCTTTACGGTTTTGCACCATAGGCATTACCGTGGGGTGCACCACATTATAAAAGCCATCAAGCCCGGTACGAATAACACAATCCCAGTCCTCGCCTTGCATAGCCGGAAACGCCATATCATTGGTAATACCTGCGTTACATACCACGCCATAATAAGCACCATGCTGGGCTATGTCTTGCTCTATTTGTGCTTTGGCGGCGGCTCTGTCGCATACATCAAATTGTAATAAGCTAGTAGCTTGGCCTAATGCCTGTATTGCTGCGCAAGTTGCTTGTGCATCTGCCACACCACTTTTACAATGCACTGTAATGTCATACCCTTGGGATGCTAATTTAAGCGCAATAGCCCTGCCTATGCCACGGCTTGAACCTGTGACTAAAATTCGTTTTGTCATTGATTATCTCTTATAAATTCCAGCGGATTTTCGGGCTGAAAAACATTAATTTTTGCTTCACATGCTAATGTATCGCCGTGGATTATTTGGCATTCAAACACACTCAATCCCGACTCTTCTTGATATAGCTTATGCACTTTAATAGTTAAACTACTATTAACTTTAAAACACGCTTGATGGGTTTGATATTTACGCGTACCAATTAAAAAGCCTATTTTAGGAGGCTCATTTGCATCGTTTGCTAATGCGCCTGCGTAAGCGGCTATTGACTGCGCCATATACTCAACCCCAATATAACTGGGTACACCGGCAATATCGGCATTATAAAACGCACTTTGCGGTGTAATCGTTACCTGGCAACGCGCACTCTCGGCGCTATAATGCGTTAAAGTGTCAATTAAAATCATTGGTGCGTCGTGGGCAAGCAACTGCTCAATTGCGTAATGATTACTGCTCAGCTCATTCATTGGCAATACCTAAAATTAAACTGGCGTTATTGCCACCAAAGGCAAATGAGTTTGACAAGCAGTAACGCAATTTGGGCTTAAATGCTTGTTTTATTATTTTTACATCGGCCAAGTTACCGCCTGTTGATAATACGTTATACGGCAATGCATACTGGCCTTGCTCTTTAAGAAGTAGCCAGCATAGCGCGGCTTCAATTGCGCCTGCAGCTCCTAAGGTATGCCCAGTTAAGTGCTTGCTTGAGCTAAGTGGCGTATTGTTGCCAAACACACGATTAATTGCAAGTGCCTCCATTTCATCATTTTTTAGCGTTGCGGTACCGTGTGCATTTATGTAGTCAATTTCATGGGCAGCTAATTGCGCTTGTTTTAGTGCTTTTTGCATTGCAGATTGCGCGCCCATACCATTGGGATCGGGCGCTGAAATATGATGTGCATCAGAGCTTTCGCCGCCACCGTACAGTGCAATTGCTTTATCTGTAATTGCGCTTACGCCTTTACTCATTACAAATAATGCTGCGCCTTCACCAATATTAATGCCGTCTCGGTTACTTGAAAACGGCTGGCAAACTCCGCTACTTAACGACGCTAACGAATCAAAACCATTGAGAGTAAGTTGGCATAGGGTGTCAACGCCACCGCATATAACAACATCGGCCATATCAGCTTTTAGCAGTGCGCGGGCACTTAGTAATGCTTTTGCGCTTGATGTACAGGCTGTAGAAATACTATAACAGGGTCCCTTTGCATCAAGCTTTTGCGCAATATAGTGTGCTGGGGTGGCAAGTTCTTGGTCATAATAATGAAAGTCATTTGGCCATTGCGCTGTGTGTTCAAAATGAGCACGAGCCCGTTCACCATCTGCAATACCCGAAGTACTCGTGCCTAACACCACCGCAATACGGGATTTATCGATATGCGAAAATTGCTCAATAGTTGTTTGTAGTTGCGCTAAACACATATCAATAAAGGTATTTATACGTTTTTTTTGCGCCAACGCAACCGAGGTTACTTGGCCAACATATAACGGCTGTTGTTGCGCGCTAAGTGTAGAATTTAGAGTTAATATAGGCGTTGCAGAGTTATAACTGTTTAAGCTATCGAGAGTTGCCTGCGGGCCTACTCCCATCGCACTAACAATACCTAAGTTATTTAGCCAATATGTCACTGAGTTACCTTTTTAAATATTATTTTATAATCACGTACAATATTATGCAGCGTAATTGCATCATCGTTATAGTCAATGGTGATCAGGGTTTTATGATTTTGTAGTACTTGTCTGTGTGTGCCTACTTGCTCCACCAGTGCGCCGCTCAGCTGCTCATTTATAAACGCAACAGGCCAATGTACTAAGGCAATGTCGGCCAATACATAAGCAGGATTTATATCGACGCCTACAAGCATTTTTTTAGCTTTAATTGGCTCTTTGGGTGATTTTTCAAGCTCTACAATTGGAAAGCCCTGGCTGGTCATCATCAGCAACTTGACCCCTCCCGCCTCATTAACCGCCAATTGCGATAACAAGGTATGCTGCTCTTGCCCAGTGGTAATAAATAACACTTGTTGCCAAGAGCGGCCATACATTGATGGCGCCATGCTATTTAAATTTAGGCTAGCCGCAGGTGCTATGCTTATAGCTGCACTGGAACTAAACTGACTCGCACAGGCTGACAGCACTATGCAGGTTAGCAATATCAAAGCACGCTGGAGTATTAGTTTAAGCATATTAATTTCAACATATTAGGTTCGGCACAGCTGAGCTAGCACATTTAAGCGGCGCTCACTTTGTGCAACAAATGGGTTACTCGTGTCCCATGCGTATCCGGCTAAAATTGCACTGATCATTTCTCGCACTTGTTTGTTTTGCTCTGTATGAAATATTACGTCTTGAAAGCGCGTATCGTACCAGCCTGTAACAAAAGTTCTAAAACAGTTAACTCCCGCTTGTAGCGGTTTTGCATAATGCTGCTCAAAGTCAATCGTCTCACCTTTTAAATACTGATCGACCAAAGGGGCAATTAAACTTGCTGATTTAAGCGCAATGGTTACTCCTGATGAAAACACCGGATCTAAAAACTCTCCCGCATTGCCTAATAGCGCAAAGTGCTGTCCATACAGCTTACTCACATTAGAGGAGTAGCCTGTTATGCTGCGAGCTGGCCCAATTAATTCGCGTTTAGCTAGCAGTGCTTTTAAATGTGGATCTTGCTCTAAAAAGCGATTTAACATTACCTCTGCTTCGTCGTCATTAAAACGCTCAGACTCTGCTACAACACCAATACTTGCGGTGCCATCACTAAAGGGAATTAGCCAATACCATATATCTCGGTGCTCTGGGTGTACGGTAATGAGGATTTTATTACGATCAAAATTTTCATCGCTAATATTATCTACAAAGTGGCTAAAATAAGCACTGCGTACCGGAAAGTTAGAAGGTAACTCTAAGTTTAGTAGTTTAGGTAATACTCGGCCAAAACCGCTGGCATCTAACACAAAGCGTGCTTGAACTTGGTAAGGCTGCTGCTGCGCGTCGTGTACTAATAAGGTTGCACCACCATTTTTATCGGTACTATCTTTATTGGTATTACCTTTATCGGAACTGTTTTCAAAAACATCAGTAACCTTGTAGTCTTTAACACTGTGCTGATAACGAATAACAGCCCCTTGCAGCTGTGCATTATCGGCTAGTAATTTATCAAACAGCCCTCTTTTCACTTGATAAGTAGTACCTGGCCCTGGTGATGATTTTTCGGTAAAATTAATAGCGGTATTTTCACCCGCTCGATGAAACGCAGCGCCGTTTTTAAACTGAAACCCCAAACTAGCAGCGTGTTCATGCAATGGAGCGACTAAATTAGCGTCGGCCAAATACTCCATACATTGCGGTAACAAGCTCTCACCTATAGTAAAGCGCGGAAAAATCTGTTGCTCAAGTACTAATACTCGCCAGCCTTTTTGCACTAAAAGGCTACTTGCAAGTGCGCCAGAGGGGCCCGCACCAATTACAACAACATCAAACTGCTCAGGGTTATTCACTTTATCCTTCCTTTTGCGAGGGTAATACACTCAGCGGCGATAAAATATATACCGCTAAAATCCCTACCATTACGGTAAGTCCAAAACTAAAAATAGCAGGGGTGCTTGAGGCACTTAACATACCAAACACCCACATAGAAGACGCTGCAGATAAACTAATTGCCAATATATTTTTTGGCTGTAACTTATTTATTTGATAAAAAACAAGGTAGTCAATAGCTAAGGCTACCACTAGCAACGCGCCCAACATGTTAAATAACGACAGGCTGCCTTGAATTGCATTACACACCCACAGCATGCTAACAACCACTAATAACAAGCTTAACAGTTGTAAAGTGGCAATTTTTACGCCAAAACGCCAACTAAAAAGTAACCAACTAATGGCCCCTGCAAGCACTAAACTTAACAATAAGTATGCTCGGTAATCGCTTAATAACGCACTAATTTGCTGCGGTTTATTATATAGCAATAAGCCATCATCTTCTAAAAGCGCGGCGCTTAAGCTCTGTGTATTAATATTGGTAATTGTCATCCAGGTTATGGCTTGCTGCGGCTCAACATGCATTTGCGCTAACAATAAGGGTTTAAAATCGCTATTTAATAATGCGTTATAGGTAATAAATTGCGCGGGGCCGCTACTTAATTGCCGCCCAGTTAATTGCTCGCTTAGTGCAAATACACCACTTTTTTTAGCTTGATTAAACACCGCTAAATTATTTTTTTGCTGCTCAATACTAGGCAGCCATCGGTTAATGGCATTGTGTTTAATATGCGGGTTACTCGCGGTTAAATTGCTAACTAACCGCTGTTGTTTTTGTAACACGTGTTGTGCATTGTCGCCAATAATAAATACTATATGGCTGCGCCATTGATCCAGTAAAGTTAAGTGTTTTTTTTCACTTGCCATTAGCTGCTCAGAGCTGGCATTAAGCAATCTAATATCATCATTAAACTCAATCGGTTTTAATATCAATAAGCTTGCAAGCACTATACTTAGCGCAATAAACAGTGGTTTTTTTATTTTATTACAGTACAAAAACACCCGCGTTATTTTTTTACTGAGTAATAAACTCGATGTCGATACACGCAGTGTTTGCTGCCAAAATGGTAAAATTAACACAGTAAACAACCATGCACTAAATAAGCCAGCTATAACAAACACAGCCACTTGCGCTAATAAGGTTAACGGTGCACCTAATAAGCAGCTGTAGCCTAATGCGGTCGTAATAAAAGAGAGTAATAACGCCGATTTCACCCCTTTGCTATAGCCGTTAGAAGAGGCTTGCTGTGCAGTTTCATTTGCTACTTTGGCTAAATCAGTCATGCCATGAAAGGCGTAATCAATTGCAATGCCTATTAGGGTTACGGCAAATACCAAGGTTAATAAGTGAATGCTGTTAAACACCAATAACATAACAATAGCGCCGCCCATTAATGCGCTAAGCACTGTAAAGCTCGCTAATAAAATACTGCTAAGCGCCCTAAATACCCAAAACACCATTACCATTAGTGCCATTAGGCTAATGCCACCAAACAAACTCATTTCGTATTTTGCTTGTTGGGCATTTTCAGCCGTATGAAACAGCACCCCTGAATAAGAAATAGTGGTATTTGGGTACGCTTTACTTAGAGTGTTTATTTGCGTTTTAATTTTAGCAGCTAAGCTAATTGCATTATTAATGCTCAAGTTTGGCTCTGGCAGTGTGGCAAAAAGCATTGCATATTCAACCCCCTCATACTGGCGAGTGAGGCGGTTTTGTTTAATAGTAAAAACTTGGCTTTGGCTTAAGTTTTCGCTAATAAAGCCAGCTAAACTTAAACTAATATCAGTACTTAATGTAGCACTAACAAATGGCGATCCTAACTGATTTAATTGCTGCAGGTAAAACTGCTCAAAGCTGGCTTTGTCTGCTATTTTTTGCTTATAGGGCTTACTTAATAGTGCATATTTATAAGGCGCAAATGTGGTTGTTAAAGCGTTTATAGAGGGAAAATTAAATGTGCTTGTTATACCTTGCTGCTCAAGCCAATTGTTAAATTCATCGTGGGCGTTATTTTTTTGCTCACCAGCAAATGAAAACACCACACGGTGGGCATTTTTTTCAAAAAACAGCTGTTCGCCATAAGCTAATTGAGAATGCGATTTTGGCAGCAAACTAAACATATCAGCACTAAATGTAGGTTTAGTCAGCCAAAATATACTGGTTAAAAGCAAAATTAAACCACTAAACCAAATAAAAACAATGCCAATTCGTTTCTTCAATCCACTATTCCATTAATTAACTATTTAAACGATTGAGCCGTTAAGGCTGCTCAGGGTAACTAAACTCAATAGTTGTTTTACTACCTGAATGCTCATAAAGGATGATGCTGTGTACTGTTTTATCACTTTCACACAAAGTAAAGTGGCTAAATAATTGCTGTAACAACGCTTCTTTTGGGGTTAGTTGCAGGCAATTGTTTTGCGCTTTTATACTAAAGCGTGTTGCAAGGGCGCTCATATCTACACTGAGTAAGTCAGTTAAAAGCCCTACAAACTGCTCACTGCCTGGCTGTGGTACAAACTCCCCTTTAGCATTTTCAACCAATACCTGGCCATTTTCTACAATCAATGCGCTTTTTACCGGTTGTTCTACTTGCCATACTAGCTTTTTGGCATTTAGAGAAAACACTCCAGAGGAGACGAACGGCGATGCAAAACCAGCAAGTTGTTTATATTGTTTAAACTCACCCGTTACTGTATCAGCCTTTAATGTGGTATTTACCTGCGATACAGTGTTTGCTTGCAATGCACTACAAAATAGCAGCAATACGCTGGTTATAAATAATTTAAACATTGTCATTCCTTCTCCTTTAATTGCCAGCTACTTTAAAAAAGGGGCTAGTTTTTCATAAAGTATTGGGGGTGAAACAAATTGCATTTCTTTGGAGCTAATTTCTACCGCCACTTGTGTAGTGGACGCCTTGGTAATGCGCTTATTACTGATTGCATCGGTAATAACATAATCAATACGTAAGCGGTTTTCATACTCTTTTAAATACGCTGCCACTTTAATTTTTTGTGTAAATACAGCTGATGCTACGTATTTAATTTGCATATCAACAATGGGCCACGCAAATCCAGAGTCTTTCATTTGCAGGTAGTCGTAGTCAAATATTCTGAGTAACTCACAACGAGCAATTTCTAAATAGCGTGGGTAATTACCATGCCACACTACATTCATTGGATCGCAATCATGAAAAGGGATTTCTATTTCTACGCTGTGCGAAAGTAATGCGCCTTTATTATTCATAAAGCGCCCAGCGTTTGCTTTGAATATAGCTAATAGTTTGTCTTAGCACCGCTTCCATTGGTCTGTCTTCGGTCAGGTTTTCAAAGTAACCTGTTATATCGCTATACATATGCTGCATATCGTCAGTTAAACTCGTAAATTCTAATTCGCCTTGTTTAATTCGCAGCCTTAACCCTTGAATAGCGGCTAATAAGGTACTGGCCATCACTTGCTCGGTAAGCTGTAAAATACGTAAACAATCGCGCGAGGCTATGGTACCCATACTTACTTTGTCTTGATTGTGACACTCGGTAGAGCGCGAAAATACACTGGCAGGCATAGTTAATTTTAATGCCTCGGCAGTATAAGCACTGGCACCAATTTGTACCGCTTTAAAACCATGATTTATATAACGACGCTCAGGGGCACTGTCGGATAAATTAGACGCCAAACCATTGTTATATTTAGTATCAACCAAGGAGGCTATTTGTCGATCGGCTAAATCAGCTAAGTTAGCTACTGCGGTTTTCATGCTGTCCATTGCCATGGCAATGTGGCCGCCATAAAAATGCCCGCCGTGCAGTACATGCTCCCCTTCGCCATCAATAATTGGGTTGTCGTTGGCTGAGTTTAATTCGTTTTCGATCATTTGCCTAAAAAACGGCAAGCTGTCTTGCAGCACACCAATAACATGCGGTGCACAGCGAATTGAGTAGCGATCTTGCAGGCGGTCGGCATTACGTGGATGGTCGTGATGATTTAAATCATCTCTGATCCAACGTGCTATTTGCTGCTGCCCTGGGTGAGGTTTTACCGAGAATAAAATTTCATCAAAATGATGGCTATTTCCTTTGAGCGCTAAGCTAGCAATGGCGGTAATACGACTGGCTAATTTGGCTAAATAATTGGCTCTGTCGAAGGCTAAGCAGGCTAATGCGGTCATTACCGCGGTGCCATTCATTATTGCAAGGCCTTCTTTTGGGCGCAGCACGAGCGGCGTTAAGCCAACTTCTTGCATTACCGCTAAGCTATTACGTACGGTGTCTTTATAATATACGTCGCGCTCGCCTATCATAGCACCAGCAACATAAGATAATGGCGTTAAGTCGCCACTGGCACCTACCGATCCCTCTTGAGGAATAACCGGTACAATATCGTGATTTAAGTAGTCGCGCAGTAAATTCAGCATTTCCCAGCTAATACCCGAGTAGCCTTGCGATAAAGACGTAAGCCGCGTGGCTAAAATTGCTCGTCCTTGTACTTTATTAAATACATCGCCTAGTCCACATCCATGAAATCGCGTTAAATGTAGGGGGAGTTCATCTACTAAATTTAATGGTACTGCTACGGTTACTGAGTCGCCATAACCGGTCGTTACACCGTAAATAACGCCGTCTTCTTTTAATAATGTATCTAAAAAACTCAGCGCACTATTAATTTTGCTACTAAATTCGCTGCAACCACTAATTTGCACTTGGGTGTGGTTATGTGCAATATCAACAATGTTTTCGATTGATAATCGCTGCTGACCAAAAAGCTGTGTGTTTTGAACTGGCACTTCTATTTCTCCTTTGCTTGATCGCGGGCGACTTGCTGATCATTTTGCCAAAAATCGTAAAAATTAAACCATTGATAAGGATATTGCGCAGCATAGTGACCTAAACGCTGCGCATAGTCTGTAATTACTTGGTTTAAAATTGCCTGTCGCTGGGTGCGTGGCATTTTTAAGCTGTTGCTGTATTGCTCAAATATTACGTGGTACTTACTGCTTTGCTGATCTTTTAAACAAAACAAAAAATAAACTGGGCAATCAAGTAATGCCGCTAAAATAAAAGGTCCTTGAGAAAACGGGGCTGGCTTGTCTAAAAAAGGCACTTGCACAGAGCGCGCGGCAGTGGTGGTACTGGTGCGATCGCCAACAATAACAATAATTTCGCCTTGCTCAATTTTTTCTTTCAATAAAATAGCTAAACCTGGGCCTAAGTCAGTTACTTGAATTAAGTTAACCGCTACGTTGGGGTTAATTTTTTTCAGCATTTTATTAAATTCTACTGCATGATGAGTAAACACCAGCACGTTAATAACTTTGCCACTGCGATGTTGGCTAAGCGCTCGGCACACTTCTAAATTACCCAAATGCGAGCCAATAAAAATAGCCCCTTGGCGTTGCTCATTTAATTGGCTAAATAAATGCTCGTTGGTATATTCAATATCACTTAAGCTAATACGCCCAAGCCAACCATCTATTTTATCAAAGGCGCTGTCGGCAAAACTACAAAAGTGCTTTAGTTGCTGCTTAAGTGTCACGCTTTGCCTAGTGCCGGTGTACAAATTAACTTGCTGTAAAAACTGTTTTGAAGCAGCACGGGCAACCCTACCAGTAATAAAGAGATACACCACCACAGGAAACAAAATAAGCCACAGTCCTTTGCGACCCAGTATTTTATGTGTAAATAGCAGAGTTTGAATGCCTAAATAATTACCGCGCTCTTGCATTTTAGACCAATGTTTAACGGCCATAACGTCTCTTTAATTTGTGTGCTATAAGCCAAGGCGAGCGCACTAACATACCAAAAAATAATCGCGTATGTAGCCAAGATATACGCACGTTGTCGTGCAATGGCTGAAAGTGAGAAAGCCCATTTTCTGGATAGATCACTTGGCTAGGTAAAAATATAAACGGCACATTACGCCAATATAAACGCACTAATATTTCAGGATCAAAGTCCATCCGCTTGCCCAGCTTAACTTCTTTTAACAGTTTTTCGCAGGCTCCCAGCGGATACACTCTAAAGCCACACATAGAGTCAACAATTTCAAAACTAAGGGTTTCAATCCATACCCACACATGGGTTAAGTACCGTGCTAAATAGCGATGCTTAGGCACTGAAGCGTCGTATATTGGGCAACAGCTTACTAATGCCTGTGGATTGGCGTTTGACAGGCGCAAAAGCTGCGCTAAATCGGCCAAGTTATGTTGGCCGTCGGCATCAACTTGAATAGCATGGGAATACCCTTGCTGATACGCATAATGCAAACCGCTTTGTACCGCCCCACCTTTACCTTGGTTGTGCTCATGGGTAACAATGGTAAGTAACGGGTGCTGCTGTGTAAGTGCAGAAAACACTGCTTTAGCTGCCTCATTACTTGCATCATCTACCATAATAATTGGTAAGTTATATTCAGCTAGGCTGGTTAATACCGCCGCTATCACAGAGGTATGATTGTAGTTTGGAATGACAATACAAAACTTATTCATTTAAACAACACTTTCAAAAACAATTCGCCCAGACGCATGTTGCCCCTTAGCCGAGCGATAAGAAAACACATACTTATTAAGCGCTTTTTGCTCTATGGCTAATACCATAGTAAGGCCTGGCGTAATCACCACCTGGAACTTTAGCACTTCGACATTCTTTACCGCTAATTGAATATTATACTGCTTACAAATTGCAGCAACCGCCCAATCTAGCTGCACTACGCCTGCTAAAATAGGGCCGTCTTTAAAATGGCCATTAAAGTAATCTAAATCCTTGGGCACAAATAAACTTAATTGATAACCTTGCTCGGTTTGCTCACATTTAAGTAGTTGCGGCTGCGTTTTAATCAACTTTGTCAAAAAGGTGCTCCAATGCTTTTAAGTTTAATTTAGCTTGGCTGTTATAAGGTAACTGCTCTATAAAACGCCACTTTTTAGGCGTACAAATGCGCTCAAAACGCGTTAGTGCATGCTCTTTTAAAAGCTTATTAGTGGCTAATTTACTTTCACTTTGTAAATATTTTACCCCTTGCTGGCTAAGCACAACTACCGCACCTATTACTTGCCTTGCCCCAGGTAATACAATTACTTTAACGTCGTTTACCCACTCACTGCTTGCTAGGTGGTGTTCTAGTTCATCCAAACTGAGGCGTTTTTCTTCTAATTTTATGATTCGGTCTAATCGACCAAGCAGTTTAAATTGACCACTTTTAAGCACCAAACCTCTATCGTCAAGCGGGTAATCTTTGTGGTTCACTAACGGTGAATTTAAAAGGAGTCTATCGTTTGTGCCAACACTCATTTTTATACCTGAAAACGGCTGCCACGAGCTCACGTTTTCAAGCGAGGTAACTTGTCGATACGCTATACCACCGGTTTCGGTACTGCCAAACACTTGTGTTATTGGTTTATTTAACTGACTGAATAGCGATACTGCATCTTCGTTTGCCAGCGGCCCACCAGATGAAAATATCCATTGTAAGTGAGATTTTTGTTCAATTAATACGTTGTCTGCGCGTAATCGTTTTAGCTGTGCGGGGCTAGAAATTAACACCACTTGTTTAGCGCCCTTGAGCTTGGCGGCTATATGCTCTGGGTAGTGCAGTAAATCGGTATCAACGACATGTCCGGTACTAAGTGGCCATAACAACCTAAATAGCAGCCCGTAAATATGCTGATGCGATACGCTAGCAATAAACATTGGCATACATTTTAACGCATAACTGCTTGATAAAATGCTCAGCTCTTTGTTAATTGTTTGCCACGACTTTACAATTGGCTTAGCTTTACCTGTTGATCCCGAGGTGTAAAACACCAAGTTCCCTTCTTTGGGCCAAACAAGTTGCGCTAAAGGAAAAAAGCCAGGCTGTTCAGGCAAGTTTTCTATATTGATAAAGTCAATACCCAGTGGTTCAACAAGCTCTGAGTCACCTAAAAAACAAGGTGTTTGCTGTAGTAAGGCTTTGAGTGTTTCGGGTTGACCATTAGGTGGCAGTATAACCGTGCAACCGCGCAAGGTGAGTGCCATTAAACTCACCGCAAACTTATAAGTGTTAGTGCTATATAACACCACAGATGTGGGCGCTGTGGCCGGTGAATACTTAGCTAATAGCCGATTAACATCGCTAACAAACTGGCGTTGTGTCACTGCCTTATTTTCATGATTAAAGCACACACTAACATTATTACTTTGAAATACTTTACTTTGAAAGGTACTAAACACGCGCTTTCCTTTTTACTTTTAGCCTGACTAGCCACTCTAAGGCAAACAACACGCCCATAGCTACATAGGCAATCACACCATTATAAAAAGCCCACACTGCCAAACTAGCAAACAGGCTGGTATATAAGGCAATACCACCATTAACTATAAAAAAAACGCACCACAACTGAGTTACTTTTTTAGTGTATTGCACACCTTGCTCATCGAGCTCAGGCTCAGTGATGCGGGCAAAGGTTTCTATTATTGATGGCCCTTTATAAAGTGAGTAGCTAAACACGAGCAACATCACAGTGTTAATAATCACCGGGTATAAACGTAAACCCACATCACTGTCGAACACTTTTGACAATACGATTGCTATCACAGCTAAAAATGTCGCTGGCTTTAACCACGGCATTTTGTCAAATAATGCTTTGCTTAACCACAAGCGTAGTGCAAGCAAAAATAATAATACGATCGCTACCAGTTGGCTATTAAACTGCGTCAGGCCCACATACACAATAACTGGGTAGCAGGCCAAACAAAGCATAATAAGGGTGGTTAACAAGGCTTTAAGCATTTATTTAGTTAACGAGCTTTTCTATTTCGCTAACTACATTTTGCACAGTACGTACTTGCTTAAATGCATCAGGATCAATTTTTTTACCGGTGATTTCTCTTAGTTTTACTACCAAGTCAACAGCGTCAATGCTGTCTAAATCAAGGTCTTGATATAAGTTGGCGTCTAGGTTTATGTCGGCTGGGTCTATCTCAAAATCGTTTTCTAAAATGCCGTGTAATACATCATAAATTTCAGCAGCGGTTTTCATTGTTATTCCTATATATTTTTATAATTTAAGAACGTGCTTGTTCTATAAAGTGTGCTAAAGAATTCACCGAGGCAAAGTGCGCTTTTGTTTGCTCTGAATTGGCATCTATTTTCACATCAAATTGTTTTTTTATTGCCAAACCAAGTTCTAGTGCATCTATGCTATCGAGCCCTAAACCATCAACAAATAATGCTTCATCATCAGCAATGTCTGCAGTTGTCATATCTTCTAGATCAAGGCTGGATATAATTAATTGTTTAATTTGTACTTTTAATTCAGTCATAAATTGCTCAGTTCTTCTGTAAAATAATGTTGTAAGCTGTTAGTTAAATGCCGAGATTGTATAGCGGGTGTGTCACTAACATAAGGCAGGTTACTGTTAAACTGCTTGCTGGCCAGCTGCAAGCTAAAGTGCGCTTGATAAGGCGCTACTTTATACCAAGGTGTACCCTTGGTTAAGGTATTAGGCTGCATTTTTATTAATACTGTAGCGATTGGCACATTACATCTAAGTGCTATATTGGCCGCTCCTCGTTTAAAATTAAGTGCAGTATGGGGCTGTGAACGTGTGCCTTCAGGAAAAACTATTAAGTTATTTCCTTTGCTTATACTGCGCTCACATTCACGTAATAAACCTTCTGGATCTTCGTTACTTATATAACCAGTACTTTTAATTACACCGCGCATAAAGGGGTTTTTAAATAAATGGGCTTTTACTACGCAATCTGCATTTTTAATCACAGATATAAGCACAACCACATCAATTAAAGAGGGGTGATTGGCAAGCACTAATTTTCCGTTTAAATTAGCAAGCTGGGTTTTGTCTTTAATATTAAAACGAATAACGCCTGTGTAATGCATTAATCCAACAAAAAATTTAAAACAGTAATGTACTGTCGCTCTTGCTCTGTTTTTACGGGTGTTTACATCTGCTTCTAATACGTTTTGCAGCGGAAAAACCACTAATGTTAGTACTAAACCACCTATGCCAAACACGCTAAAACAAACACCGGTTGCAAGCACACGCCAACAAAGCCCTGTTATTCTTATAATGTGTTTAATCATGGTAGGTAAGTTGCCAATGATGAGCCAGTGTAGTGTGGGTTAATATCGCACTTTTTTTATCGTGTAGGGCTTTAGCACCTTGCAGGCTCATTGGTAAGTTACTACTTTTTGCAGCAGGGTTAAGTACTTTATTTAAACTAAAACACGGCTCATTTGCTTGAGCAAGGCGCACTATCATAGCAATGGAATGAGTAATTTGTAGCTCGTCAGCAAATTGGTTATATATATCGGGGAGGATTTCATCGCTATGGACTACTAACATGTACGGCTCATTGCTATCAACAAGGCGAATGTAGGCCTCTACAATTGCACACATAAAACTCTCAGCCCCTGCTGCAATAGCATTCATTGCACTGGTATTACTTTTTATAATACTAAAAAGTCCGGCTGCGGCATTATGCACACTCAGGCCAAAACCTGTGGGCGATAATGGTTGCTGATTAACTATATCAACTAATAAATTGGCTGTTTTATGAAAGTCCCCGTGGCGCGATGAGAACACCGCCGATAAATTAGTATACTGATCAGCGCTACTTACTTGCTGAGCACTGTGTAATACCATTTTGCTAAAACGAGTCATACGCCGGCGTTGCATAGGTGCAACCCAATCAAGTGTTATAGGCGAGTTATCATACCAATGATCGCTTTCTATTTGTCGCTGTTCTGGCTGGATCCATGTAGCGAGTTGTTCAACAACAAATTTCACAAATATACATATTTAGTTAATGATAGGACGCAGGATCTTACATTTTTTAACAAAAAAAGTAAAATAAACAATAAAAAAAGCCAGCGCTGGATTTTCATTCAGCGCTGGCTAATAATTCTATGATATTAAAAAGAATTCTTGTTCATTTATACAGCGAGCATGGCCACCAACAACATCACTTGCGCTTAGCTGATTAATCAACTTTTCACCTTGTTGTTGCTGTGCGTCGTTAAGGGGTAAGTAAGGTAATCTAAATACCGGTTTAACTGCCTCAGTCATCATGAGTGCAGTATTAATCGCAATTGGATTTGGCTCGCAAAACAACCAATTTATTAATGGTTGTAATGACGTATTTAGCGCATCATTTGGCGCATCCATTAACTGGCGAAACAATTCTGGCATAAGATTAGAGCTGACCGAAATAACCCCATGAGCGCCATGAGTATGACGAGCATCGTGGCTTTCATCATCATTACCCGACCAACACGCTATGCCTTGCTTCTCATAATGAGCTATACGTTCGTTACCACCACACTCTTTAACACCAATAAAATGTTCGTGCTTTGCTAGTGGTTCAATAATATCAGGCGTTAAGTCTTGTCCTGTACGCCCCGCTACGTTGTAAATAAATGCAGGGCCAATATCAAGAACACGCTTTAAATGCTCTTTTACACCCGCAATAGAGGTGCGCCCATAGTAAGGGTTAATTTGCAACGCAGCATCCATACCACTGGCAAAACCATATTTAGTGGCTTTAATCGCTTCTCGGGTATTATTACTGCCCGTATTACCTACAATTACCAGCTTACTGCTAAACTTATTTACGCTATGCGCTATGAGCATTAAGTGCTCTTCCCAGTTCATTAACTGGCCTTCGCCGGTAGTGCCGCCTACAACGATACCGTCAACCCCAGCTGCTATTTGTAACTCAACAAGGCGATCGTATGTTGCAAGGTCAATTTCGCCACTCGATAAATAAGGTGTTTTAATTGCTGTAATAAGACTTGCTTGTTTAATTTGTTCTAGGCTGCGCATAAAAAATCATTCTTTATAAAACTTGCGCTATTTGTACCATATTTATGTGTGCTTTTGCAGCTGTAAACGCATATTTTGTAATAAAATGGCTTGTAATATTAAGTTTGATAATACAAAATGAACAACTGTATATATAAACAGTGTTTGTATTTTTAATATTAGGCGAGCTTTTATGCGTTTATCTCAGTACTTAACAACCCATTTTTATCATACCGACGAGCTATGCCAGGCACTCAATATTGATGCAGATAAGCTTGAGCATTGGCAACAGCAAAGTGTATTTCCTAAGCCTAGTTATTGTATTAAAAACCAACTAAGTTGCAGCTCATATTCGGGTTTGTACGAATGCGAAGAGTACGACGATTATTACCCACGAGGTTGTGTAAACTGGGGCCAAGGGCTGATAAAACAAAAAATCGATTCATCCAGCCAGGCATTTAATTACTTTGCCCAGCAATATACCGCCAGCTTAACCAAACTTGCCCAACAAGGGTTTGAATTTAACGAAGAACTATTTGGTTGTGAAATAGAAGAACATGTTCAACAAGTATGGCAGCAATTTTTATGCAGCAAATATGGCGTGCTTACTCAAAATGGCTTAATAGACGAAATAGTGGCTGTTGATATAGGCCGCCTAGTGGTTGATGACATAACCGAATTACGCAGTAAAGCGGGGTTAGATCAAGATGAGCGTGCAAAACTGCACCCCGCTATAAAGTTACTCAACCGGGCTTTGAGCCATGGTGCCGATCACGAAAAGCAACACACACTTAGAACCCGCTATATAGATACCCTTATTTTAAAATACGACTTATCGATAAAGTAATAATACAAACTAAACTAAAATGCAGGTTTGAAGTATTAATGCAGGTACGTTAAGGTAAGCAAGCTAGACTAACCACGCCAAACTAGATCAAAAATTGAAAAGCACGATATAATCCGGAGCAGCAATTTTATGAGCAGTACCAGCAAAAACGCAACAACATCTGTAAACCACACACTTCAACAGCAAACGCACAGCATTTCCAGTGCACCTGAGCACTGTATTCAGGTTCGGGGGGCGCGGGTTCACAATTTAAAAAATGTTGATGTAGATTTACCCCGCAACGCACTCATCGTTTTTACTGGTATATCGGGATCTGGAAAATCATCTCTCGCTTTTGGCACCTTGTTTGCCGAGTCACAACGCCGCTATCTCGATTCTGTTTCGCCTTACGCGCGAAGATTAATTGACCAAGTAGATGAGCCCGATGTAGATGATATAAACGGCCTACCTCCTGCAGTAGCACTGCAACAACAACGAGGCACCCCATCGGTTCGCTCATCTGTGGGAAGTGTAACTACTATTTCTAATACCCTGCGAATGCTCTACTCTCGTGCAGGCGACTACCCTAGCGGTCAAAGTATACTCTACGCCGACGCATTTTCCCCTAACACTCCACAAGGTGCCTGCACCTTATGTCATGGTATTGGCCGAGTGTTTGCAGTAACAGAAAAGTTACTTGTACCTGATGATACAAAAACAATTCGCGAACGGGCCATAGCTGCATGGCCTCCTGCGTGGCAAGGACAAAACCTCAGCCGTATACTTGTCTCACTTGGTTACGACATTGATACACCATGGAAATTACTCCCTAAAAAAACCCGCGATTGGATTCTATTTACCGACGAAACTCCCGTTGTACCTGTTTACCCGCAATACAGCAAAGAGCAAACTCGCAACGCCATTGAAAAAAATGAGAAGCCGAGTTACATGGGTGCATACTCAAGTGCTAAACGTTTTATTTTGCACTCTTTTGCTACCACGCAAAGCCCGCGAACTAAAAAACGTGTATCACAGTTTATGCAAATTTCTGAATGCCCTGATTGCAAAGGTAAAAAATTAAAACAGCAATCCTTGTCGGTCAAGTTTACAGGTCTTGATATTGGTGAGTTATCGCAATTAACGCTAACAGAGCTAGCACTGCGACTACGTGATATTGCTAAGATAAAGCCAGCCAAAAATACGCCTAATAGAGAGAAAGCAATTGTAGCTCAGCGAATTGCCAGCGACATTTTGGCCCGGGTAGAGGCACTAACAACGCTTGGCTTAGGGTATCTGTCGTTGCAACGTACCACACCCACTTTATCTGCAGGCGAACTACAACGCTTACGACTAGCAACCCAAATTCGTTCACAACTATTTGGTGTGGTTTATGTTTTAGATGAACCCTCAGCAGGACTACATCCAGCAGATACCCAAGCATTGCTTGGGGCGCTTGATCAACTCATTGCAGCTGGTAACTCTGTATTTGTTGTAGAACACGATGTTAGCGTTATTAAACATGCCGATTGGATTGTTGATGTTGGCCCAGATGCTGGTACGCATGGCGGTGAAGTGATTTACAGCGGCCCTATTAGTGGTTTACAAGGCGTTGCTAAATCTCATACCGCTCGATTTTTGTTTACTGCAGACGCGATAACCAAACACACTTGCAGACAACCTCAAGCCTGGCTAAAGCTCGCAGCAATTGAGCGTAATAACTTACAAAAATTAGATGTTGAATTTCCATTGGGCGTGATGACAACCGTTACCGGAGTTTCTGGATCGGGTAAATCAAGCCTCATAAGTCAAGCTCTAGTGGAGCTGGTTTATGATGCGTTAGGACAAAAAGCCACTTTAGAGAGCCCAACTGACGAAGCCGAGTTACTCGAGCAAGAACTAGAAATTCCCACTGGCGGGCAAATTACAGATGGCATGCAGCACGTAAAACGTCTAGTAAATGTAGATCAAAAGGCAATTGGGCGTACACCCAGATCAAACCTAGCCACCTATACTGGCTTATTTGATCACGTCCGCAAATTATTTGCATCCACTAACAAGTCTAAAACACGACGCTACGATATGGGCCGCTTTTCGTTCAACGTGAAAAAAGGCCGCTGTGCTAATTGTGAGGGTGTGGGGTTTGTTAGTGTTGAGCTGTTATTTTTGCCAAGTGTTTATTCACCGTGTCAAGTATGCCAAGGCCAGCGTTATAACGAGCAAACACTTGAAGTGTGTTATCGCGATAAAAACATTGCTCAAGTACTCGATTTAACGGTTGAATCTGCACGTCAATTTTTTATAGATGAACCACAGATATCACGAGCTTTGGACACTTTGTTACAAGTAGGCCTAGGATATTTACGCCTCGGCCAGCCAGCAACCGAGTTATCTGGCGGCGAAGCCCAGCGTATTAAACTTGCAACCGAATTACAGCGCACACAACGCGGTGATACTCTTTATGTACTTGATGAGCCTACTACTGGCCTGCATCCAGCTGATATAGCAATGCTGATGGTGCAATTAAATAAGCTTGTAGATGCAGGTAACACCGTTATTATGGTCGAACATGATATGCAGGTTGCCAGTAATAGTGATTGGGTTATCGACATGGGCCCCAGCGCAGGTGATCATGGCGGACAAATAGTCGCTCAAGGCTCCCCTGCACAGGTCGCAAAGTCAAAAACCAGCCAAACGGCTCCCTTTTTATTAGTCTAAAATACAGCTATAACAATACTGTTAAACACTTGATATAAGCAAATAACTTAGTGGGTGAGTGGTATAAAGTCAAAATTAGTTTTGCCAATTTATACGTTTTATATTTAAAAAGTGCCTGTAAACCAGATCAAACGCCAGATAATGTAACTTATTGTTAATTAATGCCTTTATTGTTTACCGCTCTAGTGTTGGTAATTTAACTTCGTACAGCTCATTATCTTGCTGTATATAATAAAAACTGTAATTAACAAGTAATTCATCTTTTAAGTTACTGCTTAATATAACGTTCTTTATCTGAAATAATTTAACAAATTATAATCCGTAAAAGCCAGTACGTTTTGCTAGTGGTAAAAATAAATCTAAATAAAACTTGATATCCGGCTGAGGTTACTGTTAAAGTACGTCGCATCGGGTTGATAGAAAGCCCTGTTTATTTGTAAGTACCACGTTGTTATTAGTAATAATCCTTCGCGCTATCCTCAGTTAAATATATGTTTTCTTACTCTTTACATTGCCTTATATAGGGCGCACTTTAATTTTTTAGGATACTACTATGTCTACAACAACTGGTTCAGTTAAATGGTTTAATGAAGCAAAAGGTTTTGGTTTTATTGAACAAGAGTCTGGCCCTGATGTTTTTGCTCATTTTAGCGCAATTACTAGCGATGGCTTCAAAACATTAGCTGAAGGCCAACGTGTACAGTTTACTGTTACACAAGGTCAAAAAGGCCCGCAAGCTGAAAATATTGTTTGCATCTAAATTGTTTAATTTAATGGGTTAGTAATAACCCGTTAATGAATATTAGTTTGAAAGAAGTTCTGTTTATTTGTACGTACCACGTTGATATTAGTAATAATCCTTTGTGTTATCCTCAAGTTAAATATTTATTTTTTCCAGCTTAATCGCCTACTTTCAGGCACATTTTTTATTAATTTCTTAGGATACAATTATGTCTAATACAACTACTGGTACAGTAAAGTTTTTTAACGAAGCTAAAGGTTTTGGTTTTATCGAGCAAGAATCTGGCGCAGACGTTTTCGCACATTTCAGTGCAATCTCTGGCGACGGTTTCAAAACTCTAGCTGAAGGCCAACGTGTACAGTTTACTGTTACACAAGGTCAAAAAGGTCCACAAGCTGAAAACATCGTTTGTATCTAAGATGTTTAAGTTGATGGGTTATTTATAACCCATCTATTTATATAAGTTTGAAAGAAATACTGTTTATTTGTAAGTACCACGTTGATATTAGTAATAATCCTTCGCGTTATCCTCAAGTTAAATATAGGTTTTTTCCGGCTCAATCGCCTATTTTCAGGCACACTTTTATTAATTTTTAAGGATATTATTATGTCTAATACAACTACTGGTTCAGTAAAATGGTTTAACGAAGCAAAAGGTTTTGGTTTTATCGAGCAAGAATCTGGCGCAGACGTTTTTGCACATTTTAGCGCAATTTCTGGCGACGGTTTTAAAACTCTAGCTGAAGGCCAACGCGTACAGTTTACTGTTACACAAGGTCAAAAAGGCCCACAAGCTGAAAACATCGTAGCTATCTAAGCTGTTTTAGCTGATGCGTTTTTAAAGCGCACTAAAAACCCACTCATAGCTAGGCTATAAGTGGGTTTTTTGTTTTTCTATACTTATATAGCATTGTTATTTAGCTTTCATAGCAATAAATAAGATTATTATTAGGCTAGTTTTGATGTTCGTATTGCCCACGATACACTTCAAATACTTTTAGTACTGTATGCTGCTCTTTAGTTAGATTATCAAACCAGTGATCAAATAGATCATCGTTATCCTGTTCACTTAATGCCATATATTGGGCAAGTAACTCAATAATATCATTATGGGTGCAAGTTAAGGGGTTTACTTGTTGTGCTAAAACACTATGGTCGCGCTCTTTTAGAGTATCCATTACTCCTTGATCTATTTGTTGTTGTTTTTGTATTGCGTCGCTCATATGTTACCTCTGAGATCTACTGTTTATGCTATTTTTAACGAATGTAATTATAGTTATAACAGGCTAAACGCCAATAGCCAGCACTTTTGGTTTAACTGCTCATTTTTTGATTTGTTTGCATAAATAGCCAGCAATTATGGTTTTTAAATGCTTATTAAATAATTTTTTGAGTGGCTATAGATCCTGATGAATAAAATGATATAATATCACATAACGTAATGCTGTTATGAGAATTTCCCTATTTTATTTATTAATGAGGTATAAAATGAAAGTATTAAGCTCACTTAAAAGTGCTAAGCAGCGTGCAGGGTGTCAAGTTGTAAAACGTAAAGGACGCGTGTTTGTGATTTGTAAGGAGAACCCGCGCTTTAAAGCTGTTCAGGGTATGAAAAAGAAATAGCATTTAACCACTATCACTTTATAAAGCAGTCACTCAGTGTTGTGTGCAACACAGAGTGACTTTATTTAACTAGTTATTTAACTACCACTGAAAATTCAGGTACTGCCTGAATTACTTTTTTCACGGTACATGTATTTACCGCGGCAACCAGTGCTTTTTTATACTTATCAGGGAATCCATCTGGGAGTGTTATCTCAATAGAAAATAACTTTTTACCATCTTCATCCACATTTTCGTTATTTTGCTTAAGTGACATCCCTTGTGTCGAAATATCGCGTTGTTGGCAAAACTTTCTTGCATAAAAACCTGCACATAACACCATACTCACTAAAAAGTAATCAAACGGTTCTGGGTGCTCTGCGTTGCCACCTGCAGCCAAACTCTGATCGCTTATCACTTCATGATCGCCAAATTTAGCACTGAGCTTTTGGCCATCTAACATTGCAACTGAAATTTCCATCGAGGGTCCCTTATTTTCCAAATAGTAATTCAAAAAAGCCTGGAGGCTCATGTAACTCATGGTACTTTTTACGTAAATTATCTATATTTTTTAGTGGCTGTTTAGCCGCACTCAAACCTTGCAGGTTAGCAGCTTGTTTTGCAAGCTCAGCCTGAGCAATGACTTTATCAAGCCCTTGTAATGATTGCTCTGGTTCTTTATAAAACTTAGCTGTTTTACTTATTTCCACTAACGAGATGAATTCATTAATCGCAAGGTTAAACTCGTCAATATTAGTCGCTTGCACTGCTTGTTTATATGCAAGCCCCGTGTTTTTCATATTAATTTCAAGGTCAACTGGCGCGCTGGCAATTGAGACTGATGACGTGAGTAAAATAAAAACAAAATAAAAGTACTTCATGATAAACCTTTCAATTAAAAACTCCGTCGATTATACCAATAATACGCTAGTAAGTAACCGCAAATGAAAGTGTGTAATGTTTAGCCTTGTTCGCTGTGTAAAGCCCCTTTACACTTTAGATGCAAACTTAAAGAGTAAAGAGCGACTTTTTTGAGGAGCTTAGTAAACTCAACCTTGTTATAGCAAGCCACAGTTGCTGCTGACATAACATTTTAATTAATCAGCTTTAAACTCCAAGCAACTAATTTCACGTTGCTCGTTAAGTGTTACAAGGGCGTTTGCTGTTGATGCTAGTGTGTTTAAATTTTCTCGAGTGACACGCTCAAAATGAGCAATAAAGTATCTAAGTTGGGCGTCATTCATAGTGCCTGCACCTTGCCCTTTTAAGGCTATAAGCTTTTGCTCTTGCTCTTTTCGCCATGCAAATACGGCAGCAAAACTAGGGGCTTTAAGCATCACTAAATAATCAACTTTAGCAAAAATGTTTAAATATTCTGTTTTTAAACAATTGTTCACATAGTTACGCCAAACACCTTGGCTATCTGCATTTTGCTCTAACTCATTTAATGGTGCAGTTAATGCTGATGCCGATTGTGCCTTACTACCTACGCACCACCCTTCTAAAATAATAATATCGACAGCGGTATTATTACGCGGCCACTCGTTATGTGGTGCACTGTCATCTAAATGCTTATTAAAATGAGGTAGAGGCACACCACTGTGCCCTGCTAGTAACTGCTCAAGTGTGCTTTTCATTAAAGCTACATCGTGCGTGCCGGGTACGCCGCGAGTGGCAAGTAGCGGGTGTACATTTTTTGCAAGCTGCAGTCGGCGCTGCTTAGTAAGGTAAAAGTCATCAATAGAAAGCGCTATGCTATTAAACGAACTATTTTTTGCCAACCAAGTTACTAAAAAATCAGCCAAGGTGGTTTTACCCGAGCCTTGGCTGCCATTAATAGCAACAAATAACGGAGTATTCGTTTTTTTAGCGTGCAATATATTTTTTGCTACCGGAATAAAAAACTGTTCACACTGCTGTTGATAGCTTATTGGTAGTTGATGTTTTGCTAAAAAATCACTGATATCCATATTTCTATTGCGCCTTTATTTTAGATAAAAAAATAGCGCATATATATGCGCTATTAGGTTAGTTTAACTTATCTATAAATTTAAGCTGCGGTTTTCTTCTCGGCTTTTGGTAACACTAAGTTTAGCACTATGCCTAATATGGCACATAAACTTACGCCTTCTAGGCTAAACTGACTACTGCCAATATGCATTCCACCAATACCACAAATCAAAATAAGCGCTACTATGCTTAAATTACGCGGTTCGCTTAAATCATCCCCAGATTTAACTAAAGTGTTTAATCCAATCACTGCAATTGAGCCAAACAATAAAATCATAATGCCGCCCATAACCGGCACTGGAATTGTTTGTAAACTTGCGCCCATTTTAGCTATAAAGGCTAAAGTAATGGCAATAATTGCAGTCCATATCATCACTTTTGGGTTAAAGTTTTTAGTTAGCATTACTGCACCGGTTACTTCTGAGTAAGTTGTGTTTGGCGGCCCACCAAACAATGATGCTGCTGAGGTAGCTAATCCGTCGCCAAATAGAGTGCGATGTAGCCCTGGTTTTTTCAAAAAATCTTTATTAGTAACTTGGCTAATCGCCATCATGTCGCCAATATGCTCAACAGCGGGAGCAATCGCCACCGGCACCATAAACAAAATGGCTTGCCATTTAAACTCAGGTAAAACAAAGTTAGGCACAGCTAACCACTGTGCATTGGTTACGGCGTCAAATTGTACTACGCCCATAGCAAGCGATAAACTATAACCAGCTATCACCCCTGCTAATATTGGAATAAGTTTAAATACACCCTTACCCCATACCGCTAATATAAGCGTAACCACTAAAGAAAATAATGAGATGTAAATAGCACTATCATAAGCAATAATTTGCGTGCTGCCGTCACCACTTTTGCCCATGGCCATGTTTACCGCAACCGGTGCTAAAGCTAGGCCAATAACCATAATAACCGGCCCGACTACTATTGGTGGTAATATTTTATGTAGCGTTTCAGTGCCTTTAAATTTAACTAAAAAGCTCAATAGCATATAAGCAAAACCAGCCGCCATTAAACCACCCATAGTGGCAGGTATGCCCCATATTTGTATTGAGGCAATAATCGGTGCAATAAAAGCAAACGATGACGCTAAAAATATGGGTACTTGGCCTTTAGTAACAAACTGAAATAACAGCGTACCTAAGCCCGCGGTAAAAAGAGCAACACTTGGATCAAGCCCTGTTAACAGCGGTACTAATACTAATGAGCCAAATGCTACAAACAACATTTGCGCACCAGTAAGTATCGTTTTTATTGAGAACATGGCATTGTTTTTCATCGTATCGTTTTGCACTGTTTTCACTTAAACCGTACCGAAAATTTTATCACCTGCATCACCTAAACCAGGCACAATATAGCCTTTATCGTTTAAGTGGCTGTCTACCGATGCAGTATATATTTCTACATCTGGATGGGCAGCTAATGTTTTTTCAACCCCTTCAGGAGCTGCAACTAATACAATTACCTTGATTTCTTTACAGCCTGCTTTTTTAAGCATATCAATAGTGGCAATCATAGTGCCGCCTGTTGCAAGCATAGGATCTATCACTAAGCTTAAACGCTCATTAATATTACTTACTAGCTTTTCAAAGTATGGAATTGGCTCTAATGTTTCTTCGTTTCGCTCAAGGCCTACAACACTTACTTTGGCAGCCGGCAATAACTGCATCACACCGTCCATCATGCCTAAGCCCGCACGTAAAATAGGCACTACAGTAATTTTTTTACCTTTAATATGCTGCACATTTAACTTTGTGCCATCCCAGCTGGTAATTTCGTTATCTTCTAACGGTAGGTTTTGAGTTGCTTCGTAGGTTAATAAAGTACCTACTTCTGAGCACAATTCACGAAAGCTTTTAGTGCTAATTCCATGGGAGCGCATTAAGCCTAATTTATGTTGAACAAGGGGATGAGTTATAACGTGAATAGCCATATTAAAAAAACCTAGTGATAAAATTTGCGATATTTTATAGTAAAAAAGTGCATTTGGCCTGCAGTTTTCGTTAAGTTTTCACAATTGCTGCCAAATAACATTATTTTGCCTGATATTAAGGCAATATACCTAATTCAAGCGTTAATTAAATGTGTTTTTTTAACTCACTCTTTACGTGAAGCAACATGTAACTGTTTATTTTTTTATGCTCTGGACTCCACCCTGCTAAAAAACGATAAAAATCGGCCCATGCAACACTCCATAAATTGCGCCAATCGTTAATCACTTTACTTGCCTCTACCTTAGGATGATAAACGCCTAATGCTAACTTCAATTCGCTAAAATACCACTCTAAACAACTATCAGCATGCTGATGCAATTGTGTTTCGTTAAAGCAGCTTGTCATAAAATACATCACGTCTATAACCCCAACACCAGCACCTACATATTGAAAGTCGTACCCTAGCACGTGCTGCTGTTTGTTTATGGCAAAATTTGCCAGCTTGGCATCACCATGAATTACTGTTTTATATGCACTATTGCATAATGTCGTATTTAGCTTAGCTGCAACCTGCTTAATAGCTGATTGCTGGAGCTTTGTAAGCTCATCGGGACGCGTACTTAAATGCCAATAATTGCCCTGTGGCCATAACTTTTCAGCCGCGTGAGTAACAGCTTCAATTGTTAGATTAAACGCATGAAAATGCGCTAACCATTTAATAACCTCGCGATAGTCTTGAGGCAAAGCTTGTACATAGCCCTGCTGGGTAAAATCGTTAAACGCCAGCACATATTGCTGATCATTTTGGATTGCGGCTAAACAGCCAATAGCAGCAGCGTTATTAGGTAACTGCTGGCTGCAATCATTATAAAAGTGGTATTCAACATTATAAGATTTACGCTTACGATTAACAGCAAACGCCGTTTGTTTAATCTTTGGGTGATTTATAACCTCAGGAATATTCACCGCCTTTATAACACACGCCTGACCATCAAGCTCACAAGCCACTATGCTGCCACAACCACTCCACAAAGAAGTCAGCGTAGCCCCCACTTTTATCTGTTTAAACTGTTGCTGTAATAAAGAAAGGTAAAAAGCCATAGCCGCACTTAATATTAATAAATTTTAGTTAGTTTAACGCAAAGCGTTGTTATTATAAAAAGTGTTATTTAATAGTAAAAACTACTTAAGTGACAAAGAACAATTTTATTTATAAATTTATTTTCATTAACGTTAGCTATTACCTCTATTCATCTTTAAATCAAAAAACAGAAAACAATTAGCAGCATTGCTCAATACACGCTCACATACCGCTCACAATTAGTATGATAAGTATCCCAACCACACCACCATTGCAAATAACAAAACAAATACAACAACTTAACATTAGACACTTGCTTTTGTATGCGCTATTCTCTCGCCGATTTCATCTCTATAACATCATACATGCTGCTTACTTGGTGTAACGGGCTAAATTTTTTAGTCGTTAAAACCTGAATATGCTTTATGAGAATTATCTTTAAATCGTACTTTTAAAATATCAAAATAGGAAAAATAATGAAAAAAACATTCCAGGGAACTTTGCTGCTATCTTCTTTATTACTAGGCTCTTTTGTACAAGCGAATGAGCTAGAACCAGTACCTCAAAAACATTGGAGTATTGGAGCGGGTGCTTACGCGTTCACATTAGCCAATGACAATAGCTCAAGCGAAGATTTGGATTTTAGTGGTTTTAATATAGCTGCTGGTTATGCTGTTAATAATCACTTTCAAATTAGAGCTACCTACTTCTCATTAGAAAATGACGATTTTTCAGCGATAGAAAGTGATGGATTCGACCTAATGGCTTACGGGGGTGTGGGTTTGTCTAAAAAAGGCTTTAGGGGCTATGGCGGTGCTGGTTTCTTTTCAGATAAGTGGAGTGCCTTGGGTGAAAATGAAACTATGTCAGGCTTTCAACTTGGTGGCGGCTTAGGCTACAACTGGGGCCCTGCGGCTTTAGATTTTGTTTTAACTCTACGCCAAGCTGATGAATATGAAGATTTTATGTACCGCACAGGCACCTACGTTGCTGTATCGGGTAACTTAACTATTTCTTATTTATTTTAAATAGCTCCTCATTAAGTTACAAAAAGCCCCCTCAATTAACTTTTGGGGGCTTTCTTTAAAAACGTAAAAAGCGCCCAAACTACAGGCGCTTACATTGTTGAATTTATTTACACCGGGTGATTACTGGTTTACAACACTTTTAAGTGGGTTAACCGGTTGTGCGTTGTCGTCAAGTAAGTTCATATCAAAATCGAACTCATCTACACGAATCGCTTTTTCGCGCTTAGTGTTGTAATCAATAAGCTGAGTATGTTCAGCTGCTGTAATTACATTAGCCGCAAGTGCGTTATCAAGTGTGATTGAAAAACGAATACCCGCTTTAATTGTTTTAGCACGCAGTGCTTTTTTAACTTTAGCCAACTCACCAAGCGATGCCATTTTAGCTTTGTACGCTTGCTCGTTAATGTAATGTCCGTCACCTTTAACTGGCTTAACTAAATGCGTAATTTGCGCTTTAAAGGCCGTATCTAGCTGAGCTTGCTTAGCTAGTTCACGAATTAAGTCGTCGCTAATTTTTGGCATTTTAGTTGAGTAATTCATGGTAATAAAACGCATGAACTTACGCGTGCCACTTGCAGGGAAGTTATCTAAAAACTTGTGCAGCGCTTCTTCAGCACTTTGTAGTGCAAAGCGAGTAGCATAATGAAAATACGGTGCTGCTTGCTCACGTTCACTACTTGATACTTTTTGCTCGTAGTATTTAATTGACGCCATTGCCGCGTATAAAAAGCTCATTACATCACCTAAACGTGCCGACAACATTTCTGCTTGCTTAAGCTTACCGCCAAGTACAAGTAGCGAGAAATCTGCATATACAGCTAATTTAGCTGACAGTTTATGTGCTGCTTTTTCGTATTCACGTACTTCTGGTAACGTTGAACTTGCACCTGCTGTAAATGGTAATACACCCAAGCGGAACGCACGTAAGCTGTTTGCTACGCTGTAACTTACTGTTTTACGTAAAATACGGTTAAATTCTTTATCTGCATTTTTATCTTCGCTATGAATTGATTCAACCATAGATTGTAAGTATGGATGACAACGCATTACACCTTGACCAAAGATCATCAGGTTACGAGTAAGAATATTCGCGCCTTCTACCGTAATAGCAATTGGCTGTGCTACATAACCGCTTGCTAGCGTGTTTTGTGGGCCATTTTGAATTGCTTTACCCGCTTGAATATCCATTGCAGAGTCGAGTACATCACGGCCCAACTCAGTCATGTGGTATTTAGCAATTGCAGTTACTACCGATGGTTTTAAGCCCATGCCTAAGCCTTCCGTTGTAAGCACTCGCATTGCTTCTTGTAGGTATGTTTTACCTGCAATATCGGCAAGCTTTTCTTGAATACCTTCAAACTGGCCTATTGCTAAACCAAATTGCTCGCGCACAGCAGCGTACTCAGACGCTGATTTAAATGCAACTTGCGCCGTACTTACACCCAGTGCTGGTAATGAAATACCACGCCCTGCGCCTAAACAACTAACTAGCATTTGCCAACCGCGACCAATGTTTTTCTGGCCACCAATGATAAAGTCCATAGGTACAAATACTTTGTTACCACGCGTAGTACCGTTATAAAAACGAATATTCATAGGATCATGGCGATTACCTAACTCTACACCCGGGTGCTCTTTAGGAATAAGCGCACAGGTAATACCTAGGTTTTCTTTGCCGCCAAGCAAACCATCAGGGTCAACAACTTTAAATGCTAAGCCTAATACAGTCGCAATAGGCGCCAGTGTAATGTAACGCTTGTCCCACGTAATTTCTAAACCTAGTACTTCTTCGCCGTTGTACATGCCTTTAGTAACTGTACCTAAATCTGGAATGCCACCTGCGTCAGAACCCGCTTCTGGGCTAGTTAATGCAAAACATGGAATGTCTGTACCATTTGCTAAACGTGGTAGGTAGTGTGCTTGTTGCTCTTGCGTACCAAAATGCAGTAATAGCTCACCTGGGCCTAACGAGTTAGGTACCATTACTGTTACCGCTACTGCAGAGCTTTTAGTGGCAATAGTGGCTACAATTGTTGAGTTAGCGTATGGGCTGAACTCTAAACCGCCAAACGATTTAGGAATGATCAGCGAGAAGAAACGCTCTTTCTTTAAAAAGTCTAAAATGTAATCCGGTAAATGAATGCCATTTTGAATTTCGGTGTCATCAATCATACCCAACAAGTCTTGCAGTGGGCCATCAATAAAGGCTTTTTCGTCTGCGCTTAATACTGCAGCTGGCACGGCGCGTAGTGCACTAAAGTCAGGTTTACCTTGATAGATAGACCCTTCTAACCATACATCGCCGGCGTCTAGCGCTTCTTGTTCAGTAATTGAAATACTTGGTAATACTTTTTTTAATTTTGTACGTAAACTCATGATTGAACTCATCCGACCAGATAATAATAACTACATTACGTCATAAAAATTCGATTAGATCAATTACTCTATGCAAATAATTAACAGTTTTTTCAATTTATTTTCTTTACGTGAACGTAAACTGTTTAAACACAAGGGCTTACGGCTATGCGCTGAAAAACATTATTTTTCTTCATTTGGCTAATTAAACAACAAAACTTAGCTAAATCACGCCTTAAAGATAAAGCGACTTTAACGGGCATAAAAAAACGCAGCATAATTATATGCTGCGTTAATTAGTATCCGCTCAATTATAAAATTAACTAAGTGCTTATTTTAACCACTTGTTTGCCGGTAAAACCGCCGTCTAATTGTTTATGCAGTGCTGCTGATACTGCTTGTGCGTTAAAGTCGACAGCTGTAATTTCGGGTGTTTTAATGTCACCACTCAAAGCACCTTCTATCAATAAGTTACCCATAAAACTTAAACGTTGCTGGGCACATAAACTATTTGCTAACCAAGCACCTCCTAAGGATACAACACCAATATTGGGTGCTCGACGATACATTAGCTCTTGTTCAAAATGTGGCAATGGGTTTAAACAAGCAATTCGCCCACAAAAACGCATTAGTTCTATATTGCGTATTGTAGAGGCGCCACCAACGGTGTCTATTACCGCATCAAAGCCTTGTGGGCCAAGCTCTCGGCGAATTTTTTCGCATAAGTCTTTATCGTGGTAAGCAAATACCACATCGGCGCCTAATTGTTTTACCAATTTATGATTACGCTTAGCTGCTGTGGTAAATACGTCGGCACCGCGCTGCTTTGCAAACTGAATGGCAAACTGCCCTACAGCCCCTGCGCCGCCGTCAATTAATACGGTATCGCCCTCGGTAATATTAATTTTATCTAGGCTTATAAGTGCAGCCATACCGGCACAAGGTAAAGTAGCCGCCATATCGCCTGCAAGCTCAGCAGGAACAACCGATACAGCGTAGTTAGCTACTTTGGTATATTCACTCAACGCCCCTTGATCGCCAATACTGGCATGCCACATTACACGCGTGCCAACACCCGGAAAAACACCTTTACCAGCCTTTACCACTACGCCAACGGCATCAAGCCCTAAAATATGTGGATATTGCCACTTACAAAAACCCGATTTAGCAAACAAGCCATCAACTGGGTTTAAGCCAACATATTCAACTTTAATAAGCAGCTCGTTGTCTGCACACTCAGGAACAGCGTACTCAACATCGGCTAAACAAATTTTTTCATTAGGCTCAGGCAATACAATTGCTCGCATAGTCTGCGGTAGCGTGTATTGCGGTGAAATATCAGTATCAGACATCAAAAAACTCTACTGGTTAGTATTATTTAACGCATAACTCCATCGCCCGTTAAATGATTGGTAAGCATTTACTTTAGCGAGCAGTGATGAAATCGTTGAATCAACAGCATTTTCTTGAGCTATTAGAACATCCCGACGCGCATCTAACAACTCTAAGTAAGGAATTTGCCCTTCTTCGTACATTGCTTGCGCTTGTAAAAATGCATTATTCGCAAACTGATAACGCTGCTCAGCAAAGCTCTTTTGCTGAGCTTGGTTGACCAACAATTGCAAAGAAAGTTCACTTTCGCTCAGCGCTTGGAGTATCACTTGTTGATAATCGCTATAAGCCGCTTGGGTTAAAAACTGCTGTGCGTCGCGCTGCGCTAACAATGCCGGGTAGCTCAGTATTGACCACTGAATTTGCGGAGCCACCTGCCATTGCTGCTGTGTATCACTAAAGCTATTACTACCAATACTAAGCACGCCTGCAAAACCACTTAAGCTTATATCTGGTAATAACGCTTTACTTGCAGCAACACTTAAACTATTTGCTTGGCTAAATGCATAAAGTGCTTGGCTAATATCGGGCCTAAGTGCGATAGATTCATTAGCATCATTTAACGATACGGTAAATTTATGATCTAAAATGGCTTGCTCATTAGTGAGTTTAACATTTTGTGCTAGTCGTCCGCTAAGCACAGCCAGTGTAGATAAATCGCGATACTTAGCGTATTCAATTGCCGGCATTAGTGCTTGTTGTTGCTTAAGTTGTGCCATAGTACGGTTTAAATCAAGCTCGTTTGCTACGCCTTCATCAACCTGGGCTTGAAGTACCGCAATACTTTGCTCTAGTGCGTCTATTTGCAACGTAACAATGTGCTGCTTTTGTACATTACCTTGATAGCTCACAAAGCCTTTAACAACCGACGAAACCACTTCAATTTGCAATAAACGCACTTGCTCGGCTTGGCTCATGGCCGATGCATTCGCTGCATCAACCAATGCCGTAATACGACCAAATAAATCGAGCTGCCAATTAAGTGCTAAATTAGCACTCGATTGACGACTGTTAGTATCGCCTAAACCACTGCGCTGCGCGCCAATTTCTACCCCGCCTTGCGGTAAATACTGCGCTTGTTGCTCACCTAAGCGCGCCAAGGCGCTTTTAAGTACTAACTGACTGGTTTGTAAATTGTGGTTATTGGCTAATGCGTCTGTAACCAACTGATTTAACTGAGCTGATTCTAGCTTTTGCCACCAGTTTGTCTCATCAATATTATTAAGCTCGCTGGCTATATTGGCACTAGCTATAAACTCACTAACCACGTTTTGCTCGCTGGCAGCGTCAATTTTAGCGGCGCAACCCGATAACATAGCAGCAATCAATATAGCGCTTGTGGTAAGCGACGTTTTAAGGTTTTTTTGCACTAATTTAATCATGTGATACCTGCTGTGCTTTTTGCTTTTTATTGGCTACTAACATATAAAATACCGGGGTAAATAATAAGCCGAATACGGTTACTCCTATCATGCCTGCAAATACAGCATTACCCATAGCGTGGCGCATCTCGGCTCCCGCACCCGTTGCTAATACTAATGGTACAACGCCCGCGGTAAAGGCTATTGAGGTCATTAATATGGGGCGTAAGCGCATTCGACATGCCGCTAACATGGCATCTAAATGTGATAAACCGGTTTCGTGTTGATCTTTGGCAAACTCCACCATAAGTATCGCGTTTTTAGAGGCCAAAGCCACCAGCACAATTAATGCAATTTGCGTAAATATGTTGTTGTCTGAGCCCACAAACCACACCCCAATTAGCGCCGAAAATATGGTCATAGGTACAATCATTATAATTGCCAATGGTAAACGTAGGCTTTCGTATTGTGCAGCCAGCACCATAAATACCAGTAGTACCACTAACGGAAATACATACACCATAGTATTACCCGCAAGTACTTGCTGATAGGTTACTTCGGTCCACTCGTATTCAATACCTGAAGGTAGCGTATCGGCAAGTACTTTTTCAATCGCAACTTGCGCTTGGTCTGAGCTATAACCTGGCGCTGGGCTGCCATTAAGTTCTGCACTTGGGTAGCCGTTGTAATGCATTACTCTGTCTGGGCCTATGGTAGGAGTTACCGTTAACACTGATCCTAATGGCACCATATTACCCGCACGATTTCGTACTTTTAAATGCAATATTTGTTCTGGATCAACGCGATAATCGGCGTCAGCTTGCGCATTGACTTGGTAAGTACGGCCAAATAAGTTGAAGTCGTTTACATACACTGAGCCTAAATATATCTGTAGCGCATTAAACACTTCATCCAGTGGTATGCCTTGAATAAGCGCTTGTTCACGGTCTATATCTATATCCATTTGTGGTACTTGAATACGAAAACTTGAGTACAGGCCAACTAATGCAGGGTCTTGTTGCGCTTTGGCTATTACCGCCTGTAGGCTATTAAATAATGCTTCAAAGCCTTTGTTTGCTCTATCTTCAATTTGTAATTTAAAGCCACCTGTGGTGCCTAAACCTTGAATAGGCGGCGGCGGAAATACCGCTACAAATGCTTCGTCAATTGCTGCAAAGCGCTGATTAAGTTGCGCTGCAATTGCCATGGCAGATAGGCTAGGATCAGTCCGCTCACTAAAAGGAGCTAAAGGCGTAAATACAATACCGCTGTTAGGGCTGTTGGTAAAACCGTTAACCGATAACCCCGGAAAGGCAACCGTATGGGCAACGCCGGGCACTTCTAGCGCTATTTGTTGCATTTGTTTAATAACCGCTTCGGTACGATCTAGGCTCGCAGCATCAGGGAGCTGTGCAATCGCCACTAAATACTGTTTATCTTGCTGAGGAATAAAGCCACCGGGTACAGAGTCAAATAACTTAATAGTACCGCCCACTAAAGCAACGTAAGCAACCATGACCACCACGCTCATGCGGATCAGCTTTTGTACCAGTTTTTCGTAGCCTTTAGCGCCACGATTAAACACGCGATTAAAGGGTGCAAATAACCAACGGCCAAATAGTTTATTTAACAACCGCGTAAAAGCGTCTGGCTTTGCGTCATGGGGTTTTAATAATAATGCAGCGAGTGCTGGGGATAAAGTCAGCGAGTTAAAAGCTGAAATAATAGTAGAAATAGTAATGGTTAAGGCAAATTGCTTATAAAACTGCCCAGACAACCCGGTAATAAATGCTGTAGGAATAAATACCGCACTAAGTACCAAGGCAATTGCAATAATAGGGCCGGTTACTTCACTCATGGCAACGCGGGTTGCTTCAAGTGGCGACAGACCTTTTTCAATATTACGCTCAACGTTTTCTACCACTACTATGGCATCATCTACCACAATACCTATGGCCAATACTAAACCAAACAGCGACAAGGTATTAATAGACACTCCCAGCAACTGCATCACTGCAAAAGTACCAATGAGTGAAACAGGCACCGCAATCAATGGAATTATAGATGCACGCCATGTTTGTAAAAATACAATCACCACAATAACAACCAATGCGATTGCTTCTAGCAAGGTAGTAATTACCGCATCGATAGAGCCGCGTACAAATACTGTAGGGTCGTACACTATGTCGTATTCAACACCGGTAGGAAAGTCTTTCGCTAAACGCGCCATGGTTTCGCGTACTTGATCAGAGAGCTCAATTGCATTAGAACCCGGGCGTTGGAATATTGGCATAGCCAGTGCTGGTTGATTATCAAGCTCAGCGCGCAGTGCATAAGTGTCTTGCCCTAAATCTACACGAGCTATATCAGATAAACGGGTTAACTGCCCTTGCTCACCTACTTTAATAATAACTTGTTCAAATTCTTCAATACTGTTTAAACGACCTTTAACATTTAACAATATTTGAAACTGGCTGTCGTTCGAAATTGGCTGAGCGCCTAAGCTACCCGCAGCAACCTGCTGGTTTTGTGAGCGCAGTGCACTTACTACATCCGATGCGGTTAACTCGCGCGATGCTAAAGCATCGGGATTAAGCCACACACGCATAGAGTATTTACCGCCACCAAACAGGCGAATATCACCTACGCCCGATAAGCGTGCAATTTCATCTTTAATATTTAAATCGGCATAATTTGATAGATACGCCGTATCGTGGGTGTTTTCAGGAGAATATAAATGCACCACCATGGTTAAGTCGGGCGATGACTTTTCGGCTACCACGCCTAAGCGCTGTACTTCTTGTGGTAAACGCGGCAATGCGCTATTTACTCGGTTTTGTACTTGTACTTGTGCTCGGTCTAAATCGGTGCCAAGCGCAAACGTCACCGTTAAGGTCATACGACCATCACTAGTGGCTTGTGAAAACATATACAACATGTTTTCGGTGCCATTAATTTCTTGCTCTAATGGCGTTGCTACCGTTTGTGCAATAACGGTTGGGTTTGCCCCCGGGTAACTGGCTGTTACCACTACGGTAGGTGGAACAACTTCTGGGTATTCACTTACTGGCAGTTGAAATAATGAAATTCCCCCTGCTATTAAAATGATTAACGACAACATCGCCGCAAATATTGGGCGCTGGATAAAAAAGTGCGAAAACTTCATCAATAAACCTTATTGTTTAGCGACTAACTGGTTGTTGCTATTACCTAAAGTAAATGCAATTCCACTGGTATCAATAGTGACGGTATTAGGAGAAATTGGCATACCAGGTCCGACGCGAGCGGGGCCATTTACAGCAATCACATCACCCTCTGTAAGGCCTGCAGTAATCGCGCGTAATGAGCCATAACGCTCTCCAACGGTTACTAATTTATATTGCAGAATATTGTTTTCGCCGACCGTAAGTACAAAGCGATTTTTTAAATCTGTACCTATTGCTCTATCTGGCACTATCACTGTTTCAGTAATTGCATTAGCGGCTAACTTAATACGCGCAAACGAGCCTGCACGTAACTGCCCGCTATTATCTGCAAACACTGCTCGCACGCGTAAAGTACCCGTAGCGGCGTTAATTTGGTTGTCAATAAAGTTGATGTAACCTGAATAAGCAAAATCATCTTGACCTACCTTTTGCATTACCACAGGTTGGCGGCTTGCTGCACTAACATCATTAAACGATGAATTCCAAGTGCGCTCGTCTATATCAAAATAAGCGTACATTTTTTCATTTGAAACAATCGACGTTAATACGCTTTGCCCCGCTAAAATATTATTACCTTTAGTAATATTAGCGCGCGAAATAATGCCATCTATAGGCGATACAACTGAGGTAAATTCTAAATCAAGCTGCGCCGATGTTAACTGTGCTTGTAGCGCCGCTAGTTGCGCTTCGCGTTGGCGCAGTGTTGAAGTACGTGCTTGTGCTTGCTCAGTTGAAATAGCTTTACGCTGCGTTAAGCGTACCGCACGGGTTGCTTCACTGCTTGCTTGTTCAAGCGCTGCTTTTGCACTGTTAACTTGCGCCTCAAGGCTGGCAACCTTGGCTGTAAATGAACGGTTATCTAATTGAAATAACACGTCGCCCTTATTTACCAACTCGCCTTCGTTAAACTCGATGCTGTCGATAACACCCGATACTCGTGGCATTAAAGCAACTTCTTGAGGCGATTCTAAGCGAGTTGTGTAGGTGTGCCAGCTTTGTACCGGTTTAACAATAACCTTGGCAACATCTATTGGCTGATGTTGCGCTGTTGGAGCCGACTGAGTCGTGCTTTCATCGGCACAACTTGTAAGTGTTAAGGATGCTGTAGCCAGTGCTACAGCAATTAAATGTTTGTTCATTACGACGCTCCTTTATAATTAGCGTTGCATGGTACGGAACAATCGTGCTGACAAAAATAATAGATTTCTAAATTCATTAATGCCAAAATGGCATCAATGAACTATTTTAGGTAATATTATGGATACAACTAGTCGACTTTTAATGTTACTTGAAGTGGTTGAACAAGGCTCATTTGCCAAAGCAGCTGAAATACGTAATATTGACCGCTCCGTTATATCAAAACAAATTAGCCGTTTAGAAGATGAGCTTGGCGTGAGGTTGTTAAACAGAACAACACGTTCTTTTTCGCTTACTGCAGCGGGCGCCGAAATGATAAAAAAAGCAGCCGACCTTAGAGAGCTGCTAGGTGAAACCCTGCGCATGGCCGAAAACTATCACCAAGAGCCGCGTGGATTATTAAAAATAACAGCGTCAACCATTATTGGTCGCCGTTATTTACAACCTGTTATTAATGATTTTCAAAAACGCTTTCCACAAGTAGAAGTAGAATTACGTTTAGATGACCGCTTGGTCGATATAGTATCTGAAGGGTTTGATTTAGCATTTAGAATTGGCGAGCCAAAAGATTCATCGCTCATTGCGCGTAAAATTGCCCGTAATCGTTTATTAATATTAGCAACACCTGAATTTGTAAAAACCTATGGCATGCCTAAAACTATGAGCGATCTGGCTCAATTACCGGCGGCAAGCTATAAAAGCAATGCATTTAGAGTGGATGCAATAAATTACTATAACGATAAAGGTGAGGCTTGCGAGCAAAAAATAAGGAGTGTGTTTCGGGCTAACGACGCTGAAGTATTGCTAATGAAAACACTCTCTGGCACCAGTTACTTTTTGGCGCCTGCATTTTTACTCGATAACGAAGTTATTGATGGCGAGTTAGTGCCATTACTTACCAATATAAAAATAATGGACCACAGTGCTATGTATGCGTTATATCCGCATCGCGACTTGCCGGTCAGAACGCGACTATTTTTTGATGCTGTGCGCGAGTATTTAGGCAAAGATAAACCGATTTGGGAAAACAGTATCCCAAATTTTGATCACATGTATTAATCGTTATATAAGCGCTGTTTTGTCACTTTTAACCGCTGGATAATAAACGCTATTGCGCCCTAAATCTTTGGCTTTATAAAGCTGTTTATCGGCTGCTTTAAGCAATTCATTGAGTGATTGTTGGGGTTTATAATTTGCAACGCCAATACTTGCTGTTAGGTTTATTTTATAGTTATCAACGTTTATGTATTTATTTTCCAGTGCAGCTCTTACTTTTTCGGCAACAGCAAGCGCTGCATGCTCACTATTAAACGAGCTTATAAGTGCAAACTCCTCGCCCCCGACCCTAAAAACATAACCTTTAGCAAAAGTAACTTTTAATAGCGTGGCTACTTCTATCAATACTTTATCGCCCACATCGTGGCCGTATTTATCATTTATTTGCTTAAAATAATCTAAATCAACTAAAAACAAGTAAAGCTGGGCACGCTCACGTAACTCAACCGAAAAATAATGATTCATTGCCAAACGATTACCCGCTCCGGTCAGAGGATCAAGCATGGCAAGGTTTTTAAGTCTTTTTGAAAACTGCGAGCGGCTACTTTCAAATGTATGTGAAATAGCCCAAATAACAATATAAGCAAATAATATATTTAAACATAAATTAAGAGAAGTAAAAGGAGCTAACGAGGATTTATTAATTAATACAATACTTTGCAAGCTGAGCAAAACAATGGAAAAAATAAATCCATAGTTTTTTCCTAGTAATAAATAATACAAAGTAGGCAGCACAAACGCCCAAACAAACACCCCATTACTAGGTGCGGCTATATAAGCTCCAAAAACCACAATAAAAGAAATAAAGGCACACATAACAACAGACTGCCAAACTTGCACCGGGTGTTTACCCAAACGAAAATAAATGCAAAAACAATACAGCGAAAAAACAACTTCAAAATAACCAAGCACACTTAAATTATTCACAGTAAGATTAAAACCTGCAAATACCAACGCCAAGCAACCAAAGCATAAGCTGACCCATTTGAGAACATTTTTCCTTAAAAACTCTGTACTATTAAGTGCTGCTATATCCATTTATGAAACTTGATAAAAAATAAAAAATTAGTTTAACGTGAAACATAAATATAACAAAACAGCATGCCCATAACATTAGGCATATTAGTAAATAATTATATACAAATTCGTTACTGTACTGCGTAAAAAACCTAATCAGCAATAAGATCGTCCACCGTCTCTATCAACTCAGCAAAGTGCTTATTTACGTGGCGGCGTTGTTTATCCGATAAAGTACTATTTAAACTAACAAGCAAATTTACATGAGCCATTAAATTAGCTTGGTTTTTGGCCGCTAATTCTTCACTAATAAAATATTCACGATCGGTAATTATAATGCTCATTTGCTGCTCAAACTGCTCAACATTACGCAACTCATAATTAAAAGCCTGTTGCAGTGCGTTTAACCTATTTTGCTTATAACGCTGCCAAAGCACAAAGGTATTAATATGCTGCTCGTTAGCTACTGTTATAAGCTGTGTTTGCTGCTTAGTTAATTTCCCTAACCAATCTTTATAATAACTAAGCTGCTCTTTTAGGCGCTCTTCGCTAAGTTGTTGCGTCGTTTGCTCTTGATACTGTTTTAACTCGTCAGCTAAGTTAGCTTGTATGTTAGTTACAAGCTCTTGTTGTTGCTTGGTACTGAGTGTTTTAGCCAATTCTATTAAAGGCGCTTTAACCTGTACTAATAAATTGCTCCAATGCAATTTAGCTACAGTAACCTGCTGTGTTAAATCGCTGATATTAAACTCACTATTAAATGTTTTTTGTAACTTGATAAGATCTTGCTTGTACTTAGGCAGCTCTACCTGACGATGCCAATTACGGGTTTGTTTAATTATAATTTTAAGCTGTTTTGCTTGGCTACTGTTTAGGTCTATGTAGTCATCTACCCAAAATGATGATAGCCAAGGTAAATTGTTATAAGCAAAAGAAGTAGAGCAGCTAGCTAAAAGTACAAAGCTGATGACTACCATTGCATGTATTATTTTTTTTGTATTTATTTTAATTAACATAACTCTCCTGCGCACACACAAACTTGATAATAGTTTTTATTTGCATTTGACTTTAATTTAAATCTAACTGATAATCACTCGCATAAGTTAAATGTACCGACCTCAGTGCCCAAGGATGAACTTTAAGCACGGATGCTGTTATTTTATTTAAGCACGTAATACTTATGTAGCTCAGGTTTTAATAAACAAAGTTTAGCTTACATCTTCATTTTTCATATTAGTGACGGTTGATATGACCCAAAAGCCCGAAAGGGCTTTTTTTACTGCTTTAAATTTTTTGTAATATCTGTATCTTACACTGCTAAAACAACTCTGCTCGGCTTTAAGCTATAATAAGCGTACTTTGCATTTGCTAATGCGGTGCTTAATACTAAAGCCAGCGTAATGCATAACAAGCAATAAACTTTGCACTTAATTTTTAAACGTTGCATTACCTCATTTAGCGCAAAATTTTAAATAGAATAATGTTTAAATAGTACACATTGCAACTATCACTTATTGGAGACATTCTTATGTCACAGTTTAATTTTAAAACCTTACTCCTAGCTGGCATTTTACTTAGTAGCCCTTTCGCTCATGCTGGGTTAGAGGAAGGGATCAAAGCCGCTAATGAAGGCGAATTTGCACAAGCACTAAAAGAGTTTAATTACCTAGCAGATAAAGGCTTTGCCCCTGGTATTTATGAGCTGGGTAAATTGTATGAAGGTGGGTATGGTGTAACGCGTGACTACCGTAAAGCTGCTCAACTTTATCAACAAGGGGTAGCAAAAAATCACCCCGATTCTATGTTTGCTTTAGCCGTTTTATACGATGAAGGCAACGGGGTAAAACTCGACAAACAAATGGCAATAAAGTTATTTGAACAAGCGGCAAACAAAAACCTACCCGCTGCACAATTTAACCTAGGCGTTATGTATGCCAATGGTGATGGCGTAAGCGTAGATTATGAACTTGCTAAAACGTGGTATGAAAAAGCTGCAGCCAATAATTATACTTTGGCGCAATTTAATTTAGCTTTAATGTACTTTGAAGGCTTAGGCATGCCTAAGAATTTAGAAAAGTCATATATTTGGAACACCATTGCCGAGTATAACGGCAATATGCAAGCAAGCCATAGTCGCAAGCTCGACGAGCAAAAAATGCTGCCCAAAGAAGTGGAAGAAGCAAAAGAAAAAGCCGACGCTATTTATACCAGAATTTTAGCCGGCACTTACGCTGGTGAAGGGCGGTTGTTTTAATAAACTGCTTTAAACGCTGTTTTAATTAATTGCTCTAAAACAGCGTTTAAATAACAAGGCTAAGCTCGCTAATACTAACTAATACAGTAAGATGAGTTTAGCCTTTTTGTTATATTCACTACTTTTTAATATAAAGCCACTTTAATAACTTAATTAGTACTTTGCTTTGTTTAAGTAGCATGCCGATACGTGGATTGAATGATCCAGAAACCAGCGTGTTTTTAGCATGGCTAAAGGTTAAAAACCCTTCATCAGCATGATAATGCCCCATTCCAGAATGCCCCACTCCACCAAACGGCGCATCATCGGCAGTTACTTGCACTAAGGTGTCGTTAACCGCAACAGTACCACTTAGTGTTTGCTTTATAATATATTCTTGAATTTGTTTATTTTGCCCTAAAATATACAAGGCTAATGGGTGATGATGCTGCTTTATATAACTTATTGCGTGCTCTAAGTTGGTGTAACTCATTACAGGTAATATTGGGCCAAATAGCTCATCTTTCATTAATTGCATGTCATCGGTTACTTGGGTGACAATATGTAGCCCCATTCGATGTTTATCTGGGTCTTGCTGGTTATCTTCAAGAGGTTTAATTATGGTTGCGCCTAGCTGCTGTGCTTGTTCTAAATAACCAGATAAGCGTGCATAGTGAGCGTCGCTTACAATAGAGGTTAAATTTTTACCTTCTACCCCTTGTTTGTAGTGTTTTTTATATAATTCACACAAGTGTTGCACCAATTGATGCTCAAGCTCTTTGGGTACAAATACATAATCGGGGGCAACACAAATTTGCCCAGCATTGGCCATTTTACCAAAGAGTATTGCTTGCGCCGCTTTTTTAATATCTGCTTTTTCAGTAATAATAACAGGCGATTTACCGCCAAGCTCTAAGGTAACTGGCGTTAAATTAGCACTTGCAGCGCCCATTACTAACTTACCTACCGCAATTGAGCCTGTAAAAAACAGGTGTGCAAATGGCAGCGATGAAAACTCACTAGCAACGTCACTCCCCCCTTGTATTAATTTACAATGCTGCTCTAGTTCACCACTAAATAGCTTTTCAAGCACTTGATTGGTGTGGGGGGTAAACTCACTGAGCTTCAACATTGTACGATTACCCGCTGCCAATGCGGTAATAACAGGCACAATGGCAAGCTGTATTGGGTAATTCCAAGGCGCTATAATGCCAACCACGCCTTTAGGCTGGTATGTTACGCTCACCTTTGAAGGCCATAAGCTTAAACCTACTGATCGCTTGCTTGGTTTAGACCACTTTGGTAGTTTTTTTATAGTGTGCGCTAAGGCTTGCATGGTGGGTAATATATCGCCTAGCAAGGTGTCAAATGCGGTGCGATAACCAAAGTCTTTTGATACTGCGTCTATCAGCTCTTGCTCAAACTCTACAATACGACTGCGCAATTGCTTTAACACTGTGATGCGTTTATTAATCGACAAGTAAGGAGTTTTTATAAAGTACTGTTGTAACTCATCAAATTGTGTAGTTAACGAAGGTGTTTGCGGTGCGTCGATAGTCAAAATAGATTACTCAAATTTTAAAGTTATTTGAGACTATAACCTTGTTCTGTAATACGAGCAATAAAGAGTAATTTTGCATAGTATTGAACTATATACAAAACTACTCTGGTTTTGGTTGGAACTAAGTGGTAACTGTTGCAGCTATTGGCTGTTGTTTAGCAGCCAATAGCTGCGTAATTTAAAAGCCAAATACTTGCGCTGCAATTGTCATTGTTACTAAGGTAATTAAAACAATTGCCACAATATTAAGCACAAAGCCTGCGCGTATCATGTCGCGCATTTGTATTTGCCCTGAGCCAAACACAATTGCGTTTGGCGGGGTGGCTACTGGCATCATAAATGCACAACTACAGGCAATCGCCGCCGGAATAACCCACACAAGTGGTGAGCCTGCAATGGATTCTGCAACGGGGCCAAGTAAGGGTAAAAAACCAGCCGCGGTGGCGGTGTTACTGGTGATTTCGGTTAAAAATGTTATTAATGCAACGACCACTAAAATACTCATAACGAGAGGAATAGCACTCGCGCCTTGAATCATTTGTGCAATATATTGCGCCAAGCCCGATGACTTTATTTGCGAGGCAAGTGTTAAGCCACCACCAAACAATAATAATACGCCCCATGGCACTCTAGCAGCACTTTCCCAATCTAAAATACGCTCGTTAGTGCCTTTATTTGCAGGCAATACAAATAATAATAACGCCGCTGCAATCGCAATAGTGGTGTCAGAAATACTCAAACCACTAAACTCGCCTAGCATAGGTCTAAATATCCAACACGCGGCAGCAAGCACAAATACAAATAACACGCCTTTTTCGGCGCGTTGCATTTCACCAAGTGCTTTTAATTGTTCAGTAAATACAGCTTTGGTGTCTATTTTTTGATTATTTTTAATACCTGCGTCTACTTTATATGCAAACTTTGTAAGCCAAATCCAACTAATAAACAGCATACTTACCGCCAGTGGTACACCGACTAGCATCCACTGTGCAAAGCCAATTTCTATTTGGTAGCTATCGGACAAGTAAGCTGCCATTAATGCATTAGGCGGAGTACCGATTAATGTTGCAATACCACCAATACTGGCACCATAAGCAATAGAGAGTAGTAAAGCTTTACCAAATCCTTCATTGCTAGGATCTGACTGCTTTACTAAATGTGTAATAGACAAAGCTATTGGTAGCATCATCACTGCAGTGGCTGTATTTGACATCCACATAGATAAAAAAGCCGTAACCAGCATCATAGCTAATATTTGTAAGCTAGGCTTAGTGCCTGCATACAACATGGTGCTCAGTGCTATGCGTTTATGTAACCCCCAGCGCTCCATTGCGATAGAAATTAAAAACCCACCTAAAAATAAAAATATTAATGGATGAGCATAAGGCGCGGCTACACTTTTCATACCTGCTATACCAGCCAGTGGCGATATAACAAGTGGCAATAAAGCAGTCGCCGGAATAGGCACTACTTCGCTTACCCACCACGACGCCATCCAAAATGCTAACCCAGCAGTTTTAAACGCTGCACTGGACATGCCCGTAGGGGGATCGAGTAAACAGGTCAATAGCATTATGCTTGGCCCAAGTAGCAGTAATAACCATTGCTTAAATTGGTTTTTAGGCGCGTTATTTTGCAAAATTTGTTGTGTCATTTATCTAAACCTTAAAATTTGTACCTAAGACCAAGCGCTAAGCTGCTATCGGCGTTTTCTTCTAAGTCTAAGTCTGTATATAAAAGATAAGCCGTGGTTTGTTTATCAAATATATAGTCTAAACCTGTACTCCACTGAGTGGCTTCTGACTCTTGACGCAGTGCTGAGTCATCTTTTGCAAACTGTAATTTAGGAACCCATTTATCTAATGTATAGCTTGCACTTAGTACATAGCCATTGCCTGATTTAGTGCCATCTATTGACTCTGAGTGTTGATACAAAGCACCTAGCTGTAACTGCTCAAACTTATAAACACCTGCAATCCGACTCGCTTTAATATTATTAAGTGAGTCAACATGGCTTAAAGAAATATAATATGGCGTATTGTTTAAATTACGATCACCGTAAATAAGTGTAGCGGCAAAACCCGCTTGGTTATCTTTATTATCGTCTTTGGGGGCATAAGTAAATGAAAACTGAGCATTATGCCAATAGTTTGATGTGTAAGTTATGGTATCGCCAAGGCGGTCTTGCCCAGCAATAACTTGTGCTATATCGGCTTGTGTTTCGTTAAAATTATCCAGCTTACCTTCTGAGTATTTAAAGCGGGTATCGTTTCTACCGACAACTATTTCACCAAACGCACCTTTTAAACCTAAATAGGTATTACGCGCTGCAAACGGCTCGTTAGTATCGTCATGTTCAAAGCCCTTTACTTGTACTTCGTATTTAAATACTGCGCTAACGTACTCGTTAAGTGTGTGTTGTCCTTTGATCCCTATGCGTGAAAATGGCGCATCTATTTGTGTGCCTTCATCGGCGTAGCGCATAACGCCTGTATCGGTTTTAGCTATTTGTACTTCTGCTTTACCATACACAGAATATTCAGCAGCTAATACCATATTAGGTAAGGCAGTTATGCTACACAATAAAGCAAGCGCAGAGCGTTTAACGTGTGTGTTGTTTATCATCATGTGTCCTAAAAATTAGAATCTACTTATTGTTGTACACCCATTAAAGCAAAATGGTGGCCAACTACTAAATAAACATAAATTTCAGCAAGTTAAATGATTAACACTGTTTTTAAAGCAAAAAAGTGTGCGGATATCCGCACACTTTTATTTAAAAACATCACCTTTATCACACACTACTACATGCCCTAATCAGTAAACATATCCCGATTTAGACCATATTTACTCATTTTGTCATACAAGGTTTTACGCGCAATTTGCAGCGTGCCCATGGTGTTTTTTATACTGCCATGGTTACGCTCTAACGCTTCTTCTATTAAAGATTGCTCATAATAACTGACCTTTTCGGCCAAACTTAAATCTTGTGATAACACTTGTTGATCAGCTGAATCACTTTGCGCAAATGCTAATTCAGGCCCTAACAATACTGCTCGTTCTGCTTGGTTTCTTAGTTCACGCACGTTACCTGGCCAGTCATAGGCTAATAAACGTTGTTCTAACTCTACATTTAATGCCCCAAGTGGTTTATAAAACCGCGTTGCCGCAATTGAGCTAAAATGCTTAAATAATAAAGGAATATCAGCTTTTCGATCGCGCAGCGCTGGAATGCTTACTTTGACCAAACTAAGGCGATAATATAAATCGGCTCTAAACCCACCTTCATTCACCAATGCCAGCAAATCAACTTTAGTAGCAGCAACAATGCGAATATCTAAGTTAACGGTATGATTAGCGCCAACCGGCGTTACCTTTCGCTCCTCTAGTACACGCAGTAACTTTACTTGTAACGACAACGGGGTGCTTTCTATTTCATCTAAAAAAACAGTGCCACCTTGGGCAAATTCAAATTTACCCTTTCTATTTTTTGTGGCCCCAGTGTATGCACCGCTTACAGCACCAAACAGTTCACTTTCTATGAGCTGCTCTGGCACAGCACCACAGTTAATCGCCACAAATTGACAGCTTGAACGGTTACTGTGGTCGTGTAAGTAACGTGCAACCAGCTCTTTGCCAGTCCCAGTTTCACCTTCAATTAATATATCTGCAGGAGTATCTATCACAGTATTAAGCAGCTTCATCATGTGCTGCATTTTAGGCGTATCACCTAAAATACGCACACCCGGCGCTGAGGTTTTTTCTACCGCGCGTTTAAGAGCGCGGTTTTCCATTACCAGGCTGCGTTTATCGCACGCTCTAGCAATACAATCTATTAAATGCTCGTTAAGGGGTTTTTCAAATAAATCATAAGCGCCTAACTGCATCGCTTTTACCGCCACCGACACATCGGCATACCCAGTTAAAAATATAACCGGTAACTCACTATCAAACGCTTTTATTTGCTCAAGTAACGTAAGCCCGTCCATTGCTGGCATATTAATGTCGCTAAGGACCACGCCGCTATAGCCTCGGCTTAAGCGACTAAGCGCCGTTGCCCCATCACTAAAACATTGAACTTGGTAGCCTTCCAAAGTGAGTAATTGATTTAACGAATCGCGGATCATCGCCTCATCATCAATAACCATTACCTGTTTACAAAGCAGTGGCTCAATCATGTTGTGACTCCGCAGTACTCCAAAGACAAATAATAAACTGCGCCCCCCCTTCTGGGCGATTATGCGCACTTAAACGACCATCAAACGAGTCGATGATTTGCTTAGATATTGATAAACCAAGGCCTAAACCGGTACTCGACTTGGTACTATAAAATGGTTCAAAAATAGAGCCTAAAGTATGGTGTTCTATGCCAGATCCTGTATCTAATATCGACAGTTTTACGCGTCCATCAAAGCATTCAACTTCAAAACTTAATTGCCGCGTTGCGCAGTTACTCATTGCCTGCGATGCATTAGTAATAACGTTAACTAATACTTGTTCAAACTTAAGCGAATCGACCAAAACGGTAATATTTTGCTCAAACTGCGGAGGAATAACGCTAATATCATCTTGTTTTAGTTGTGAATGAGTGATCATTAAAGCGTTATTTAATAATGCCGACAAGGGGTGCGGCCTTAGTTGCATTTTTGAAGGTTTACTAAAGTGTTTTAATTGCGCAACAATTTTATGCACCCGCTCTACTAAGCCCTCAATAATGACTAAGTTCTCGTTTAATGCTGTTAACTTACCTTTATTTAGCAATATTTTTGCACTGGCTAAATAAGCGTTCATGGCACACAAAGGCTGGTTAATTTCATGGTTTATGCCTGCGCTTAATTGCCCTATGGTGGCAAGTTTTGCAGACTGTACTAAAGCGGTTTGAGCTTTTTCAAGTGCTTGGGTACGCTCAATCACTTTTTGCTCTAAACTGTGCCTAGAATAAAGTAGTTTTTTATAACCAGCAAAACGTGCAAGTAAGCTATAAACGATAAAAATAAACACACAATAAAAAATCATCAACCATAACAACCGAGGTAGCTGCATGGCTGCTATGTTAGAAACATCTACTAATACGTTCATTTGGGCATTAAAGTGTTTTAATGGCTTAGAGGCCACTACATATAAACGCTTAGCAATTTTAAATTGTGCAATGTTTTGGCTATTAAATTGTTGTAAAGGAATAAGACCCGGCTGGTAGTCTAAATAAGCACGACGTTGATTTATTTCCCGCCTGGCTGCAATATCCAGCTCTTGAAAACTGTTTAAACGCCAATTAGGCTCATCCGACATAGCAATAACATTATCTGCTAATTGTAAATAAAAATGACTACCTGCTGCCGTATTAAGCAGCGATCTGTCGTCTTCAAATTTAGCAACATTTACTTTTAGCGCCACAACCCCAATTGCTTTACCTTCATGATAAATAGCCTGCGAAAAATATAATCCACGCTCTTTTGAACGCTGACCAAGCGCAAAATAAGCTACCTTTTCACCCGCAAATGCTTGTTTAAAATACGGTCGAAATGAAAAGTTACTACCTAAAAAAGTATAATCGGCCTGCCAATTGCTGCTCGCAACAACCTCGCCCTGAGTATTAAGTATATAAATATCAGATGCGCCACTGGCTTTTTGTATATCCGCTAAGTAGTTGTTAATAGCGCTATAATGCTCTTCTTCGTTATTAGTAAAGCGAATGAGTAAGTTGTTATTGGTGAGTAATTGCGGGATCGCAGCAAATCGAGCAAGCTCATTATCAATGTAGTTATTTAATTGGCTTACTTGTTGGTCGGCTTGTTTTTTTGCTTGCTCTAAGTCATGTATTCGACCAAACCAAAAAGTGACTGTTAACAACAAGAGTAGCAATAAAAATGCGAAAATAATTTTTTTAGGAATGAAGAACATAAACGCCTATAAAACGGGTAATGTTAGCTATTAATAATGGGGTATAGTTTATCTGCATAATGCAAAGAGAGATATAAACTTTTTGTTAACAATTGTATTAAAAACATAAAAACCGTGAAATAAGGCAATTTCACGGTATAAAAGTATAATTAAGCTTTGCCTAGCTTTGGTTTATTTTTAACATATTTATATAAACCAATTAAAGAGGCTGCAATCCAAAATATTTCAATTACAAAACTGGCTAAATTAAAGTTATAACAAAGACTAATAAGCAGCAATATAGCGCCGGTTAAGTTCATCATGTTATAAAGCAAACTCGCTGGTGATACTTTATTTAGTTGTAACAAAAAAAATGAACCCACTACTAAAGCAGTACCCGTCATACCTACAATATCAAATAAAAGTGCAATCACACGTCTATCCTTTTCCATTTTAAAAACCCAATTGACTGGCCCGATCCGTGGGGAGGGTATTTTTCAATCATTGAAACAGCAAAACCGGTTAAGTTTATCAATGTAGCAAATTCAATCAAGGGCTTATGTCCGCCCTAATCGGAATATTGAAATAAACAGATGCCTTATTTAAAAGTAACTTTTCCACCAATCATTTTATACGCAGCAGTGCCTTTAATAATCGCGGGCCGCGCAAATGGGCGTTCGCATTTTGGGCAAATACAAGGCTGCTTAGTATAATCTTGGCTAATGCGCTCAATAAAACATTTAACTAACGCACCTTTTCCCCCTTTACGATACTTAAATAAAGGTGCCCTGCAGCTTGAGCAAAATATATCGACCGTTTTGGTTGGCCCTTTTTTATTTGGCTTTGCCATTTGTCCTCCATTTTTGCAGTAATTTAATTAACTAAGCGTTATAAAATCAATGCTGATTAAAACTCCCCCAACACTGCTGCTGTTAATTTGGCTAACTCATGGGGGTTAATTGCAATGTCTAAGCCTCGTTTACCGGCACTTACATAAATACATGCAAATTGTGCAGCGCTGCTGTGCAAAAAAGTAGCAAGACGTTTTTTTTGTCCCAATGGGCTCACGCCTCCTAATACATAACCTGTGCTTGCTTGCACTTTTTTTGCCGCAGCCATAGCTACCTTTTTAGCGCCACACAATGAGGCAAGCAGCTTTAAGTTAACTTGCTGAGAAACAGGTGTAATGGCGACTATGAGCTGTCCATCTTGGTTTTCCAGCACTATGGTTTTAAACACCTGATCCCTATTAAGGTTGAGCTTTTGGGCTGCTTCAAGGCCAAAGTTAGTGGTGTTTGGATCGTGCTCATAGCTTAATAATTCAAAACCAATTTTTTGTTTTTTCAGTAACTCTATTGCTGGTGTCATATGTTGCTACGCTATTATTTTAAGCAAAAAAAAACGACGCTCTAAAAAGCGCCGTTTAATATTATAAAACACATTAATTATTTAGTTAAATCATCAAAAAACTTTTTAACACCATCAAAAAAGCCTTGCTCTTTAGGACGGTTTTTTGAGCTATCTTTGCCCATGCTTTCTTCTAATTCTTTTAATAATTCACGCTGACGTTCGTTCAGGTTTATTGGTGTTTCAATAACCACTTTACAAATTAAGTCGCCTATTGCACCACTGCGAACAGATTTAACGCCTTTGCCACGCATACGGAACATTTTGCCCGTTTGTGTTTCAGAAGGAATTTTAAGCTTAGCGCGACCATCAAGTGTTGGCACTTCAATTTCGCCACCAAGACCCGCTGTAGTAAAGCTAATAGGAACTTCACAATGTAAGTTATTTGCGTCACGTACAAAAATACGGTGTTCACGAACAGATACTTGCACGTACAAGTCGCCAGAAGGCGCACCATGCATTCCCGCTTCGCCTTCGCCAGTTAAGCGAATACGATCGCCGGTATCAACACCCGCAGGAATTTTAACCGATAAGGTTTTCGTTTTTTCTACGCGGCCTTGTCCATGACAGCTGTCACAAGGGTTAGATATAATCTGACCTTGCCCCTGACACGTAGGACACGTTTGCTGAACAGCAAAAAAGCCTTGGCGCATTTGTACTTGCCCAGCACCATGACACGTAGTACATGTTTTAGGCTTAGAGCCAGCCTTTGCACCGCTGCCATCACATGGATCACAACCTACCCAGGTTGGTATTTTAATTTCGACTTCTTTACCACGAACCGCTTCTTCTAAGCTTAAGTCCATGTTGTAACGCAAATCAGATCCACGTTGCTGACGAGATTGACGTCGACCACCGCCGCCACCAAAAATATCGCCAAAAACATCACCAAAAACATCGCCAAAGTCGCCATGACCGCCGCCAAAACCACCATGACCACCACCGCCGCCACCTTGCTCAAAAGCTGCATGGCCGTATTGGTCGTAAGTTTGACGTTTTTGCGCGTCAGTTAATATCTCGTAAGCTTCTTTTACTTCTTTAAACTTTGTTTCAAGCTCTTTGTCGCCTGAAGTACGATCTGGATGATATTTCATCGCTAAGCGTTTATACGCTTTTTTAATGTCTCGCTCACTCGCATCTTTGCTTACGCCGAGGACTTCGTAATAATCGCGTTTTGACATATCTACCACACTACTCTTTTCTATTTGCAGCTAGGCTGCTTGATAAACCGATAAATCGTATCGATTTACCACCTAATTCTCATGCAAAAGGCGCGTCAAGCTATTGCCTGCGCGCCTCAATCGTTCATTCTAACTTAAACACTTAACTAAGTTACAGTGCTTTGTGTTAGCTAGAAGCGTAAGCAACAATTACTTGTCGTCTTTAACTTCTTCAAACTCTGCATCAACTACGTCGTCATCTTGCTTAGCAGATTGTTGTTGCTCGCCTGCGTCAGCTGAACCTTGTTGAGCTTTAGCTTGTGCAATTTCCATAAGCTTTTGAGACTTTTCAGCAAGCGCTTGAGTTTTAGCTTCAATTTCGTCTTTCTTGTCACTCTTAATAGCAGTTTCAAGGTCAACTACAGCCGCTTCAATCGCTTCTTTGTCTTCACTTGGAAGTGCATCGCCAGCTTCTTCAATTTGCTTGCGTGTACCGTGAACCATTGCATCTGCTTGGTTACGAGTCGCTACTAGCTCTTCGAATTTTTTGTCATCTTCAGCATGCGCTTCAGCATCACGAATCATTTGTTCAACTTCTTCATCACTTAAGCCTGAAGATGCTTGAATCGTAATTTTTTGCTCTTTACCTGTATCTTTATCTTTAGCAGATACATGTAAGATACCATCGGCATCCACATCGAATGTTACTTCGATTTGTGGTGTACCACGTTGTGCTGGACGAATACCTTCTAGGTTAAATTGACCTAGAGATTTGTTGTCGCTTGAACGCTTACGCTCACCTTGCAGTACATGAATTGTTACTGCAGACTGATTATCTTCAGCTGTTGAGAAAGTTTGCGATTTCTTAGTAGGAATCGTGGTGTTCTTCTCAATTAGTGCTGTCATTACCGAGCCCATTGTCTCAATACCTAGAGATAATGGAGAAACGTCTAGTAATAGTACGTCTTTAACGTCACCAGCTAGTACACCACCTTGAATTGCCGCGCCTACTGCAACAGCTTCATCAGGGTTAACATCTTTACGTGGCTCTTTACCAAAGAACTCAGCAACTGTTTTTTGTACAAAAGGCATACGTGTTTGGCCACCAACAAGAATAATGTCGTTGATGTCGCTTACTGATAAATCAGCATCAGCAAGTGCACGTTTTAATGGTTCAATTGACTTAGTTACTAAGTCTTCAACAAGTGACTCAAGCTTAGCACGTGTTAGTTTCACGTTCATGTGCTTAGGACCTGTCGCATCTGCAGTTACATACGGAAGGTTTACTTCTGTAGATTGTGCAGAAGATAGTTCAATCTTCGCTTTTTCAGCTGCTTCTTTAACACGTTGCATTGCAAGTGGGTCAGTTTTTAAGTCTAGACCTTGGTCTTTCTTAAATTCAGCTACTAGGTAGTTGATTACGCGGTTATCGAAATCTTCACCACCTAAGTGCGTGTCACCATTTGTAGCAAGTACTTCAAACGTGTGCTCGCCTTCAACTTCATCAATTTCAATAATTGATAAATCGAAAGTACCGCCACCTAAGTCGTATACTGCAACAATGTTTTCACCACGGTTTTTGTCCATGCCGTAAGCAAGTGCTGCAGCAGTTGGCTCGTTGATGATACGTTTAACTTCAAGGCCAGCAATACGACCCGCATCTTTTGTAGCTTGACGCTGTGAATCGTTAAAGTATGCCGGTACTGTGATAACTGCTTCAGTTACTGCTTCACCTAAGAAGTCTTCAGCCGTTTTCTTCATTTTTTTCAGGATTTCAGCAGAGATTTGTGGTGCAGCGCGTTTTTCGCCGCCCGCTTCAACCCATGCATCACCGTTATCGGCTTTAACAATTTTAAATGGCATGATGCCGATATCGCGCTGTACTTCTTCGTCTTCAAAACGACGACCAATTAAACGCTTAATAGCAAATACTGTGTTTGTTGGGTTAGTAACCGCTTGACGTTTAGCTGGCTGACCAACTAAAGTTTCACCGTCTTGCGTATAAGCAATAACAGACGGGGTTGTGCGATCGCCTTCCGCGTTTTCAATAACACGTGCTTTGCCACCATCAAGTACTGCAACACAAGAGTTTGTAGTACCTAAGTCTATTCCAATAATTCTACCCATGAAATTTCTCCAACTTCAATATTCGTTAATACGTTCGATGACTAGTTAATAGGGATGCTGCAAACTTAATTCAACTGTAAAAATGAAAAAAATATCATTTTTTTTGATTTTTTTACAAAATAAGCTAAATAAAGTGCAATATTTGCTAGCAACGCTGGTTTTTACGCCGTTTGTATTGAACTTTAATTGCTGGTCTGACAAGTTTGGCTGTGTTATATATTTAGTAATTCGTACTTTTAAGGACACGCTAACTAATGAATTTCGATCATTTACTGCAACAAGCCGCTAATATTAATAATCAAGACGACACTAATAATGTGGCAAACACCATGCAGTTTGAAGCTAATTGGTGCCAAGGGCGCACCGCTTTTGGTGGGTTATCTGCAGCACTTTTATATCAAGCAATGAGAGCTCAAGTAAATAGTGAGCGCCGGTTATTATCTTTAAGTACTAACTTTGTTGGCCCGCTGCTTGCCGATACGCCATTTTCTTTATCTGTAGAAATACTGCGTGAAGGCAAAAGTAGTACTCAAGTACTGGCCAAAGCAATTCAAAATGAACAAGTGTGTGTCATTGTACAAGCCTGCTTTGCTAGTAACCGCAACTCAGCTATTAATGTACCCGTTGCAAAGTCGTTAGGCTTACAAGAAGTTAATGAGCGCCATACATTGCCATTTATACAAGGGCAAATGCCGGAGTTTTTTCAACATGTTGATTTATGCCCACAACAAGGTGCTATGCCTTTTAGCAGTGCAGAAACCTCCCATTTAGGTGGGTGGATGCGCTTTAAAGAAACTCCAGCGGCCATTACAGAAGCACATGTTATAGCGCTAACCGATGCATGGCCTCCTACCTTATTACAAATGTTTAAACAACCAGCGCCTGCTAGTAGTATGTCGTGGTATTTAGAGTTTGTGCAAGCGCCTAACTTAACTCCTGGTCAATGGTTGGGCTTTGAAGCAATTACCCATCATGCAAAAGGTGGTTACGGCTTAGAAGACGGCTGTATTTGGTCGCAATCGGGTGAGCTGATTGCCCTTACTCGCCAAACAGTGGCATTATTTGATTGATGTATAAGCAGTGGTATTAGCTATATATAATGTAGCGAGTGCCACTGCAATGCACTCTTAACTAATAATTAATTACGCTCAACAACAGTTATAACATTTGTATTTAGGCGATAATTATAGCAAAATTTAACTCTTTGTTTAATTCTAAGCGAACACTTTGCAAATAGCGTGTCCTTGTTGCGACTATATTATTGAGGTCCCCCTGGTTGAGGCTAAAAATGTCGCAACGTGCCCCCATTGCGGGCATAAGGTTTCTGACTCAGATACAGATCACGACAGCCGAGTTGTAGCCCTGAGCTTTAGTGCCTTGTTAATGCTACTCAGCAGCATGTTTTATCCTTTTATTTCGTTTAGCAGCAGCGGTATTACGCAAACTATAACCTTGCCCGATGCCGCGCGTATTTTATTTAATTACGATAGTAACTTGTTAGGGCTATTTATTGATTTAAGTATTATAGCCCTGCCTATGAGCTTACTTATTATACTAATACCATTACATTTAGGCGCGCTTAGAGCGCTACCTCAAGGTATTGCTCGACGATTATTAAAATTTACCCTAGCGCTTGAACCTTGGATTATGTCGGAGATTTTTCTCATTGGCGTACTTGTCAGTATGGTTAAAATAATGTCTCTCGCGGATATTAGTTTTGGGGTGAGCTTTTGGGCTTATGTGGGCTTTGTTATTTTATATATTAGTGCGTTAACACATTTAAACCGCCCCCGCTTGTGGGCACAAATTGGCCCAGTAGAAAAACTTGAAAATATAAACCTTACTCACCGCGCCATTGATAACGATATAAAAGCTTGCCATGTGTGCCATCAACTATGCACGCAAAGTGTTTGTAATCGTTGCCATAGTAAAACCTATCTTAGAAACCCCAACAGTGTACAAAAAGCTACGGCTTGGTTAATTACCTCTATTATTTGCTATATTCCAGCCAATGTTTTACCCATTATGTATACCACCAGTTTAGGTGATGAAAGCCCTTCAACCTTAATTGCTGGTGTTATTGCACTGTGGCAAAATGGCTCATACCCTATTGCCATGATTATATTTATTGCCAGTGTTGTAGTCCCACTTGCAAAGGCTTTAGTATTGAGCTTTTTGTGCTTTATGGTTGCCAAACCCGCAAATGATCACACCATAGGGTATACACGTATTTATCAACTAACTGAATTTATTGGGAAATGGTCTATGATTGATGTGTTTGTTGTGGCCATTTTAGTTGCTTTGGTACAATTGGGTAACTTAATGTCGGTAACGCCCGGCTTAGGCGTTGCCTTTTTTACTGTTATGGTACTATGTCAAATGATGGCAGCTCACGCCTTTGACCCACGTTTGCTATGGGATTCACCTAAAAATAATAACGCAGAGAATAATGCATGACCGAAACCGCTAATATTACACAAAAATCAAAAATTTCTGCAATTTGGATTATTCCCGTTATTGCCCTGTTTGTGGGTGTTTGGATGCTTTATCAATACCAAACTAATTTAGGCCCCACTATTTATATAACCATGCCACAAGCGGAGGGGATAGTTGCGGGAAAAACCGAGATTAAAGTACGCAGTGTTAAAATTGGCCAAATAGATCATGTGCGTTTATCCGACTCGCAAGACAGTGTTATTGCCCGCGCTCAAATAGATAAAAACTACGATAACTTACTCACCGAAGATGCCAAAATTTGGGTGGTAAAACCGCGTATAGATGAAACCGGCATTAGTGGCATGAGTACGCTTTTATCAGGTGTATATTTAGAGTTTTCGCCTGGAGAAAGTAAAAAGAAAAAAGAAAAGTTTGAACTACAAGACGAGCCTGCCTTAATTGGTAAAGATGTTAAAGGCGGACGCTTTAAGTTATTGAGCTACAACGCTGAGGTACTTGAAGTAAGTACCGGTATATTTTTCAAAAACTATAAAATTGGGCAAATAGAAACCGCGACATTTGATTGGAAAAACCAAGCCATGAAGTACGGTATTTTTATTAAAGCACCCTACGAAAACCTGATCACCTTAAATTCTATTTTTTGGGTTAACTCTGGTATAGAAATTGACCTTTCTGCTGATGGCATAAACATTAATACCGGATCGCTTAGTAAACTTTTAAAAGGCGGTATATCGGTGGGCTTACCCGATCAACAAGCACCTGGCGATATTGCCCAAAATGAGCATAGCTTTTCGCTTAGTCAAAGCTATAAAGAAGCACTAGAAGAGCGCTTTTACGACTTTGACTACTATCTTATTGAGTTTGAGCAATCAATTCGCGGCCTGCGCGCTGGCGCTCCGGTTGAATACCGAGGAACTCGAATTGGTACAGTAGTAGAAGCCCCTGCCAATGTGATTATTAACGGCAAACCAGCTCACTTTAAAAACCAAAATACGGCTGTACCTGTGCTTATTAAAATAGAATATGGGCGCCTATACCACGATAACGATTTAGCTAAAGAGTATTGGCAAACGAGTTTAAATGGCTGGGTAAACAATGGTATGCGCGCTTCGCTTAAACCGGGTAATTTACTTACCGGTGCTGTGTATGTCGACTTTGATATTTATACAGATGCGCCTGATGCAAAACTAGAAAAACTGGCTCAATATGATGTTTTTCCAAGTATATCTAGCGGTATTACTGTATTAGCCGATCAGGTTTCTGATGTACTTAATAAGGTAAACGAGCTAAAAATCGAAGATAGCTTAGCACAAATGCAAGCCACTTTTAGCGACTACCAAGGGTTGGCCAACGACATGCGCGATTTGCTAAACCAAAAAGACACACAAAATTTACCGGGTGACTTTAATCAAAACTTCAAAAAAATGACCAAGAGTATGGAACAATTTGAAGTCACTATGCGCCAATTTGATAAAACCATGGCCAGCTACCAAGCAGGTTCGCAGTTTAATAATCAGCTACAGCAAACCTTGCAAGAGTTTAAACGTTTAAGTGAGCAGCTACAGCCGCTAACTAAAGGCCTAAATGAGCAGCCTAATATGTTTATATTTGATAAAGCATTACCCGCAGACCCAAAACCAAGGAAGCAATAATGGTTAAATCATCTTTTTTTGTTATTTTACTCGTTTTACTGCTTAGTGGTTGCAGTTCATCAATTCAAACTGCCATCGCGTATTATCAGTTTGAACAACCTATTGTTGCCTCCTCAAGAGATGTAAGTGCAACTGATGCGCAATTAAGAGTACAAACAGTTGTACTGAGGGGCGCCTTAAATAATCGCGGCATTGCTATGAAAATAGATCACAATCAAATTCATGCTGCAAACTATCACTTATGGGGTGAGTCACCTGATTCGATGCTCACCGTAAGTGCCCAACAAACACTCTTTAATGCCCTACCTAACTGGATGGTAATAAAAGGTTTACCGGTGATCACCGAGCTAGATCAACAAACTTTTTATGAATTAGAATATGAAATTCATCATTTTAATGGCGACCTACAAGGCAACGCAGATATATCTGGGCTATGGCGTTTATATTATACCCATCCCGAAACAGGCCGACGCTTATTAAGTTTGCACAATTTTGCTAATGTAACGCAACTCGACGGTGACGGCTATGATGCGCTGGTAGCAACGCTTGAAAAAACCTGGCAAGAAATCAACCTAGCAGTAGCCAAGCAAATTGAACAAACGCGGTTTAAATAATCATTACTAAAATTATTTAATGATATAAAAATAAAGAAACAACGCTGCGGCTTTCTTTATCTATTATTACTTGCCCTTGTGGCTTAAAGCCAAGCTTAATTAACACATTTTGTGATGCGCTATTATCTATTGAGGTAATGGCGCATAATTTATTAATGCCATATATACTTTTATTTTCAACTAACGCTTTTGCAGCTTCGTAAATATACCCTTGTTTTTCAAATGCTGTTAATAACGCAAATCCTATATCGGGGTGCTGCAACATTGCACGGCTATAAAAACCAACAACCCCCACTAACTGCTGATTTTTTAAAGTGATCACATAAGGGCCAAACCCTTGCGATTGGTGCGCCTCACTAAAAGCTTGCTTAATATAGGTTATAGCATCCTCAAGGGTATAAATTTTTTTATCCCCAATGTATTTTATAAAACTTTTTTGATTTACTAACTTTAATAAATCGCCAGCATCTGCTTCAACAGCATGGCGAATAATTAATCGCTCGGTATTAAATTGCCTTCGCATGTATTGTTATCCTTCTGGTTTGTAGCGTTATATTCAGCCAAATAATAAAAATGAGTCAATTAAAGCATTTATTTGTTGACTGAAGATGTAAAGCAGATTACTTTTGCGCCGATGTTTTTATAGGCATAACAAAAGCGGTTGCACTCCTTGCACCGTCTGGCGCCAAGCCAACGCATATTACTGCTGATTATTAATTTAAAATAACAGTTCCCTAGTAATATCGCGTGCAAAAGCAGTGACTTGGAAAGTGATAAGATAACTAACTTATCATCTTCTTTGTTTTTGTTAAGCAGTTTAAATTTTTAAATATGCTTTTAATTTTGTGAATACTTAAATGCTTGAACCTTCTGCGTTAAGCTTACTGCCGCCTTTAGTGGTAGTTATTTTGGCTGTAGTACTACGCCGCCCTATTTTATCTTTATTAATTGGTGCCCTTGTTGGGCTCATAATGGCTGATCCCTCGCAGGTATTGGCTAATTTTGCCAGCACCTCACTTAAAGTAATGAGTGACGAAACCATTGGCTGGTTAATATTGGTGTGTGGTGGTTTTGGTGCGTTAATCGCCTTATTAGTCCGTACCGGTGGTGCTTCTGCATTTGGTAAGTTGGCACTTAAATACACTAAGGGCAAACGCTCTTCATTATTTATGACCTTTTGCCTTGGATTAGTTATTTTTATTGATGACTATTTAAATGCGCTTACTGTGGGTGAAACCATGAAACGCATTACCGATAAATTTAAAGTAAGCCGTGAAATGCTAGCCTACGTTGTCGACTCAACTGCGGCACCAATTTGCGTACTTGTGCCCCTATCTACGTGGGCGGTATTTTTTGGTGGTTTACTCGTAGATAACGGTATTGCTGAAGAAGGCAAAGGCATTGCTGTTTACATTCAGGCTATTCCGTATATGTTTTACGCATGGTTTGCGGTACTCGTTGTGCTGTTAGTGGTACTTGGTGTGATCCCTGCTTTTGGCCCAATGAAAAAAGCAGAACAGATGGCACAAATTGAGCAAGCACAAGTCGATCCGGCGCAATACAGTGAAGTACAAACAGCAGACGAGTACGCGGTAAAAGCAGTAGAAGAAAACTTTGAAGATGCTGATCCTAAAGGTAAATTACATAACTTTTTATTGCCTATTATTTTATTAGTCGGCTTTACCGTTTACTTTGAGATAGACGTTTATAAAGGTTTACTGGCCACTATGGCTATAATTTTGCCATTTTATGCGTTACAAAAATTAATGTCGTTTAGTGAAATGATTGAACGTATGCTCGATGGATTTAAAAGTATGATACCGGCTATAGGCACGGTTATAGCCGCGTTTATATTTAAAGATGTGTGCGATTTAATTGGCTTGCCGCAATATGTTATTAATAGTTTAAGCCCATACATGACCGCGGGTTACTTGCCTGCAGTGGTATTTATTGCAATGTCTGTTTTAGCATTTGCAACGGGCTCAAGCTGGGGAATATTTGCTGTGTCTATTCCTATTGTTATGCCGCTGGCAACGGCGGTAGATGCTAATATTCCATTAGTCATTGGCGCGTTATTATCAGCATCATCATTTGGCAGCCAAGCATGTTTTTATTCAGACTCAACGGTATTAGCAGCCCAAGGCGCTGGCTGTAACTTAATGAGCCACGCTGTTACACAATTGCCTTATACGCTTATTGCTGCAGCACTTGCGGTGATAGGCTTTTTACTAATGGCTTAAGTTTTAGTGATGGCTTAAATTAACTGAAATAAATAAAAACCCCAATGTAGCAATACATTGGGGTTTATTTTTAGCTGTATAAATAAAGCTTATTTTTGTAGTTTAATACCATTGTAATAGGCATCTAGCGTGGTGATTTTTGTTTGATTTGGTAAATCGGCGAAGTCACTTTCTATAAACTTAGTCCCGCGTAATTGCACATTTAAACGTGCCGCATTAGGGTTAAGCATTGTTTGTTGGTAATAGTCTTTAATATCGCTAAGCGTTACTTTCTCAACTTCATTTATTAGTTGTTGCTTTGAATCAAAATTAAAATTTTCACGATACCAATCATTTAATAGTGGGCTCATTTCGTCACTTAAGTTTTTAGGTTGCTCTTTAAGCGATACTAACGTGGCATTTTTAAGCTGTGCAAACGTCTCTTCACTCATGTTGTCGAGCTCAACTGCATACTCTTTTTTAAACAGATCAAAACGCGTTTGTATTTCTTTTGGCCCTTTTACTGGTGTTTGAATAAACAAACCAATCGCTGAGTAATCCTCTATGGGGCGAGCTAATGCACCAACGGCATACGCAAGTTGCTCCTCGGTACGCATTTTATCAAATGCAATGGTTCTAAAATGCCCTTGTAGCACGGCAGCTTGTGCTTTTTGTTTGTAACCCGGTGTTGGATGAACTGTCATATCAACCACGGCTACATCGGCTACATCTATATCTTTTTGTAACACTATGGTTTCACCTAGTTGTGGTAACCATGCTTTACTGCGCGCAAACTCAGTGTGTTTATAGTTACTTGGCAAAATAGCACTCAGCTCGGATGCTATTGCTGCTATGTCTTGCTGGTTATAGTTACCATAACTAAATACGCGTAAATCGTTATTAGCAAAGGTGTTTTGTTTTAAAGCATTAAAATCAGCTAAAGTTAAAGTGTTGGCTGTGCTAATTAAAGTATCAGTATCAAAGCTACCGGTACGGCTTAATTTTGTATATTCAGCAAATGCTTGCGCGTAAGGAAATTGTTTTTGCTGGTTAAGTAAATTACGTTTAAAACGATCTACAGCTTGGTTAAATGCTTGCCCACTAATATCACTGTTTAACCCACTTAATGCTTGTTTAAGCAGTACATTTTGCTTATCTGTAAAGCCACTCATAGACAAAACTAAACCATTACTTGGTGCAAGGTTTACGCTCATACCTGCAATAGCAGCCTCAGTGCTTAGTTGGCTTTGCTGTATGTTGTACAGATCGGCCCAAACAGAGTATAAAACCTCCGCTTTTACATCGTTTAGCCCCGGCTGGGTATTTATATAAACTTCAACAAGTCCCTTTGGTTGCTCGGCAAATTTTTGACTTGCCTGACGCCATATTTTCACGCCATTTTTATCATAAGCAAGCTCTGGGGATTTTTGCTGTTTAAATGCTTGGGTTTTAATAGCAAAATTTTCTGGTAATAAGTTATTTACGCTCGGTAGCGCTAAATTAAACTGGCTCGCTTTGTTCCAACTTGCAACTTCCTGTGCGCTTATGTCACTAATGCGGTATTTACCGTCGTAAAAGTGAAGCTGTGAGTCGGTTTCTTCTTGCTGCGATACATACCAAATGCGTAAAGTGTCGGCATTTAATTGTTTAAGCACTTTATTTACTGAGTCTGCATCAAACTTAGCGTAATAATAAGGCGCATTAATGGCATGATTTAACGGGTAGTCTTGCATGCTTTGAGTCAATGTACTTACATAGTTAAACTCATCACCTTTTTCTAAAAACTTAAATTGATTATTTAACGAGGTACGAATTTCGTTAAAGTATTTACTATCAACGCCCTCTTTTTTAATCAATTCAATATACTGCATTATAGTCGCCACTATCGTTTCACGATTTTGCATGCCTGTATCGGTAAGCTCTACGTTAACGTTTAACGACCCGTAGTTGCCATAGTGGGTTGGCACTGCCGATGCTGACAATTGCGATACCCACCCCTTATCACGTAATATTTGCGCTGGACTGCCAGGCATTTCATTACTTAATAAGTAGGCCACAAAGCGATTAGGCTTGAGTGCAAATTCGTTATTGTTATTGCTAATGGTAAAATCAAGTTGTAACTGTTTTACATCTTCATTAGGGGCATAAAACACGCGCTTACCACCGGCATTATCAAAGTTAAGCTTGGCGGTTACTGTTGGTTTTTCGATGTTTTTATTTTTAATATCAGCAAAGTATTTTTGTGCTTTTTGCTCCATTGCCGCAATTGGCAAATTAGAAATAAGCGCTACTTTCATAATATTTGAAGAGTAGTATTTATTATAAAAATCAACTGTTTCTTTGTGTAATGAGCTGCCTTCTTTGTCACCTAAGGTTTCTAGGTTGCCAATTAAAAAACGGTTAGCTGGGTGGTCACCCATCATTTTACGCGCTAGTTTAAACTGCCCAAAAAAGTCCATTTCGCGGCGCATTGACCACTCTGCATTTACTGCATTTTTTTCTTTGTCTGTGTATTCAGGGTATAACTTGGGTGCTTTAAAAAAATCAGCAAAACGATCTAACCCTTCATCAAACGCATCGTTGTTAATTTTAAACATATAGTTGGTAATATCGAGCCAAGTATAGGCGTTGTGTGCGCCACCATTTTTGGTCATAAAGTCAGAGTACCCTTTAGTATCTGGGTAGCGCTCTGTGCCTAAAAACAGCATATGCTCTAAATAATGGGCCATGCCTTGTTGGCTCATTGGGTCATGTAATAAACCCACTCCAACACTTAATGCCGCGGCTGATTTTTCAGCACTGGGGTCTGATACTAAAATAACTTCAATGTCGTTAGCTAATTTAAGCGTTTTATATTCGCGATTATCATTAGGGCTTACAACCAGCGAGTCTGATAATAAAACAGTTTGAGGTGCTTGAGATACAGATGATGTATTTGAACAACCGCTTAGTACAGCAAGTGCAATGGCACTAAAGCCAATAATTTTTTTCATTTTATTTCCATTAAAAGTATGTCGCAACTGCGATCTACGCTTATTTAAAAAGCTATTTACAGCCTAAATTAACATTTTAGATTAATGTTTTGCCACAATTTATCCGTTAATTGTGTAACACATTGTGAAAAACACCTTCATACTGCAACTAATTCAAATAATAATAAGGAAAAACCATGGAAAAGTTGATCATTTTAGCTATGTTCGCCCAAGTTTTACTCTCACTCATTGTAATGATTATTATGGGTAAAAGACGTTTTGCCGCAGCTAAAAATAAACACATCAATTTAACCGACTTTGCCACTATGCGTTTAGATAATGCAGGTGACAATGTGCGTGTTGCTGATAGAAACTTTACCAATCAATTTGAAATACCCGTGTTGTTTTATGCTGGGTGCTTACTTGCAATGCAACTCAATAGTGCAAGCATTCTGGTGGCTGTTTTAGCTTGGCTGTTTGTGATTTCGCGTATTTTACATAGCGTTGTTCACTTAGGCAGTAATAAAATAAGAATACGCTTTAATCTATTCTTAATAGGCTGTGGCAGTGTATTTGCGTTATGGCTGGTAATAATTTGGCGGGTATTACTGTTTTAACTCTTACATTAAACAACTAAAAACCCCGCTATTTAACACCCATAGCGGGGTTTCTTTATTTTAAGTATTTGTTATTTAGCGCGTTTTAAACGTGGTAACACTAATAATAAAGCCCCTAGTAACCAAGCCATACTACCGCTTGAATCATTACTCATTTTACCTATCAACGTATTTTCAACCGGTGATAAATCGTGTGCGGTATTAGGGTCGTCATCCAACACATACATATTATCAATGCTTACAAGGTTCACATTACTGATCGTTGCACATTGATCTTTAGTGATGCCAACTACTGGTACTTCCTCACAGTGTACTAAAGCTGCAATTTTATCTAAAGTCGCTTGGCTGTCATCCATAATTTGACCGAACACGGTAAAGCCACCATTTTGCGTATCTAATTTAGGATTACCTGCACTATTATCCTTTAAGTTAAAGAACCATTGGCTGGTTGCACTATTAGGGTTTCCACCTAATTTAGCCATGGCAATCGTGCCTTTAACATTAGAGTAAATAGGTTCGTTAATGACTGCTGGCTTGGTTGTAATTCGATCAAAACCATCAGAGTAGGTAAAACCGCCCCCTTGAATAATAAAATCTTTTACTGAGCGATGAATAACAGTTTGATTATAAGCTGCATCGCCAACATAACTTAAAAAATTAGCGACCGTTTTAGGTGTTTGTTGATCAAATAAGTTTACTTTGATAATACCTTGACTGGTTTTAATTTCGACAATAGTTGCTGAGCTGGCAAAGCTTACTGCGCTAAGTAACGAGGCTAATAAAAGCTTTTTCATCGTTTTTCCCTATTATTATTTTATTTAAGTGTAGAGTTTAGTGATACTTAGAGTAATGCGAGTAAGACTAAAAATCGACTGCAAAATAGCCCCTGATACAATTCAAACCAAGTCGGTTACAACTTAATTACATTTCATCACCTTCCTACTGAACTTATCCTTGTAAAAACGCTGTTTAATGAAAATGCACTTATAAATTGTTTTATTTTTGTTATGATTCCTCTGCAAATTCGTAAATGGAGAATTGTAATGTCAGAAAAAAACAACCAAATTTGTGATTTTGGTTTACATAAGGGAGAGCCCTACACACGCTTACCTGCTAGTTTTTTAATCTGGATGGTAGGTATTAATCATCAAAAAGCCAGATATGCCAGCGAAGAGCTAAAACGTAGAGAGTTAGCTGCTACTAAAAAATTAAAGTGTGATTAAAGAATGTAAAAGTGTGTTTTTGTAGCAAACTAGTTAAACTATGCGCCAATAAACGTAAGTGCTTTTAATCAATAGGTGTTTTATGCGCATAATTTTTTTGTTTGTCATTGCTTTTAGTCTACTTGGGTGTAGTACTACACTCACTAGCCCCGCCCCACAATATTTAACCGTACTGCATACTAACGATAACCATGGTCGCTTTTGGCACAATGAAAAAGGTGAGTATGGCATGGCTGCCCGTAAAACCCTGATTGACTCGCTACGCAATAAAGCAATCGCGCAGGGGCATACAGTACTGCTGCTCTCAGGTGGCGATATAAATACCGGCATTCCAGAGTCAGATTTACAATACGCTGAGCCTGACTTTAAAGGTATGTCGTTAATTGGTTATGATGCGATGGCCCTTGGAAATCATGAATTTGATAACCCGATGAGCGTGCTTAAAAAGCAACAGCAATGGGCTAACTTTCCTTTTTTATCGGCAAATATATTTGAAAAATCGACCGGTAAAAATGTATTTGATAGCTATAAAGTATTTAATAAAAATGGGCTGAGTATTGCTGTTATAGGTTTAACCACCACTGATACAGCCAAAATAGGTAATCCCGAATATATTCGCCAATTAGAGTTTAAAGATCCAATCGAAATCACGGCACAATTAGCACAAAAAATTAAAGCACAATATAACCCCGACATTACTATTGCGCTCACTCATATGGGGCATTATGTGGATGCCAGCCACGCAATTAATGCGCCTGGAGATGTAACACTTGCGCGCTCACTGCCAACTAACACCTTAGATATGATCATCGGTGGTCACTCTCAAGAGCCTGTATGTATGGCGGCTAAAAACGTAAATGACGATAACTTTAAACCCGGCCTAGCCTGCACGCCCGATCAACAAAATGGCACTTGGATAATGCAAGCCCACGAATGGGGTAAATATGTTGGTAAAGCCGAGTTTAAGCTTGAAAATGGCCAGCTAACCCTCTTAAATTATAAACTGCTACCCGTTAATTTATATGTTGATAAACAACACCCGGATGGCACAACGTCGAGTGTATTAGCTAACGAGTACATTACACCTAACCCACAGTTAAACGCATTTTTAGCCGAGTATCAGGAAAAAGGCGCTAAACAAATTGAAGGTAAAATTGGTTATGTAAATGCCAGACTTGAGGGCGATCGTAATAAAGTACGCTACCAACAAACAAATTTAGCTCGCGTTATTATTCAAGCGCAAATGAACAGTACCGATGCTGACTTTGGTATTATGAGTGGCGGCGGTGTACGCGACAGTATTGCTGCAGGCGAAGTAAGTTATAAAGATATTTTAAAAGCCCAACCGTTTCAAAATCGAGTGGCTTATATCGATATTGCAGGAGAAGATTTATGGCAATATTTAGAAGTTGTAACGCGTTTCCCGCCTGATTCAGGCGCTTACATGCAGTACCACAAATTATCGTTTGAGCATAAAAACAACACCTTAGTAAAGGTATTAATAAATGGGCAAGCATTAGATAAAAGTAAAACTTACCGTATGAGCATTAATAACTTTAACGCCTCAGGTGGTGATGGCTACCCTGCACTAACCACAGCAAAAGGTTTTGTAGTTACTGATGAAACAGACTCTAACGCATTGAAGCGTTTTTTTGCAGAGCACAGCCCAATAGATGCGGCCCAGTTTGCCCCTAAATAATCTATATTTTGGAGATAGTAGGAACGAGGGTCTGTTGACCTTTGCGGATTAAAATTTGTTCAAACTAGGGGCGATTTAATCACGGCGTGAGGTTTGTAACCTAGTGGGCTCGATAACTGCTCCTGCATTATTCTACTGGCTTACATTCATGTAAGAATAAGTAAAAAAACCAAGCAAAGCTTCCGCGTCCTGCTCACGCCCCTTACCTACATCCATGTAGGCAACAAAGAGTCAATCGCCCCTAGGCAGAACCCTTCGGGCAGCGCATGTTTGGCATTGATGCTACGTTATCGCCTATTTATGGGGAATAACCACATCACATAGGCTCTGCCTTGCCTAAATACCAAACATACTGCTGCAAATTCAACCTTGAAAGATAAACAGACCCTAATATTACTTGCCTACTATTTCTAAATCGCCTTTAACAATATTAACTAACCCGTAACTGTGTAGCCGCGAACGAGAACCCTCTCCAAATGCCTTAGGCGGATAAAAAATTTCTTTTTGTTGCGGGTATTCACTCAACACTTCATCTAACGCCGCGCGTATTTCGCTCAATGTTTTTTCAAGGCTATTATTAAAGTTAGGGCGCTTGCGGATCGTGTGTCCCAGCTCTACTAATCGATAAAAATATTTATTAGCTAATTCAATTAGCTCATCAGGTACATCTTTATTATGGCTGAGCACAACATCGCTATTATTGTTACAAAATTCAATAAGCGCTAAATAAAAGCTAAGTGGTTTATTTGCTAAACATACTTGGTATTGCGGATTAATATTAACTGACACCGTCTTAGTATTTAGATTAATAACTAACACGGGTGATTTACTTTCCTCAACAGGTTCAGGCTGCAGCGTAGCTAATTGCTTACTTTTTTGCTCTATTGTAATAACCGTTTTCAGCCAGTGGCTAATAAAAGCACTTAAAATAAAAATAGCGACATAATAATAAATATAACGCCACGGCCATGGCTGTGGTTTTATATCAAAAACTAAAAAAACAGGGCCAATACTGGTCGTTAAACGCGTAAAAAACTGCGCTCCGGTTAATGTGGTTGATAGCTTTTTTTCAGCGAAAATATTTAACAATAATAAATTAGTGCCGATTAGTTGCGAATTTAACTGCTCTAAATAACTATTTATATTATCTATATTACTGGAGTACTTAAGCAGTTCATTAGATAGCTCGAGTAAAGGTAAATCCAACGCTACCTGTTTTTCTATCGTGGCTATATTAAGCTTTTGCACTTGCTGCTGTTTATAGCTTACTGAGTAATAAAATACGCTACAAAGTAATAAAAAAATGAATAGCGTAATAAATGAAAATAACTGCTTACTCATATTTCATCTCGCTTATAAGTTACAACGTCATTATCACACTGCCAAAATGACTGCGCACCTTTATAGTAATGAAGAGATTGCTCTTGCGACATGGCTAATAAATGCGCCTGTACCGAGCACAATAAATCGGTATTATTATGTGGCATTTTTAAATACCAACGCGTGCCTGCAATGTTATTTTTTAGTGGTGTAATATAGTTTTTTGAAAAGCGGTTTGTATCACTTTCTTGCCAAAACGAAGCTATAATATCTACTTTTCCGTTAGCCAATAAATCACGTAAGGCATCATGAGAGCTGGCATAAATAATATTTAAGTTTTCGAGGTTAATATCCAACTCTTTAAATACTTGCTTGGGCAATGTATGGCCTGAGCGACTGGTTGGATAATCTAATAATCCAATACGCTTACCCAAAAAGTACTCTTTTGTTATTTTAGGTTTTTCTTTAGCCGAAATAAAAAATGCAGTGTAATCAGAAAACCCAACTACAGGTTGGTAGTTATAGGTAGTCTCGGCTTTAAATGCATCCATAATATTGTTTTTAGTTAAAATGAGATCGGCAATGCCTTTTCCTACAAATTCAAAGCTCTCAGTCGTGTTATAGCGCCAGTAACTTACAACCGAACCGTACTGCTTAGCTACCACCTCATCGGTACACAAGCTATGTGCTAATGTACCTGCTATTTTTTTTGATGGTGCAAAAATGATTAACTGGTTTTCATTTTTAATTGCAGATGTTTGGCATTCAATTGATGTTTCTATTAATTTTACAAAGCGTAACTCACTGCTATCAACACTTAGTTGACCGCACACCCACACCAAAACAATTAACAAATATAAAAATACAATTAACAGAATTTTATTGTAAATGACGCATTTAATGTTCAAACAAAACATCCTAATATTATTATTAGCCTATTTGAACAATTTTAATTACTTATTGCAATAAGTAATTTTACCCATTAACTATAAGCAGCTGATTTAATTAATTTACCTACAAGTTAATATGAATATTCTTAACGCCTTCCTATCCTCCAAATAAACAAGGACAATTGACCGGATTAGTGATTTTGACCCTATAATAATTTGAAGGAAACCAAATGCGTAACAACTTAATGTCCTCAGTTAAAGCAACGCTGGTCGTCAGCGCTGTATTTGTTTGTACTAATGCTCATGCATGGGGTCAAAATGGACACAGGATCATAGCTAAAATTGCAGAGTCTCACCTTAGTGAAACAACAAAAACAAAACTTTTGCCGTTATTAAATAATGAATCTTTAGCACAAGTGTCTACTTGGCCAGATGAAATGCGCTCTGCTCCTGGTGAGTTTTGGCAAAGAAAATCATCACGCTGGCATTATATTAATACATCTGCAAACAAACCTATTTCACTCAATCATTCTCATACAAAAAATAAAGAATCTGTTACCAACATTCTTGAAGGTATTCATTACTCAATTAAAGTACTTCAAGACGAGCAAAGTTCATTAGATGCTAAGCAGTTTAGCTTACGCTTTTTAGTACACCTGGTAGGCGACAGCCATCAACCTTTTCATGCTGGGCGTGCAGATGACCGTGGTGGTAACAATATTAAAGTGAAGCACTTTGGTCAAGAAACCAACCTACACAGTTTGTGGGACAGTAAGTTAATTGAAGGCGAAAACCTCTCATACACTGAATTTGCTGACTTTATCAATACTAATAATCAAACTTTAATTAGTGAGTACCTAACCAGTACCCCTACTAGTTGGTTAGTAGAATCAAACAACTTAGCAGAATCAATTTATAATAAAAATGAAACAAATATTAGCTACAGCTACATTTTCGACCATATGCCAATAATTAAAACTCGGCTGCAACAAGGCGGAATAAGACTCGCTGGTTTATTAAATAGTTTATTTGATGAATCAGCAACACCGTTAGTCAGTGCACTTAAGATGCAAACTAGCGAAAAAACAACTAACTAAGTAACTTTTAATACGGGAAAACAACATAATGAATAAACTTCGCCTTTCGAAATTAACCGGAGCAATTATTTTAGCTCTTGGTGTTTCTGCAAGTGCTATGGCTGCTGACACGTCATCTGCAATGCGCGGTAAAATCACTACTCCATCTGGTGAAAGTGCTGCAAATGTAAAAATTAAAGTTATTCATGGTCCTACTGGAACTGTAAGTGAACTTACAACCAATTCAAGTGGTACTTTTATAGCTAATGGTTTACGTGTTGGGGGTCCATATACAGTAATAATCGACTCTGATACTTTTAACGACACTACGCTTGAAAACATCTACCTAGAATTAGGTGATACTTATCGCTTAAACTCTCAGCTTAGACCATTAAACATGGAAAAAATTGAAGTTTCTGGCTATAAAATAGTACAACAATCAGGTGGTTCTAGCAGCTCTTTTGGCGAAGATACAATTCAAAACATGCCAAGTTTTAACCGCGATATTAAAGATATTGCTCGCTTAAATCCACTTGCAAATATTAACGGTAATGGAGAGCTAACCTTTGCTGGTAATAATCCACGTAGTAATAGCTTAACTGTTGATGGTATTGGTCAAAACGACGATTTTGGCTTGAGCTTCGGCGGTTACCCTACTTCGCAACCACCTGTTGCACTTGATGCAATTGAACAAATTTCTGTAGACGTATCTCCTTTTTCAGCAGCTAAAGGCAACTTTGGTGGCGGTACTATAAATGCAGTAACAAAATCAGGTACTAACGAGTTTAAGTTCTCTGGTTTTTACGAAACATCAACCCCAGATATGGCGGGTGATGTAGACAGTATTTCACAAGTATACGCAAATGGCAGACCAGCTTTAGATGAAGATGGCCACAGAACATTTGTTACTGAACAAGTAAAGCCAATCCAAACAGAAGCGCGTTACGGCTTTAACTTTGGCGGACCAATACTAGAGGATAAGCTTTTTTACTTTGTAAACTACAATGCATGGAAGAGCGAGTTAGATTTAGACTATGGTTTTGAAGGCTCTGGTGCTGCTAATGAATACGATGTAACTAAAGAAAGCTTTGATCAGTTTTTATCTATATTAGATAACGTGTACGGTATGCAAGATTCTCTTGGTGGCGATCCTAAAGACACCAATGAGTCATTATTGGTTAAGTTAAGCTGGAACATCAACGATGACCATCGTTTAGACTTTACATACCAATGGCAAGACGATAAAGACGAGCGTAATTTTGGTACTGGTGGCAGTACCGTTTCACTTGCTTCAAATCGTTACACTTACTCGACTAAATTCAACAACTTTGCTACCAAGCTTTACTCAGATTGGAATGAAGACTTCTCTACTGAAATTGGTATTGCTTATAAAGATGTAACATCTGACAGCATCACTAATTCTAAAATTGGTAGTGTTAAAGTTGAAGAATATTTCCGTGGACCAGCTTATCAGTTTGGTACTGATGAATACCGTCATGCCAATAAAGCAGCGACTGAAAATTTAACACTAACTTTTGATGGCACATACTTATTAGACGAACATCAAATTAAGTTTGGTGCTAAGTATGAATCTTTAAATTTATATAATTTATTTGCAGCAAACTCTTTAGGTTCATGGGAGTTTGATAACTTTGCAGGTTTCGAAAACCGCGAAGTAGGTAATTACAAAGGTAAACATGACTTTACTTACAGTAATGCCTATACCAACAACTCAGCAGATACTGCTTACGATGCAACGCGCAGTCAGTTTGCTCTTTACGTAGAAGATACGTTTTATGCTACTGATGATTTAGAAGTAACTGCGGGTGTACGTTATGAGCGTTTGGCATCTGACGATAAACCAACATTGAATGAAAAGTTTTTAGAAACCTATGGTTTTACTAACCAAGAAAACCTTGATGGTGTAGATATTATTTTACCTCGTGTTGGTTTCAAATATTATGCAACAGAGGCTCTTACTATCAATGGTGGCGTAGGTCGTTTCCAAGGCGGTATTCCTAACGTTTGGTATAACAACTCATTCCAAAAAGACGGTCTTACTTTTGTTGACGCACCACAAAGCGTAATTGATGGTTACTACGCAAATAACCCTGTTGATATCACTCAAGTTCCAGACGAAATAAAAGGTTCATTAGTACAAGGTGCGGGTAGCACTAACTATATTGATCCTAACTTTAAATTACCTTCAAGCATCCGTGCGCAAGTTGGTTTTGATTATGAATTTGACTCAGAATTTTTAGGTAATGGCTTTAAATGGCAAGCAGAAATTGCTTACCATAAAAAAGAAAATGAGGCTGTATGGCATAACACTGCAATCAAGCCTGTTGGAACAACCGCTGATGGCGATCGTATTATTTATGAAGGTATCTACGAAGGTGACTTAAAAGATAACTTTGATATAGCAATGACCAACTCAGCGGAAGATGGACGTTCAGTAATTTTCTCTACTGCACTTGCTAAAGAGTGGGATAACGGCCTATACATATCTACCAGTTATGCGCATCAAGATATTACAGAAGCATCTGCAGGCTCATCATCACAAGCACAAAGTAATTATAAACATAGCATAACGCAAAGCCGTAATGTTGATTTAGCACAGCGTGGCGCTTACGAAGTTGAACATAGCTTTAAAGTTAATGTGAGTTATAACACTGAGCTTTTCTCTGGCTACCAAACCAAGTTTAATATGTACTTTGAGCGTCGCTCTGGCCGTCCATTTAGCTATACAATGGGTCTTTATGAAAAAGATGATTTAGGCGATACACGTGACTTTTATTCAAACTCTGCTTACCTTGCATACATCCCAACGGGTGCTGATGATGCAAATGTAAACTGGGATGAATCTGGTTTGTCGTGGAGCGAACTTGAAACGCTACTTAACCGTGCTGGTATTTCTGAGCGTGGCCAAATTCTAAACCGTAATACAGGAACTCAACCTTGGGTTACTACTATGGATATTAGCGTTAAACAAGAGATACCAGGTTTTGCTGAAGGTCATAAAGGTGAGGTTTACTTTATGATTGATAACTTTGCTAACTTACTTAATAGCGACTGGGGTGTTGAAAAGCGTTTAGGCTTCTCTGACCAAGCTGTATATGATCTAGCTGGAATAGATGATGAAGGCCGTTACATTATCAACAATCGTCATAACGGTGCTGATGTACGTAACTATAGCCAAATTTCTACGTCATCATCTGCATGGCAAGCTAAAATTGGTGTGAGCTATAAGTTTTAATACCTAATAAAGTATTACGTTTTATATTAGTTAAACCCATTACAACTTTGTAATGGGTTTTTTCATTTAAACTCCCTTTTTTCATCTATCTGTCATAAATAGTATCTACTCTCTTTTACAACACGAACATTTCATTATTAACATTAATAATCCGTAGCATTAATCTATAAACATTAAAAAAACATTACACTTGTAGCTTATTTGTAAACATAAACTAATGTATAATATGTATAGATTTAGTACTGCATGAATTTGGTTCGTTTGTTTAGTGCAAATACTTTATAAATATAAAAAGTTTAATAAACTACATGGGAAAACAAAATGAAAACTCAACTTCGTAAAACAGCTCTATCACTCGCTATTGCAGCTTGTGTAGGCGTAAGTGGTGCTGCAATCGCCAACGAAACAACGTCTGCAATTAAAGGTCAGATAATGGGCCCAAATGGCAACCCTGCACAAGGAACTAAAGTAACAATTTTACATGTTCCTTCTGGCTCAGTTAAATCTACCGAAGTAAATGCCGCTGGTTATTTTACTGCAAAAGGCCTTCGCGTTGGCGGCCCATATAAAGTTGTTGTTGATTCAGATGTTTATGCTGACCAAACATTTAATAATATTATTTTGAATATAGGCAGTGATTACCCTGTAAATGTAACACTTGCGCCGCAATCAAATATTGAACAAATTGTAGTAACAGGTCGTGCTATCAGCACTATGTCTGGTGGTACAGGGCCAGCTTCAACATTCACACTTAATGATCTTGAAAACCAACCTGCAATTAACCGTGATTTAAAAGATATTATTCGTATTGACCCACGCGTTGCTGTTGATGACAGTCGTGGTTCAATTAACTGTGGCGGTGGTAACCCTCGTTTTAACAGTTTAACGCTTGACGGTGTTCGTATGAACGACAACTTCGGCTTAAGCTCTAATGGCTACCCAACTATTCGCGCTCCGTTTTCGTTTGACTCAATTGAGCAAGTAGCCGTTGAATTAGCCCCTTTCAATGTGCAATACGGTGGTTTTACCTCGTGTAACATTAATGCGGTAACTAAGTCTGGCGGCAACGATATTCATGGTGCCGTATTTTACGATTACACTAACGATTCAATGAAAGGCGATAAAATTGAAGGTGAAAAAGTTGATAACGGAGACTTCAGCGAAAAGCGTTATGGCTTTAACGTTGGCTTGCCACTTATTCAAGACACTTTATTCTTATTCACCTCATACGAAAAGCTTGAAGGTGTTGCACAGTTTAATTACGATCCTTTAGGTTCAAGTGTATCCAGTGCTGATTTAGAACGTATTCAACAAATATCTCAAACTGTATATGGTTATGATGCCGGTGGTATGCCTGCAAGTTCACCAGTTGAAGATGAAAAAATATTAATAAAGTTAGACTGGAACATTAACGACTCTCATCGTGCAAACTTAGTTTATAATTATAATGATGGTTACACATTATCTCAGTCAGATACGGGGTCTACTCGCTTATCTTTAGATAGCCATTTTTTTGAACAAGGCGCTGAATTCACCTCAATCGTAGGTTCATTATATTCAGATTGGAATGATAGTTTTTCAACTGAAGTTCGCCTTGGTAAATCTGAACTCGATGCACGTGTAAACTCTCTAGATGCTGCAAGTAGTTTTGGTGAATTCCAAATTGAAGCAACTGACGGCGGCACTGTCTACCTTGGTCCTGATGATTCTCGTCAATCAAATGACTTAAACTACGATACTATTACAGCTAAAATAGCAGGTACATATTATTTAGATCAGCATACTATTACTGCTGGCTTTGAATATGAAGAACTAGAAGTATTCAATCAGTTTGTTCAGCAGACTGAAGGTGAATGGCGCTTTGCATCTATTGATGATTTTGAAAATGGTTTAGCTTCGCGCATATATTATAATAATGCCGCTGGAACTAATAACCCTGCAGATGCCGCTGCTAACTTTTCTTACTCACAAAATACCTTTTATGTTCAAGATGAGTATAACTTCTCAAATATTGATGCATCATTAACCTTCGGCTTACGTTACGACAGCTACAGCAGTGATGATAAACCAACTCTTAATCAAAACTTTACTGACCGTTATGGGTTTAGTAACCAATCAACCTTTGATGGCATTGATTTAATTCAGCCACGTGTTGGTTTTGAATGGTACGCCACCGATGCACTAGAAGTGCGTGCGGGCATGGGCTTATTCTCAGGCGGTAACCCAAATGTATGGTTATCTAACTCATATTCAAATGACGGTATTACAAATATTGGTCTTCGCATTGATAATGTCGACTTATTTAACACACCTAATGTGAATGGTGGTAAGCCTGGTTTTGAAGTTCCACAAGAGTTATTTGATGGTGTAGCTGGTGTAGTACCTGGTTCTGGTGATGCATCGGTAAAAGCTGTTGATCCTGGTTTTGATATTCCATCTGAGTGGAAGTACTCACTTGGCGCAACTTATACTACTGAAGATGAATATGTAATTGCGCTTGATTACCTTTATACCAAAAAGCGTAATGCCGCTATATTAAGAGATATCGCACTTCGTCCATCTGGTGATGTAAGTTTTGACGGCCGCCCATTATACGAATCAATTGAAGGACGTGATGGCGATTTACTACTAACTAATGTAGATGGTAGTAGTGGTCAATCATCTGTTATTTCTGCAGCTATTAGTAAAGCTTATGATAATGGTATTAAAGTTCAATTTTCTTATGCTTACACTGATTCTGATGATGTAAACCCAATGACCAGCTCTGTTGCTGATTCTAACTATGGTAATGTCGCAACGGCTAATCCTGGTAACCCAGGTGTTGCATCATCTGATTATGAAATACCACACCGCTTTACTTTAAACCTTGGTTATACCCATGAATTTTTCAATGGCTATAACACGCGCTTCAACCTATTCGGTGAAGCATACAAAGGGTTACCATACAGCTTTACATTTAATGGAAGTGATAGTAAATTTGGCGATCAAAACTCAAATCGTTCTCGCCAGCTTTTATACGTACCATTAGAAAACGATCCTAATGTTATTTACAATATGAGCGCTGCTGAAATTACTGAGTTTAATGAGTTTATAGCATCACAAGGTCTTAAACGTGGTGAAATTGCTGGGCGTAATGCTCAAAATGCAGATTGGTTCGTTAAGTTCAACTTTAAGCTAACCCAAGAAATCCCTGGATTTATGGATGGCCACAAAGGTGAAGCATTCTTTGTTATCGATAACTTAACTAATATGTTAAATGATGATTGGGGTGTTCTTAAGAAAGGTCCATTTGTTGGTTCTCGTATGATTAAAACCGATATTGACGCTCAAGGTCGTTATATTTATTCGGATTTCAATCCTAATAATGCCAATACAACCGTGCAACGTGATGCTTCTCTTTGGGAAATGCGCGTAGGTGTTCGTTACACTTTCTAATAAAATTAGGTAATAATTTTATTTAGTTTAGAGCCCATCTTATGATGGGCTTTTTTTATGGCTGTAACTGATGTTTTAATTTTTCAAAAATGCTCATCATTTGCTGACGCTCATCGTCACTGAGTGTATTTAGGAGCTGCGCTTCCCATGCAAGTGCCTCTGGGGTGATTTTTTTATACAATACCTCGCCTTCATCAGATAGCATTAAAAATGCAGCACGTTTATCTTGCTCATTCACTTTGCTGCAAATAAAACCTTTAGTTATTAAAGCTTTTACCGCTCTTGATACCGTTGATTTATCCATATCAGCTTGCGTGCATAATTGTTTAGCTGTGCTTTGCCCATATTGCGCTAAGTTAGCGAGTATGCGCCACTGCGGAATATTTAAGCCAAATTCACGTTTATACACTTTGGCAAAATCGTTACTCACAAGCGTAGCTATATTGGTTAATTGATAAGGTAAAAACGTATCTAAATTGATCTTCATCGTTGTAGCACCACTCGTTGGGCCTGCGTTTTAATTCAACTGGAAATGACTGTTCATTATTATTTACAGTGAATTAACTTACGCAATTTGAAATTAGTCTCACTTGAGAGTATCTTAACCTAAATAATAACAAGATTAAACTACCCCACTCTCACAGGAGTTGCTAATGGCTACCGAATTAAAATACATGACTGGTTTTGGTAATGAGTTTGAAACCGAAGCTTTGCCTGGTGCATTGCCTATCGGACAATTTAGTCCGCAAAAAGTAAAGTACGATTTATATGCAGAGCAGTTTAGTACAACCGCGTTTACTGCGCCACGCGCCGATAATCGCCGAACGTGGCTATACCGTATTCGTCCCTCTGTTGTTCAAGGCGATTATACAGCAATGGATAATGGCTTAATTCGCACTGCGCCTATCACCGAGGTAGTGACTCCACCGACTATGCTACGCTGGAACCCTATCGACATTCCACAGCAACCAACTGACTTTATTGATGGCTTAATTACTATGGCCGCTAATGGTAGTGCAAATGGCCAAACCGGTATTGGTATTCATGTTTATGTTGCTAATAAATCGATGGACGGGCGTTATTTTTATAATGCCGATGGCGAAATGTTGTTTGTACCGCAGCAAGGTGAATTATTACTTAAAACTGAGTGTGGTAATTTAACCATAAAAGCGGGCGAAATAGCGGTTATTCCCCGCGGTATAAAGTTTCAGGTACAGCTATTAACAGCAACTGCACGCGGTTATATTTGTGAAAACTATGGTCATCAATATGTTTTAGCTGAGCGTGGCCCGGTCGGCTCTAACGGCTTTGCCAACGATCGTGACTTTCAATACCCAGTGGCTGCTTTTGAAGATATAGAAGGTGAGTTTGAATTAGTTGCCAAATTTAACGGCAATATGTTTCGTTGTGATATCGGCCACTCGCCTCTAGATGTAGTTGCTTGGACCGGTAACAGTGCGCCGTATAAATATGATTTATCACGTTTTAATGTAATGAATACAGTGAGCTTTGATCACCCAGATCCGTCTATTTTTACCGTACTTACATCGCCATCAGGCACCGAAGGTGTAGCTAATATTGATTTTGCTATTTTCCCTCCACGTTGGATGGTGGCCGAAAACACCTTTCGCCCTCCTTACTTTCACCGTAATATAATGAGTGAATTTATGGGCTTAATAGAAGGCGTTTACGATGCTAAAGAGCATGGCTTTGTTCCCGGCGGTATGAGCCTACACAATTGTATGTCGCCCCATGGCCCTGAAGCCGACGTGTTCGACAAAGCCTCTAATGCCCAGCTTGAGCCGCAACGTTATGAGAATACGCTAGCATTTATGTTTGAATCACGTTATGTCATATCCCCTACTAAATACGCTCTTGAAGGCAAAGAGCGCCAAGCTAATTACACTGATTGTTGGCGCACAATTAAAAAGCAATTTACTGGATCACAAGGATAATAAAACATGAAACTTTATAGTTATTTTCGCTCATCAGCCGCTTATCGGGTGCGTATTGCGCTTAACTTAAAAAACATTGATCACGAATTGGTTGGTGTTAATTTACTAAAGTCTGAACAGTTAGGTGCAGCCTACTTAGATAAAAATCCACAAGGCTTACTCCCTGCACTTGAAACAGCTGACGGTGTACTTGGGCAATCTCTGGCTATTTTAGAGTATCTTGAAGAAAGCCATCCAAACACAACGCCATTATTATTTGGTAACGCGTGGCAAAAAGCACAAATCCGTAATTTAAGTTACGCCATAGCCTGCGACATTCATCCGTTAGATAATTTACGCGTACTCAAGTATTTAAGTAACGAACTAGGGGTAGACGATGAGGCTAAAAACACTTGGTATCGCCACTGGGTAGAAGTAGGGTTTGAAAAAGTAGAGCATCTACTTGATAGTAATAACGCTTTTTGTGTGGGTGAGCAACCAAGCCTTGCCGATGTGTGCTTAGTACCGCAGGTATTTAATGCTATTCGTTTTAATGTAAATATGGCCGCATATCCTAAAATAGCAGCCATTTATGAGCGTTGTAATAAGCTCGATGCATTTATTGATGCCGCACCACAAAATCAACCTGATGCAACCTAGTCTAAATAATTAGCCTAGGTAATTAACCCAGAAAATTAGCCTTGTAAGGCACTGTGCACCACAGTTACATGGTCAATTAATTCTAAGCCCAGATCAGTTAAATAACCGCCATCTGGGCTATCTATAATTCCTTTATCAAATAAACGTTGTGCGGCGCTTAACAAGCTAGGCTCTGCGTCTGAATGAAGTTTAATTCCCTGCATTTTACTTTCACGCGGAAATTTAGCTAATAGTGTAAATTCATCGATCATTGTTTGGTTAAATTGCATATATTTTCACCTATTTATTGTTCTGTGTTTTACTAAATATAAATATACCCAAATCAAGAAAGCGCCTTTTTTATAAGCAGCTGTCTAATGTTAAGGTGCTATAAAATACCCAATTACGCATTTTTATGGTGTTTGTGTATACCTTACCCTAGCATGTTTTTTAGCTTAGTGTATTATTTTTAAACCCGCGACAATTTGAGACTAAAATGCGCCATTTATTAATCTTATGTTTTTATATTAGCTGCTTAAGCTATTCGCTACTCAGCCATGCTAATACAATTAAAACCCACTCTGTTATCGATGCTAATCAGTTTGTCAATACCGACACAAGTTGTTGGTACGACAATAAACGCTACAGCGAAGGAGCGTTAATACAAATACACTCATTTACACTTATTTGCGGGGCTAAATTTGTACAACATAACAACAGCCAACTAATTTGGCTTAAACTCGACAAACAAGGCAATGCAATTTACCCTACTAAGCCCGCTACAATTACAGTGAATTAGCCTCTACGAGTGAATTAAGTTACACTATGCGCAGTTTAAATAAGTAGTGTAGCTATGGATAATCAACCTAAAAACCCTTTACATGGGGTAACGTTAGAACAAATACTTGTTGAGTTAGAGCAACGACTTGGCTGGAGAACTTTGGGTGAACAGGTTAAAATTAAATGCTTTACTGATGCACCAAGCATTAAATCGAGCTTAAAATTTTTGCGTAAAACCCCATGGGCACGAGATAAAGTAGAAGCGCTTTATATTCATACCATAAATAACAAGCCAATTCGTAGACCCAAAAGTGCACCAAGGCCCACTTCCGATAGAGCACCTGATACATCGGGCTTTGTTTGGCCTTCGATCAAAAAATAAATAATAAAACGGCGTGTAATAACGCCGTTTTATAGCCGTGTATTATTTATCTAGCTGTTCTTTGCAAATAACGTTTAATGATCCAGGTGAGATTGTAATAACTAATTTGTTAGAAGTTTTCACCTCTCCATCTACTACGTATTTAATCTCTTGCTCTGCACTTACTTCCACTCTTTTAGCATTTGTATGATGCGAATTAATAGCTAAATGTGTTTGTGTAATGCTGCTAAACATAAGCTCGGCAATACTCAGTACTGTAGTGCCATTTTCTTTATTGGGTATTAACCAATTCACATCAAGAAGCCCGTCACTATGATCGGGCTGCCCGCCACCTTGAGCTAGCAAAGTAGTAAAGGGTGCGGCATTAGCAACAATAAAACTATTGGTACTCACTTGCGTTGGTTCGTTATCATCAAGCTTTATCGTTAATACTTGTGCTTTTTGTTCACCAAAAGCTTGTAAAAAACCATTTAAATAGGCCAGTTGCCCAGATTTGTTTTTAGCTTCACGGTCGGCTTTTTCAATCATGGAGTGTTCAAAGCCAATTCCTGCCAGTAGTAACATTAGCTCGTCGTTACAATAAGCTGTGTCGATTAAACTTGTTTGCCCATCAATAATTAAATCACAGGCTTGTTCAACAGGAATAAATTTTGATTTTATGCCCATTAACACATGCGCTAATGCGTTAGCCGTGCCCAGCGGAATAATACCCAACCTGCATTTAGTGTGCACTAATACACTGGCCACTTCTGTCACTGTGCCGTCACCACCACAAGCAATAATAATATCTGGCTGCTCTTTTATTGCCTGTTTAGCAAGCGCTACGCCGTTAACTTCTTTTGAGGTTGTTAATACGGTTAAGTCGTAATAAGCCGATAAACTAGCAATAATTAGGTGTTGTTTGTCTTGCCACATTTTTGTGCCCGACACTGGATTTGCAATCAAAAATGCTTTGTTTTTAATCACTAACTCACCTTTTTTATGGCGCTTAGCTAAGTGATGTAATTGACGTTTATTAAGATTAGCTGTCTCGCGGGTTTCTTTTATTTGTGCCAGTATTTGATGCACATCGGCATCTTTATTTTGGCTAAGCAAGTAGGCCGCCATTACAAACACAGAGCGCCCGCGCCCTAAAGCACAATGCACCACCACACGGCGATCTTTTTGTACATGATGATGGATCCAATTAATTGCTTGGTTTAACTGCGAATGCGTAGGAACGCTATGATCGAGTACCGGAATGTTTAAATAATTAATGTTTTCTTGCGTAGAGCTCCACTCTAAACCGTCAAACTCGCACGTTACATCAAGTATTGCGGTAATACCGTTTTCTTTTAGTGTATCTATGTCAGAGGGAAATAATCGACATGCCAAAAACAAATGTTCATTAATCTTTTGAATAGGCGGCACTTTATCGTGCTTACGAGCCCACGCATTGTATAATTGTGCGCCAAATAAAAAAGGAATAAACGCCCAGCGAATATAAAAAGGGATAACGCCGTTTTCGCGTTTTCTAAACACTTTTGCTATATCGAATATATAAGCGCCCCCCACTAAAAGTAGTGACAACGCACTCCAATAAAATACAATTGAAAAGTAAATTGAGTTAACTTCCCAGCCAATAAATATGAGTATTAATGCCAATAGTAAGTAACTAATTGCAGCCCACATGTGTTCTCCTTTTATAATATATGCTCGTTGTTGTTATATTTATTAATCATGCCTTAATATTGTAAAAGCAAATTTTACGCCAGCATTCACTTATCCCTGATTAATTATATTATTGATAATTAACACTTTAATTTTTATTTATTAAGCCTTTTTTAGTCCACTTATAAAACGTTGCTGTTTTTACACTATAGTAGGCTAATTGTTCACACTGGTATAAAGTAACAGCAATACACTTTGTTTACTTGTATTAGGCTGGATTGTAGAAGCATTTATAAAAACTTGCCATAACGCACCCTATCAAACACATACCCTAATAGCCGCTGGGTAGAGCTAGGTATTGCCCTGTCAGTACTTTTTGCTGCACTTAATAATGTATGGCCACTGGTATTGCGCTTAGGCTGGGTAACATTTGCATTTGGTTTATTGCACGACATGGGGTTTGCCAGTGTATTGGGTGAGTTGGGGCTGTCGAGCGATTATCAGCTATTGAGTATTGTGGCATTTAACTTAGGGATGAACAACTCCCACTAAACGCTGCGCGTTTTGAAGGAGTTTCAAAAAGAAAGCCTAAGCTACCTTTTTAGGCTGGTTCCCAGCCTGAATACCTAACGCCCAGTTTAAGTTAACTTGCGCACTGGCTACATCGCGGGGCTTCTCACAACCACATTCGCATGAGTGCCAGCGCTCTGCTAAGGATTTCTTCTTCCTAGCTCCGCAGTCTGGGCAGGTTTGACTTGGCTTAACTTGCTTTGTTGGTACTTCAACAAATTCGCTACTAGCTTCTTCCGCTTTGTATCGCAGCAAATTAAGAGTCATGGCTGGCGCGGT
>NZ_JADYWN010000068.1:0-752 GCF_015864805.1 Pseudoalteromonas sp. NZS127 | reverse complement strand
GTCAGTCCGACGATCTTTTTGAAAGGCAAATATGCAACCGTCCGAGCCCCGTTCTTTGTCCCTCAAGGCAGCCGCTTTTGCTGCTCTTGGTGCAGCATCTGAAAAGGTGACCCAGAGCATGGAGGCGTACCGCGTCAAGGCCAGTGGCCCAAACACGGCCTGCCAACTGCTGCAGCACCTCGGCGTAGCCAACGTGGGCCTGCCAGGTTACGGCAAGATGCGCTCGGCCAGCCACACCAAACGCGGCCCAGGTCGTCGTTTCACCATTGGCGACGGCACACGCACGTCCCAGCAGCGTCAGGCAGGCGCCTACGGACGCGGCTTGATGAACTGGGTTGCGAGCACTCAAGCTGCGCGCTCAGCAAATCGCAAAAATGCCAAAATGGCACGGGCCTGCGCTTAAAAACCCTTGACCTTTATTTCGCAAACGCGATAATACGAACCAGGCCAGCGCAACCAGTGGCCGGAGTTTAAAAGTCGAAAGGCTCTCAAACCAACTGGAAGATTTCGGTGACGAAGAGGCTGGGTTACACCCAGTAACGGTCCTCCGGTCGGACCCTAAGCCGGCGCGCTCTCAAACGCGAAAGGGGAAGGGGCTGATCCACCTACGGATTCTTGGAGCCTGCGCGAGCAGGGCCTTCAAGCGAGAGACTGATAAGAAGGTGCCACTGCCATTCTCACGCAAGGCAGCGTAGCACCGTAAATCGGCCTCTCACTTGAAGGTCGCACAGTGAAAAAGTGAGAACAAAGGC
>NZ_JADYWN010000067.1:0-757 GCF_015864805.1 Pseudoalteromonas sp. NZS127 | reverse complement strand
TGTCTTATCAAAAGTAATGTACTTAAGTGGTCGAATTTATAATAAGCCCGACCATAGAAAAACGCTCGAAGGCATACTGTATAAGATGCGCACAGGTATTCCATGGCGAGATTTACCTTCTGATTTTGGCCGTTGGAGTGCTATCTACAGACGGTTTAATTTATGGTCCAAAAAAGGGATTTTGAATGAACTGTTTCGCGCATTATCTCGTGATGCGGACATGGATTGGGTCTTCATTGATGGCAGTATTGTCAGGGCTCATCAACATAGTTGCGGTGCAAGAACTGCTGACAATGAATCAATTGGAAAGAGCCGAGGTGGAAATTCTACGAAAATTCATCTTGCAGTCGATAGCGGAGGGTTGCCTGTTTATTATGAATTATCCTGTGGAAATACGCATGATATCGTCCATGCAGAGTCACTCGTAGCTAATTGCCCAACAAGTAATATGGTTGTCGCAGATAAAGGCTACGACAGTGAAAAACTGAGAGCGTTTGTTCGTGATAATAACGCTACACCCGTTATTCCACGTAAGGGCAACAGTTTAGTAGGCAATGAAGATATTGACTGGTGCATGTACAAATATCGGCACTTGGTTGAGAATGCATTTGGCCGTATTAAGCAATATAGAGGGATAGCCACGCGGTATGAAAAGCTTGAACGAAATTATCATTCAATGCTCGCTTTAGCATTTACTATGATGTGGCTACCAATGTGGGCTGATTGATATATGTACTACAAAGATCAACAGCCCCTA
>NZ_JADYWN010000066.1:0-798 GCF_015864805.1 Pseudoalteromonas sp. NZS127 | reverse complement strand
GCGGCGCAGCTAAATGGAGACGCCACACTAGAGGCGGCTGCGAAGTACGTTCAACTCTCTATTGCCACGGCCACGCTGATCAAAGAGCAGGAGAACGAGACGCTGAACCTGGAGCGCGTCGCCAAAGCGCGCAAGGAAGAGGGTGAGACCCTGGTGGCGCTGGCGAAGTTGCGAGGCGATGAACAGGGCGTCCTGAAGGCAGCCAGCCAAGCGGCGGAAGAGTACGCACTTGCCAGCGCGCGGGTCGCGGCTTCGAAGCAGGAAGAGCTGAAAATCCTGGAGCAACAGTTGGTCGCACAGCAGGCCAAGCTCGAAGCCGACAAGGCGACGGCGGATCAGCAGGAAAAAGAGACGCAGAAGCTGCGCGAACTCATCAAGACCAAGCAGTCCGAGGTCGAGCAGACCAAGGCGTCAACGGAGGCGGCAAAACAGGAAGTCGCGGCGCGCAAACTGGCCGTTGAGATATACGGCGACCAGTCGGCCAAGATGGCCGAGTACCGCGCCGAAATGGATCGGCTCATCCTCGTCTTGCAAGAGTACGAAAAGCTCAACATCAACGGGAAAAAGACTGACGAGGAAGTCGCGGCTGTGCGCCAGAAACTGGCCGAGATAACGGCCAAGTACAAAGACACCGTGAATGACTTGGCACGGAACCTGCGCCTGCAAGCGGCAGAAGAAGTCGCCACGCTGAAGACCAAACAGGCTTCACTTTCCGTGGACATTCAGATTGCACAGGCAAGTGCCAACATCGCTCGCCTTCGTGGGGATAACACCAAGGCGATGCAGTTGGAGCGCGAG
>NZ_JADYWN010000065.1:0-802 GCF_015864805.1 Pseudoalteromonas sp. NZS127 | reverse complement strand
GTTCCGTCGCCATGTCCTGCTGGGCCGCCTTCCACACCTTGCGCGCCACTTCCTTCGCTGCCGGGTTCAGCGCCACGCGCGCCGGGTTGCTGGTCCACCAGGATTCGAATCGTTTGTCGTTCATGGCATTGCCTTTCCAATTTCGGCGGCGGCGTGGGTTATGGCCCAGCGAGTGGCGGCGTGGGGGTCTGGAGTTATGTCGTACTCACGGTAACCAAAGTCGCCCTTGATACCGATACCCACCGCGTTGTCAAAGACCGTCACCGACATGCGCAACTTCACCGCCAGAAGCAGGGCATCGCCATCGTTGACGAGGGGGTTCCAGTAGCTCGTGATCGCACCCCGGCGAGAACCCAGTTCTAAGCACACACCGACTTCTTTATCCACCACGGTGTAGTTACAGAAATTCGGGTTCCGCAGGTTGTGCATGGCCTTCGCAGCCAGCTCCAACATTTCGTCTTCGCTCATCGCACACCTCCCCGCAACCGCGACTCGCGCACCCACCCGTCACGGCAGGCTGTGTCGCACCACCGCTGGTCGTCGGCAACGATCTCGTCGCAGTACAGGCACCGACCGGTGGCCGTGGGGCCAGTCGGCTTGCGGCTGGCTGCGAGCAGGTAAGGGGCCTCGCGCTCGGCGCGGTCTTGGCTCAGGTCGGCGTCATCCACGCTTCACCCCCTTCTTGACAGCCGCCTTGCGTGCTTCCTTGAAGAAAGCGAGGTCTGGCGACTTGTTCTGCAGCTTGGCGTTCAGCAGGCCCAGGCGGATGACACCTTGGATATTGGCCGCCGTGTTGTTGAGT
>NZ_JADYWN010000064.1:0-803 GCF_015864805.1 Pseudoalteromonas sp. NZS127 | reverse complement strand
GGTGGGTTTGGCCGAGGACGATCCAGGTGTGCAGGGAGTCCTGCGCGTCGATCTCCAGCTTGATGGCGGCCATTTCGAGCCACTTGGTGCTGACGGTGAGTTTGCGGGTCATCTGGTGCTTTCGTTGGTTTGTCGTTACTGACAACTGAACTTTACCGACAAGTGTGAACAACGACAAGTTTTTTCGCAAAAGGTCACAAACTTTTGTCGGGTATTACGCAAACGCGAAATTTCGCATACACTTCAGTCCGCTCACCGAGCAACTTAAATTTTCAAACTGGAGCACTCATGAACATCGAAGACCGCCTGGAATCCATCGACACATCGCTGAAGACCCTTGTCACCATCCTGCAGAGCGCAGGCACCATCACCGCCGTGGCCGGCGCCCCTGAAGCCGCTGCTGCAGCGCCTACCGCAGAGACCAAGAAGCCCCGCACCAAGAAGACCGACGAGCCTGCCACCAAGGCCGACCTTGTGGACGGCGACCCCGAGGGCACGCGCTACTGGGTGAGCGAAGAAACACAGACCGCCTACGCCCAGAAGCCCGGCGACCCAGACCCCAAGGATCAGTCCTTCAAGATTGAGTCCTCGGCCCAGTACCTTGCCAAGAAGGCAGAGTTCGCAAAAAAGGCCCAAGACGCGGCTGCTGCAGCGGCGTCCCAAGCCAGTGCTACTTCCGCGCCTTCTGCAACAGCCCAACAGGACACTGCCTCGGCCGCGACTTCGGACGCTGACTGGGACACGGTGTTCCGCGCCATCAAGGAACTGTCCACGGCGCCCAGCGGCGGTCGTGAGGCGGTGCT
>NZ_JADYWN010000063.1:0-816 GCF_015864805.1 Pseudoalteromonas sp. NZS127 | reverse complement strand
CAAAGTCGGTATACAAACAGTAAGACCAGCATATGTGGGGCTATAGCTCAGCTGGGAGAGCGCCTGCCTTGCACGCAGGAGGTCAGCAGTTCGATCCTGCTTAGCTCCACCACTTTACTTCTTAAAAATAAATATTCTTTATCGGGTCATAAACGACCTGAGAATGAAGTGTGTTTAATTTTGAGAGGTTTTTATTTCTCTTGCTCTTTAAAAATTTGGAAAAGCTGATAATAAAATTCTGATGAATACATTGTATTTATCAAGAGTTTTCAAAAGTAAAAAAAGAATGGTAGCAGTACCATTCAGTGCCATTTAGTTAACTCTTATGAGTTGATTGATTGGTATCTACTTTAGTATTCAATATTGACTTCTGGCGAAGTTAAACTGTCACACAACAAAGACCCGTTTGGGTTGTATGGTTAAGTGACTAAGCGTACACGGTGGATGCCTTGGCAGTTGGAGGCGATGAAGGACGTATTAACTTGCGATAAGCCTAGTCAAGCTAGTAAAAAGCACTTGAGACTAGGATTTCCGAATGGGGAAACCCACCTGCTTGCAGGTATCGTTAACTGAATACATAGGTTAACGAGGCGAACACGGAGAACTGAAACATCTAAGTACCCGTAGGAAAAGAAATCAACCGAGATTTCGAAAGTAGCGGCGAGCGAAATCGGAACAGCCCTTAAGCTTATTACGTGTTAATGGAAGGCTGCTGGAAAGCGCCACGATACAGGGTGATAGTCCCGTACATGAAAAGACATTTTAAGTGAAATCGAGTAGGTCGGAGCACGTGAAACTTTGACTGAATATAGGTGG
>NZ_JADYWN010000062.1:0-853 GCF_015864805.1 Pseudoalteromonas sp. NZS127 | reverse complement strand
CGATGGTCAGCCTGGAGGACACGTTATGACGATGGACGAATTTGATGAAGCCATTCGTGAAGCCAAGGTGGAAAAGCGGTCGGCCAAGCGGGATTTCGGAAAAAGCAGCCCTGAGTTCGCTGAGGCAAAGGAGGCGTTGGCCGCACTCAAGGACGCGCGTGACTTCGAGTTTCTTCACGGGGAAGGCACATGACTATCCCACCCACCAGCACCTACTACGCCAAGGCGTTCTGTGTGAAGTGCCTCACCGACCGCAACCGGACGGGCGGGGTGTGGCGCAACCGGATGTTCTTCTGCGGGGGTTGCAAATGAAAAGCACGACGCACGAACGCTNGTGGCGCAACCGGATGTTCTTCTGCGGGGGTTGCAAATGAAAAGCACGACGCACGAACGCTTGGCTGCGTGTCGCCGTGTGACCGAACACCCACCTGCTGCGGTGCGCGCCGTTGTCGCCACCATCGAACGGGTGACAGAGGTCCGCATTCGGTTGTTGACCTGTCTGATGCGCAAAAAACGTTGGGATGGAGACCTCGCGGTCGCGTTTGTTCGGGCAAACGGGGACGTGTGGCGTTGATCCTACGCTGCCCTGAATGTCGAACCCGACGCAAGTCGTTCGACCTGTTCACGAAGCACCTGCGTGAGACCGGGCACCGCGTCTGCAACTGCGGGGGTTACTGGTATCCCCACCGCCCTGGCTCACCGTACTGCGAGCAGAACGCCATGAGCGCTGTCCGCATCGCCGCTCGTCAGGAGGGGATCACCGCCGACGAGTTACTGGAAATTGCGGTCGATTGCGCTTGGGAAAAAGCCGGTCGGCCGTTTACAAAATGGAGAGATTGATCATGACGAATGA
>NZ_JADYWN010000061.1:0-861 GCF_015864805.1 Pseudoalteromonas sp. NZS127 | reverse complement strand
GGAGGGTGTCCCGAACGAGGGCAACGAGGCCGCGCGCCGGGGGACCGCCTGCCACCAGATGCTCGAAGAGATGCTGTTGGACCCGAGCATCGACCCGCAGAGCTATCTGGGGCGAAATCTGGTGTTCTTGGAAGGCCGCGAAGTCTGGGTGAACCCGGGTTGCGCGGGGCCGCTCTCGAAAGAGATCGTAACCATCGACCAAGAGCTGATCGACATCTCGACCACGGCTGTGAACTACGTGCGTGAGCGCGCAGCCCTCACCGGCGCCGAGATGCTTGTGGAGCGCGCCGTCCCCATCGGTCAGTTCACCGGCGAGGAAGGTGCCACCGGCCGCACGGACGTGACCTTGATCTACGGCACCNTGTGGAGCGCGCCGTCCCCATCGGTCAGTTCACCGGCGAGGAAGGTGCCACCGGCCGCACGGACGTGACCTTGATCTACGGCACCACGGTGGAGGTCATCGACCTCAAGGGCGGCCGTGGCCGCGTGGATGCCTACGACGTGATCGTGCCTGCCACCACGGACATGATCACCGGCAAGCCCGTACCCGAAGTGGTGCGCGCCAACCTGCAGATGGCAGGCTATGCGCTGGGGACCATTGAGGAACTTGGCCTGCTCTACGACATCCGCGACGTGGTGATGACCATTGTGCAGCCTGCCATCGGCCACCTCAGCACCTACTCTTGCTCGATTGACGAGCTGCGTGAGGTCGAAGCGTTCCTGCGGCAGAAGGCCGAAGAGACGCGCACCAACCCGCAGTACGTGCCGTCGGCCGACGCATGCCACTTCTGCCGCGCCTCCGGCAATTGCAAGGCGCAGACGGAGATGGTGGTGAACCTCGCGCTCGAAGGCTTCGACACC
>NZ_JADYWN010000060.1:0-977 GCF_015864805.1 Pseudoalteromonas sp. NZS127 | reverse complement strand
GCGCCCCTCTGCGAAGGGTTTACTTCGGCTCTTGCGCGCTCATCGCGGCCTTGGTGCCCGCGGGCAGCTCGGTCACGGTGATGGTATTGCCGCTGTGCACGTACAGTTCGACGGCCTCGCCGGGTGCAAGCACGTGAGCGGGGTTGCCATTGCTCTCGGCGACTTGGGCTTCGTACGGCCCACCGTCGGTAGGCACTTCGATTTTGATTTTCAGGGTCATTTCAGTCTTTCAGAAAACGGGGCCGAAGCCCCGTGGGTTTAGAACAGGTCGCTGGCGCCTTGACCGGCGGTCTCGACTTCTTCTTCGCCGAAGCCTTCAGCGCTGGTCGGGCCGCTACCGAATGCCTCGCCGTCCTTCACGAACTGGATGGCGATGATGCGGGCGAACACCTGGTTGGGGATGATCTGACCGTCGCTGCCCTTGAAGGACTTGCCGGCCACAAATTCCACCTTGGCGTTCACGTAGCAGCNTGATCTGACCGTCGCTGCCCTTGAAGGACTTGCCGGCCACAAATTCCACCTTGGCGTTCACGTAGCAGCCACGATATGGCACCTTGACCTCGTAGCCGAGCTGGTCGGTCACGTCCATGCCATCCACCAGGCCGCGACCGGCTTCTGTGATCTGCACGAACTTGCCGTTGTGCTTCTTCTGCGTGACCACCTGGGGCTTCTTGTCAGCCTTGTTGCTGGCCGAGATGAAGAACATGTTCTCGTACTCGGGGCGCACGGTGCCGTCGTCGCTCATCTTGTCGTTGCCGTCACGGATCGCACGGCTGTTGGCAGCCATGGAGCGGATCATGTTGGCGGCGTTCGCGGGACCCCAGAGCTTGGTGGCGGCTTCCAGCATTGCTGCCTTGCCGATCTTCAGCGCTTCGCTTTCGGGTTCCATCAGGCCGGTGAACTTGAACTTCGGCGCGCCGCCGTTCATGCCCTCGCCGGGCTTGAAGATGTCGAGCCATGCCGCCCGCAGGCCCTTG
>NZ_JADYWN010000006.1:0-211661 GCF_015864805.1 Pseudoalteromonas sp. NZS127 | reverse complement strand
GCCCACACAGATGATTGCTTTATATTGTTAAAGAACGTTTTGAGTCGCTTTAGCGTCTCAAGGGATGCGTATAATACATCCTTTATTTTTCGAGTCAACACTTTGTTTTAAACTTTCTTTTTGGAAGATTTAAAACCGAAGTTTTATTTAACTCTCTAAGTAGTTGCTGCCTTGCTATGCTTCGGCGTTTCCCTTCTCAGTGGGGTCGCATTATAGGGAGATCCGAAAACAGATCAACTGTTTTTTAAAGAAAACTTGAAATAAACTGCTGTTCGCTGAGTATTTGAGCTAAACGCTTAAAAACACAACTAAACTACTATCATTAAGACATTTATAGCGCTATTTGAAATTAAAGTTATGACAACTACTAATGAATAAAGACATATTTGGATCATCTATGCTAAATAACTAACCAATATGAGAAGACTCGTATTACTTAAAATCATTTAAAGTAATCAAAAGGCGAAAATTGAATTGATCGAGCTATGTTTAATCATAATTTAATAATATTAAGAAGTAAGTTTACTTAGGCCGTAATACTCAACCTTGATATGAGATTCTTAATATAGGTATATAGGTATATAGGTAAATGAGTACACGTTATGTCTTATAATCAGATTTATAAATATAAACTTCGTAGTGGGCCGCTCTACTGGATAATCTAAGTTTTGGAGTTGTATTATATAATAGCTCTAAACGAACAATATATAATGAAGATAATCCTTAACCATGATCTGATAGGCTATTTTGAATGAGTAATAAGTAAAGAGTAACTTGGTAGGGATATTAAAGCAGGCGTTAAAACAACTTATCAATTTAGAATCTATGAGTCAGTACTCGTAAACGATCATAATAGAAGGTACTCACTGATTCATATAGATTAACAAATTTTAGGCAAGAAAAAGCCGAGCATAGGCTCGGCTTTTAGGTTTCTTTAAGACTTACTCTGCAGACTGTGCGTCTTCTTGAACTGCTTCGCTAGTCGCTGGGCGACCAACTAGTTCAATATAAGCCATTGGTGCATTATCACCAGTACGGAAGCCACACTTAAGAATACGAGTGTAACCACCTGGACGATCCGCGTTACGTGGACCGATTTCACTGAATAACTTACCAACAACTTCATTATCACGCGTGCGAGCAAACGCTAAACGGCGATTTGCTACACTGTCAGTCTTAGCCAGTGTGATTAAAGGTTCAATTACACGACGTAACTCTTTCGCTTTAGGCAAAGTAGTTTTGATGATTTCATGTTTCACCAAAGAACCTGCCATATTGCTAAACATCGCTTTACGATGGCTACTGTTACGGTTTAATTGACGACCACTCTTACGATGGCGCATGACCCTATCCTTCTAACTAAACTAATATAGTGATTTAGATTATTCAGCTAAACTTGCAGGTGGCCAATTTTCTAGGCGCATGCCTAGAGAAAGTCCACGTGAAGCTAGCACGTCTTTAATTTCAGTTAGAGACTTCTTACCTAAATTAGGCGTTTTAAGAAGCTCAACTTCAGTGCGCTGAACTAAATCACCGATATATTGAATTTGCTCGGCTTTCAAACAATTTGCTGAGCGTACTGTTAGTTCAAGATCATCAACTGGACGAAGTAGAATAGGATCGAATTCTGGCTTCTCTTCTTTCTCTTCTGGCTCAGTTACATCACGTAAATCTACGAATGCATCTAATTGCTCAGCTAAGATAGTAGACGCACGGCGGATCGCTTCTTCTGGATCTAAAGTGCCGTTTGTTTCCATATCAATGATTAACTTGTCTAAATCTGTACGTTGCTCAACTCGAGCTGATTCAACCGAGTACGCAATACGTTCAACTGGGCTAAATGATGCATCAAGCAACAATCTACCAATTGGACGCTCATCGTCATCAGAGGATAAACGACTAGATGCCGGCACATAACCACGACCACGTTCAACACGAATACGCATGCTGATCTCGCTGTTATTTGTTGTTAAATTACAAATAACATGATCTGGGTTAGCAATTGTTACATCGCCATCGTGCTGAATATCTGACGCAGTCACAGGGCCTACACCAGATTTAGCCAGGGTCAGAAAAACTTCATCTTTGCCTTCTAACGTTACTGCTAAACCTTTTAGGTTTAATAGTATTTCAATGATGTCTTCTTGAACGCCTTCTTTCGCGCTGTACTCATGCAATACACCGTCGATTTCAACTTCAGTTACTGCACATCCAGGCATAGATGAAAGCAGTATACGGCGTAAGGCATTACCCAAAGTGTGACCGAAGCCACGCTCAAGTGGTTCTAAAACTATTTTAGAACGTGTTGGGTTGATAGCGTCGATATCGACTAACCTTGGTTTTAGAAATTCTGTAACAGAACCCTGCATTTTATCCTCTCTTAACTCTTAACTTTACTTAGAGTAAAGTTCGACGATTAGTTGTTCATTAATGTCCGCAGACAGATCTGAACGCTCAGGTAGACGCTTAAAGCTGCCTTCCAATTTCTTACCGTCAACTTCAACCCAAGTCGGCTTTTCACGTTGCTCAGCCAACTCTAGAGCAGCGATGATACGTGCTTGTGTTTTAGACTTCTCACGGATTACAACAGTATCTTCTGGAGCAATTACGTACGAAGGAACATTCACAACACGACCATTAACTAAAATCGCTTTATGGCTTACTAACTGACGTGCTTCTGCACGTGTGCTAGCAAAACCCATGCGATATACAACATTGTCTAAACGTTGCTCTAATAGCTGTAACAAGTTTTCACCTGTATTACCTTTAAGGCGAGCAGCTTCTTTGTAGTAGTTACGGAATTGCTTTTCTAATACACCGTAGATACGACGTACTTTTTGCTTTTCACGTAATTGTAAACCGTAATCAGATAAGCGACCTTTACGAGCGCCATGCTGACCAGGTGCAGTCTCAAGTTTACACTTAGAGTCGATAGCTCTTACGCCGCTCTTAAGGAACAGGTCAGTGCCTTCACGACGACTCAGCTTGAGCTTAGGGCCCAAATATCTTGCCATGTTATTTCTCCTAACCTATTGTTAAACGCGACGTTTCTTCGGTGGACGACAACCATTATGTGGTATTGGCGTCACGTCAGTAATGTTGGTAATACGGTAGCCAGCAGCATTCAAAGCACGTACAGCAGATTCACGACCTGGACCTGGACCTTTGATGAAAACTTCTAGATTTTTTAAACCGTATTCTTGAGCAGCAGTACCTGCACGCTCTGCAGCAACCTGAGCAGCAAATGGAGTAGATTTACGTGAACCACGGAAACCTGAACCACCGGCAGTAGCCCATGATAGTGCATTACCTTGACGATCGGTAATCGTTACAATAGTGTTGTTGAAAGAAGCATGAACATGAGCCATACCATCAGCAACTTGTTTTTTAACCTTTTTACGACGAATTGGTGTCTTAGCCATAATACTATCCCCTTATCGCTTAATAGGCTTACGAGGACCCTTACGGGTACGCGCGTTAGTCTTAGTTCTTTGACCACGTAGTGGTAAAGAGCGACGGTGACGTAGGCCACGATAACAACCAAGGTCCATTAGGCGCTTGATATTTAAAGTAACTTCACGACGAAGATCACCTTCAACGGTGTACTTGCCAACTGCATCACGCAATACGTCAAGAGTTTCGTCTGAAAGTTCACCGATTTTTGTGGTCTCGGCGATACCAGTCGCTGCTAAGATAGCCTTAGAGCGAGTCTTACCTATGCCATAAATAGCTGTTAAACCAATAACTGCATGTTTATGATCAGGGACGTTAATGCCAGCAATACGGGCCACTAACACATCTCCTATATTCGAATTTGGTAATCATCTGTTTGAAGAGCCCGTAAGGATACTCAAACGAAGACCAAATCACTACTAAAAACACAGGCCGAGAAAACTCAGCCTGCACGCTGTTTACTTAACCTTGCCTTTGCTTATGCTTAGGCTCACTGCAAATTACGCGTACTACACCAGCACGTTTAATAACTTTACAGTTACGGCATATTTTCTTAACGGAAGCACGTACTTTCATTGCTCAACTCCGTAAACTGACCTTATCGACCATAGCCTTTAAGGTTCGCTTTTTTCAGCACAGAATCATACTGATGAGACATCAGGTGAGTCTGTACTTGTGCCATAAAGTCCATGATAACAACTACGATAATCAAAATTGATGTACCGCCGAAGTAGAATGGCGTTTGCCATGCCATTGTCATGAATTCAGGCACCAGACAGATAAAGGTTATATACAAAGCACCTGCCAATGTCAGGCGTGTCATCACTTTATCAATGTATTTAGATGTCTGCTCACCTGGACGAATACCTGGGATAAATGCGCCAGATTTCTTCAGGTTATCTGCTGTTTCACGTGGGTTAAACACCAACGCTGTGTAGAAAAAGCAGAAGAAGATGATAGCTGCTGCTAAAACCATTGCATACAATGGCTGACCTGGGGTCAACGTTGTAGCTATAGCTTGTAACACATCAGCGACCGGACCTTCACCCTGGCCGAACCAGCTGGCAATTGTACCAGGGAACAGAATTATACTGCTAGCGAAAATTGGTGGAATAACACCCGCCATATTTACTTTTAGTGGTAAATGCGTGCTTTGGGCAGCAAATACTTGACGACCTTGTTGGCGTTTAGCGTAGTTAACAACAATACGTCGTTGGCCACGTTCAAAAAACACTACAAGATAAGTAACAGCGAATACGATTACCGCAACCATCAACAGTACAAAAACATTCAAATCACCTTGGCGCGCCATTTCAGCTGTCGAACCAATAGCAGACGGCAGGTTAGCTACAATACCAACAAATATTAAAACAGAGATACCGTTACCAATACCACGTTCTGTTATTTGTTCGCCCAACCACATAAGGAACATAGTACCAGTCACTAAACTCACCACTGCGGTGAAATAGAAACCCATACCAGGGTTAACAACTAACCCTTCCATCATGCCCGGTAAGCTTGTGGCAATACCGATTGATTGGATAGTAGCAAGCACAAGCGTGCCATAGCGTGTGTACTGGCTAATTTTTTTACGCCCTTGCTCACCTTCTTTCTTAAGCTCTATAAACGGAGGATACATATGCGTTAATAGTTGCGTAATAATCGAAGCCGAGATATACGGCATAATACCCAGTGCTAACACTGAAGCTCGCTCAAGCGCACCACCGCTAAACATGTTGAACATCTCAACAATGGTGCCCTTTTGTTGCTCGAAGAAATCGGCAAGTACAGCGGCGTCAATCCCAGGGATCGGCACAAATGAACCTAGACGGTATATAATGATAGCACCTAATACGAAGAGTAATCGGCGCTTCAATTCCGAAAGTCCACCTTGTGCACTTTGCATATCTTGACCTGGTTTAGCCATTAGTACTTCCTTAGTCTTCTACCTTGCCTCCGGCAGCTTCGATAGCTTCGCGTGCACCTTTAGTGGCTCTAAGGCCCTTAACGGTAACAGCGCGTGAAACTTCGCCAGATTTAACAACTTTAACGAACAAAACGTTCTTTTTAACTAGACCAGCTGCTTGTAACGCGCTTAGGTCTACCACATCGCCTTCTACTTTAGCGATTTCGTATAGGTTTATTTCTGCAGATACTAATGATTTGCGAGAAGTGAAACCGAACTTAGGTAGACGACGTTGCATAGGCATTTGACCGCCTTCGAAACCAACGCGTACTTTACCGCCAGAACGTGATTTTTGACCTTTGTGACCACGGCCACCAGTCTTACCAAGACCAGAACCGATACCACGACCAACACGTTTTGGAGCAGTTTTTGAACCTGCAGCAGGTGAAAGTGTATTCAAATGCATGAAATTAACCCTCTACCTTAACCATGTAAGAAACCTGGTTTATCATACCACGTACACATGCTGTGTCTTCTAACTCAACAGTGTGGTTGATACGACGTAAACCAAGACCGCGTAATGTAGCTTTATGTTTCGGTAAACGACCGATAGAGCTTTTTACTTGTGTTACTTTTACAGTTTGATTTGCCATGGTTACCCCAGTATCTCGTCTATGCGAAGACCACGTTTAGCAGCAATCGACTGAGGAGAATTCATATTCTCAAGAGCAGAGATTGTTGCACGCACTACGTTGATTGGGTTAGTAGAACCGTAACATTTAGAAAGTACGTTCTGCACACCAGTCACTTCTAGTACCGCACGCATTGCACCACCAGCGATGATACCAGTACCTTCAGAGGCTGGTTTCATAAACACTTGTGAGCCAGCATGACGTCCTTTAACAGGATGCTGTAATGTGTTGCCATTTAGGTCTACATTGATCATATTGCGACGTGCTTTTTCCATTGCTTTTTGAATAGCAGCTGGAACTTCACGTGCTTTACCATAACCAAAACCTACTTTACCTGCGCCATCACCAACTACTGTTAGTGCTGTAAAGCTAAAGATACGACCACCTTTAACTACTTTAGACACACGGTTCACCGCGATTAGCTTTTCAGCTAGATCAGGCTGTTGTTGCTTTGCTTCTACGTTAGCCATTGTCTACTCCTAGAATTGCAAACCGGCTTCACGCGCAGCATCAGCTAGCGCCTTCACACGGCCGTGATATTTAAAGCCACTACGATCAAAAGCAATCTTTTCGATGCCTTTGTCAGCCGCACGTTCAGCAACCGCTTTACCAACTGCTTGCGCAGCTGCAACGTTGCCGGTGCCTTTAACTGTTTCGCAAATAGCTTTTTCAACAGTAGAAGCAGCAGCCAGTACAGTACCCTCAGCAGTAACTACTTGAGCGTATATGTGACGTGGCGTGCGGTGGATAACAAGACGCGTTGTGCCTTGTTCAATATAATTTCTACGAGTGCGTTTAGCACGACGTAGACGAGCTGTTTTTTTATCCATCGTCTTACCTTACTTCTTCTTAGCCTCTTTACGGCGCACATTCTCATCTGAATAACGAACACCCTTGCCTTTATATGGCTCAGGTTTACGGTATGCACGAATGTTAGCAGCTGTTTGACCAACTAACTGCTTATCTACGCCCTTAACTAGAACTTCTGTTTGGCTTGGAGTTTCAATCGTAATTCCTTCAGGAACTGCGAAATGAACTGGATGCGAGAAACCAAGAGTTAAATCTAATGTTTTACCCTTAGCTGCTGCACGGTAACCAACGCCTACTAACTGAAGTTTCTTCTCGTAACCTTCATGCGTACCAACAATCATATTGTTGATTAGAGCGCGAGCAGTACCTGCTTGAGCCCATGCATCTGTTACGCCTTCACGAGGTAAAGTTGTAATAACGTTTTCTTCAACTTTTACTTCAACAGCGTTGTTGATAGTACGAGTTAATTCACCGTTTTTGCCTTTAACTGTGATTTCCTGGCCTTTTAATGTAACTTCTACACCGGCAGGAACACTAATTGGTGCCTTTGCTATGCGAGACATAGTTCCCCTCCGATTAAGCTACAAAACCAATGATTTCACCACCAACGCCTGCACTACGTGCTGCGCGGTCTGTCATTAGGCCTTTAGAAGTTGATACGATAGCGATACCTAGACCACCCATTACCTTTGGTAATTCGTCACGTCTCTTATAGATACGTAAACCAGGGCGGCTAACACGCTGGATATTTTCAATAACAGCTTTGCCTTCGAAGTACTTCAATTCGATAGAAAGCTCAGGTTTTACGTCGCCATTGATTGCGAAATCAGCGATGTAACCTTCATTTTTTAATACTTTAGCTACTGCTACTTTCAGTTTTGAATTAGGCATCGTTACAGATACTTTCTTCGCTGACTGACCGTTACGGATTCGTGTAAACAAATCCGCGATAGGATCTTGCAAGCTCATAGTCTTACTCCCGTGATTCTTTTACCAGCTAGCTTTTTTAAGGCCAGGAATTTCACCGCGCATAGCTGCTTCGCGAACTTTAATACGGCTCATGCCGAATTTGCGAAGGAAACCATGTGGGCGGCCCGTAATGTTACAACGATTACGCTGACGTACAGGGCTAGAATCACGTGGTAAAGCTTGTAGCTTAAGTACCGCGTCCCAACGATCATCTTCAGATGTATTAACATCACTGATGATAGCTTTTAGTGCTGTGCGCTTTTCAGCGAACTGAGCAACTAGTTTTGTGCGCTTTGCTTCGCGCGCTTTCATAGAATTCTTTGCCATAACCCTACCCTTATTTCTTGAATGGGAAGTTAAACGCTTCTAACAACGCACGGCCTTCCTCATCAGATTTCGCAGAAGTAGTGATAGTAATATCCATACCGCGTACACGGTCTACTTTATCGTAATCGATTTCTGGGAAGATGATTTGTTCACGTACGCCCATGCTGTAGTTGCCACGTCCATCAAAAGACTTAGCACTTACGCCACGGAAGTCGCGAATACGTGGGATAGCGATTGATACCAAACGCTCAAAAAAGTCCCACATACGTTCGCCACGTAGGGTTACTTTACAACCTATCGGGTAACCTTCACGCACTTTGAAGCCAGCAACAGATTTGCGTGCTTTAGTGATTAGAGGTTTCTGACCAGAGATTGCAGCTAGATCCGCAACAGCGTTATCTAGAATTTTCTTGTCAGCTAGGGCTTCGCCCACGCCCATATTCAATGTGATCTTTTCGATCAGAGGGACTTGCATGACAGAGCTGAAACCAAACTTCTCTTGAAGTTCAGCTACTACTTTGTCTTTATATACTTCATGCAGTTTCGCCATCATTCTACTCCAACTATTAAATAGTTTTACCAGTAGATTTAAAGATACGTAATTTCTTACCATCTTCAATCTTGAAACCTACACGATCTGCTTTACTCGTTTCCGAGTTGTAGATCGCAACGTTTGATACGTCGATAGACGCTTCTTTCTCAACAATACCGCCAGGCTGGTTCAATTGTGGAACCGGCTTTTGGTGCTTTTTGATCAAGTTTATGCCTTCGACAAATAATCTTCCAGATTCAGTAACAACTGAAAGCACTTTTCCGCGCTTACCTTTGTCTTTACCTGCTAGAACGATTACTTCGTCATCACGACGGATTTTTGCTGCCATGATAGACTCCTTACAGTACTTCTGGGGCTAGTGAAACGATTTTCATGAACTTATCATTACGAAGTTCACGAGTCACAGGGCCGAAGATACGAGTACCAATAGGCTGCAAGTTATCATTTAAGATAACAGCTGCATTGCTATCGAAACGGATCAAAGAACCGTCTGGACGACGAACGCCTTTTTTGGTGCGCACAACTACCGCGTTTTTAACATCACCTTTCTTCACTTTACCGCGAGGAATAGCTTCTTTTACAGAAACTTTAATGATGTCGCCAATCGCTGCATAGCGACGGTGAGAACCACCAAGGACTTTTATACACTGCACTTTGCGAGCGCCGCTGTTATCAGCAACTTCCAGCTGAGTTTGCATTTGGATCATGTTAATGACCTCCGGTGTAGTAATTACAACTTGTCTTAAATTCGTTTAAAATCAAGACATTTCGATTGAAATCCACTCAAAAAACAAGCTAGTTGTCTCTTAAGGGCGGGCAATTGTACCAGCATTACGGGGGGAGCGGTAGGTTATTTTTTAATTAATTATGAGGGAAAGCTAATTAATATTGAGTAATTACGGCTATCTAGCTATTTTACATATGGTTACAAAACAAACAAGGCACTATCTTAGTGCCTTGTAGATTATTTATCAGGGTTTTAGCCAAACAAACCTTTCAATTTATCTTTAAGTTTGTCTTTTGCTTTTTCTTTGAGCTTTTCTTTTGCTTCTTCTTTAAGCGCATTACCAAAATCAAGCTTAATGCCTACATCATGGAATGGCCCTTTAATACGCAGTGGTATTTTAAAGCCGGTACTATCATCGGTTGTACCCTGCCCCTCAATAGAACCGACTATACCGGTTACTAGTCGGTAATTAATAATAGTATTAGGTAAATCCACATCACCTTCGCCTGAAATACGGATCAGTGGGCTGATTAACGACAGGTCGTTATTATGGCCCACCCCATTAGTAAACTTAAAGCTACCCGTTAATGCTGAGAAGTCGGTTTGCTGTGACTTATCAAAGCCAGTATCTAGTCCTTCTGATACAGCCCCTACATTACCTTTAAGCAACTCTTTACCTTTGCGAATCATTTCAGCTATATTTGCGCCTTGTACTGCGCCATTAGCAAACTCAAACCCTAACTCACCATTAAGTGCGTTAACAAACTCTTTTTGGCTTTGCCCATTTGTGGTTAAGTTCCAATTTAATGAGCCATTACCCATTAATTTATCAAATCCTGCGGCATCGGTTAATAACGGTTGTGCATCAATACCTGCCAAATCAAAATTAGTGGTTATTTTATAAGGTATTTGCTGGGCATTAATATTAATTGCCCCTTTCCCTGTTCCCTCATAGGCTGCAAAGTTATCTAAGCTTAATTTAGCGACACTATTTTTTAACACTACTGTAAATTGGTTTGCACCGAGTTTAATATCGTTAGCTTTTAAACCGCTTGAACGTATTACTACATTAGCATCAAGCGTATTTAAGGCACTTAAGTCTATTTTAGTGTCGTCCCATACAATAGGCTCTGCTGGTTTAGTTTCGTCTGTAGTTGGCTGCTCTTTTTTAGCTACGGCTTCTGGTAAGTATGGGTTTAAGTCAAGCATACCTAAGTCAATGTTTGCCATTACAGCAAGTCGTTTACCTAAATTAAGCTCACTTTTACCTTTTATTTGCAGTGCATCTAATGTGGCAATAAGCTCTTCAAGCTTAAATTGCTCACCCGCTAAATGCATTTTGCCATTTACACTAAAAGCATTAAAGGCGTTCTCTTTGGCGTTTAACTCTACACCTTGCCATTTGGCTATATTTTTTACCGAGTCTCCACTTAGCGCTAACTGACCTTTTATATCTTGGCCTTGTTTAGCAATAGTTCCCTCAAAGGTTAAATCAACTAAACGTGAATCTAAACTCTGCTGAATATTAAAAGTAGTGCCTTCGATCGCTTTTGCTGGCGTATCTAGTTTTACATCAAGCTCAAAGCGCTCTTGCATGTAAGTTATTGCGCCTTTTACTTCTAATGTTTTACGCAGTGATGGAAGTAAAATAGCCAGCTCTAAATCACTTATTTGCTGTTTAACCCCGGTTTTACCATCTAAATAAGTAAAGGTACCACCATAAATGGCAACCTCCCCTAGCTCAATGTCAAAGTTCTCAGGTAATTTTATAGCTTCCGCAGATCCTGTTTGCTCTTTAGGCTGCTCAGCTACCGCATCAAATAGCTGCCAGTTAGCTTTACCGTTTTTATCGGTCTCTAATAAAATATCAGGCTCGTTAATAACAAACTTATCGAGTTTAAATTCACCATCTAATAGCGATAGCCAAGGGATGTGTACTGCAAGCTGCTGCATACTTGCCATATCGGCGCGAGAGCCCGATTTCATGTTGGCAAAATGTACATCATTAAGTTCTAATTTTAATGCAGGAAATACACTCAGCGTTTTATCGCCTTTAATAGTTAATGTACGTCCTGTGGTTTGTTCTACCTGCTCAGAGACTTTATTAAAAATAGCATCAGTAGGAATTAAAAAGGGTGCTGCAACGATAAGTGCAATACATAACAGCAGTATTACACCTATAATTTTAAATAAGGTTTTCATGATCGTCCTTTCAAATGTGCAAATAATACTCATATCATAGCGAGAGTTATCACTAAAATCATTGTCAGTACTAAAAAAAATAACTTTCAACTAATTTATTTTTTAATGATGAATCTACGCGCTAATAATATCAACACTATTTAAATATTAACAAACAACACATGCTCACTTTATAAAAAACAACAAATCATTACTTTTCAACAAGTAAGACATGAAAAACACACTGTCGTATGATTTTCAAACAATCTAAACTAATTGAGTTTTCGTCACTTAAGTTAACTATTTTATTGTTTTAATAAATTAATAATTATGAGCACTTTAACTGTTGTATTCTTAAGGCTTGTATATGCCTCTGTTGTTATTGCAAGATTTGCGCTAAAATAGACCAGCTAAAAAATGCATCTAACTCGAGGTTCTACAAGGCATGAAAAAACTGCTAATTTCACCGTCACAAATGTCGCTAGGCGAGCAAGAAAACCAAATATACCAAAACATTCTGAAGCAATCCTCAGAACTCAGCCTAAATCTAATGGCCGTGAAAGTAGAAAACCACCCAGATGATTTTTTACTTTGGTGCTATGAACTGCTTAACGCAAGCAAAGATCGTATGAATTACGACTTGCTAGAGCCGCAACAGTTACCAGTACTAAAAAAACTGCACGACCAACTTATTTCTGCTATTAGCTTTTTACAAGTTAAAACGTTACGTGTAGCGCCTTGGCCTGTAGTAACTACATTTATTGAGCAGCACAAAGATCTTATTGCACTTGATGAGCAGCTTCGCTTAACAAGCTACATTGCAAGCATTCGCCCGCAATCACTTAAAGATATGACCCCAGAAGACTTACTTGCGTTTAGTGGTAAGCACATGGCATCGCTTGATCCAAGCACTTACAACTTTGATGTTGAATGGTTTGCATCAACTAAAAGCGCTAAAGCGTTTCATCAACTACTGGCTGATATGCCTGATGCGTTTGATGATGCACTTAGCAATATTCCGTTGGAAGGTAATATTACTCATTATGAGTACCAGCAATTTGTTGCTGCTTACTTAAAAGCTTTTAGCGATGGTAACGAAAAGCCAACGCTCGCTCCAGCGACTCGCTTATTAGCGATGCGTCGTCCTGACGTATTTACTCCTATTAGCAATAATAGATTAGATGCTTTATGTGGCGCACTGGGTGTTAGCAAGCTAAAAAACACTGACTTTGAGCGTTACTGGCAAGACATAGTACAGAAAATTCAAACTCTGTCTTGGTTTAAAATGGCTAAAGCAGACAACGAATTAGAAGAGCAGCTGGTAAGCATTAAAGCGCTTATTCCGTGCTTTTTTTACTATGCAGACACCACAACAGCCGATAGTTCTAATTACATCAAGCTGCTAAGCAAGCCAAAGCGCAGTACTTCAGGTACAGGTAAAACTAAGCGTAGAGGTAAAGAATCTGCAGAAATTTTAGTAGACCGCGCACTTGCAGCTGACGATATTCCTGAGCATATTCGTAGCAAACGTGATTCTATTATTAATGAAGTACAAAAAGGTCGTGGAGTTAACGAAACAATTAGCTTAATGCGTACTATTTTTGGTTAATTATTAATAACTAACCTAGCAGCGCCGATTTGGTGCAGCTAGGTTAATTTATGCACCACAAATGTAAAACCCCTTAAAATCTTATCTCTGCACCTCTCCCTCTACTAATTATAAGCTATTGTTTTAAAACACCTAAAACCATATTCACTGCAATAAAGTGAAGCTGGCATACCCCGTGCAATCTTCTTTTCTGTTAAATAATAAAATGCTGCCAAGCTATAAGCCTTAAAGCTTTGGCATGCAATCATATAACAGGAACTAAAACATGCTAAAACTACAAAAAGTCATAACAATAACAGCACTCTCTTTAGTTAGTGTCGCATCAACAGCAGCCTATGCTGAAGTAACCGCTAATGCGGCAGCAACATCAAACTATTTATGGCGCGGACAAGAACAAACCAGTGGTGATGCAGCCATTTCAGGCGGCATTGACTACACCAACAAGTCTGGTTTTTATGCCGGTGCTTGGGCATCAAATGCCTCTTGGGCCGATGAGATGACCTATGAATTAGACTTGTATGCAGGCTTTGGTGGCGCTATTAATGAAAGCGTGAGCTACGATGTTGGTTACATTTATTATGCATACCCAGATGCAGCTTCCACGGCTGATGCTGACTTTTCTGAGATTTACGGCAGTATAAGTGTAAAAGGCTTCACCTTTGGTGCTGCTGTATTAGCAACCTCTGCAGCAAGTGGTGACGGTACAGACTTTGCTGACTCACTTTACCTAAAGGCAGATTATGCTTTTGCTGTTGGCAATAACGGCACCGAAATAGCATTTCATTTAGGCCACTACTCTGGTGATTTTATAGGTGATGACAATATTATTGATTATGGCATAGCAGTATCTAAAGATGGTTTCACTTTTGGTTTATCTGATACCGATATAGATGGCTCTGACGTAAAAGCCTATGTTGCTTATTCAGTAGACTTTACACTTTAAAAATTGCACTGTAATTGCTGCAACCCAAGAGCCGAAAGGCTCTTTTTTAGTTTTAGCAGCATAAATAACCTGGCCACTAAACAAACTACGTTAACAAACCGTTACAATAAAATAATCACCTTATCCTCATTTTGCCTTATGCTATAGCCAGTAATTCCCCCCAAATTAGGTTATTAAGGAATAATAATGAAGTCACCTAACGCGCTAAGCGCACTAATCGATATTTATATCAGCCCAAGTAAAGCGTTTAATGGTATAGAGCAAGCAAAAGGCTGGTCATGGTTGGCCCTTATTTGTATAGCAGTTGCCACCGCCGCGAGTATGTTTGTTTTTTATAATAGTGTTGATATACAGTTTTTAATTAATGAGCAAGTAGCCGTTTCAAGTGTTGATGCCACTATTGGCGAGCAAAAAATGATTCGTCAAGCGATTGAACAAAATGCCCCAAACCAAATGTGGTTTGGCATGATCGGCGGTATTATTGGCATAGTAATAATGAATGCTTTAGTTGCACTTTATTATATGCTGATAGCTAAACTCGATCCTAACTCACAACATAGTTACGGTGCTTGGTATGGCTTTTCATTATGGACAATGATGCCTACGGTTATTTCAAGCCTTGGCACTATCGCCTTAGTATTAATGGCCAACACAGATCAAATTTCGCAACAAGCGGTGTTTAGTTACGCTTCTATCAATCAGCTCATTGTTGGGCTTGATGCCACACATACTTTTTATACCTTACTAGAATCAATTAACCTGTTCACTATTTGGAGCATTGCGCTGGGCATGGTTGGGCTAAAATGCTGGACTAATTTCTCAACTAATAAAGCACTGCTGTTTGCAGCCTTACCAAGTATTATTATTTTTAGTGTTTGGGCGATTATAGCCGCACTTTAATTATTATGCAGAGGCAAGTTAGCCTCTGCACATTTTCACTCACGGACCGATAAAATGAAAAAAGCCATTATCATCACACTCGCTATTGCCGCTTTTATAGCGTTAATTGTATCAAAACAAATTTCTGGTGATAAAAAACAGCCCGAGGTAAATATCGCCCATGTTGAACTAGGCAATATTGCCGACTCAATAATGGCGTCTGGTAACTTAGTATTTAATACTCAAGTTCAGCTGCGCTCTGAAGTTACCGGCCGAGTAGATAAAGTATTTGTCGAAGAAGGCCAAAGTGTAAAACAAGGCGATATTTTAATGCGCCTTGATACCACTGCATTTGAATCTGAAGTAACCCGCAATAAAGCGCTACTACGTGCCACCGAAATAGAAATTAAACATAGCCAAATTCGCTTAGTTAACTTTGAGCGCCAACTAAAAAGACAAAAAGAGCTTTACGATGTCGGTTTGGGCAATGAAGAAGCCTATGAAAACCTAGCAAGTGCCCGCGACTTAGCTAAAATAGATATTGAATCTCGTAAAGAGTCGTTTAACCAAGCTCATGCGTCGTTGCAAATTGCCCAAGATCGGTTAAATAAAAGTGTTTTTAAAGCGCCTATGAGTGGCCTATTGGCTTCGGTTAATATTAAAGAAGGCGAAACGGTTATTGCCGGAACGACCAATATAATAGGCTCTGATTTAATGCTGGTTGCTGACCCCAGTGCTATTTTAGCTGAGTTGCGGGTTGATGAAACCGACATAGCCAGTATTAAACTCCACCAAAAAGCAAATATTTATGCCGCTGCTTATCCTAATAATCCTTTTACTGGCACAGTAATAAACATTGGTACCTCGGCTAAAAATCAGCCTGGCTCACAAGGGTTATCATTTAAGGTAAAAGTATTACTCGATGCTACCGATCGTCAACTATATGCCGGAATGAGCTGTAGAGCAGAAATTGCCACCAGCATTGCCGAAAATGGTTTAAAGTTACCAATAGAAGCAATTCAAAAACAAGACGACAGCACCTTTGTTTGGCGCCTAAATAACGACAACAGCGTTAGTAAAGTAACCGTAACTGTTGGTATATCATCAGATATTGAACAAGCAATTACCGAGGGGCTCAATGAAGGTGACAAAATAGTTATTGGCCCGGCTCGCCCTATTAGTACTTTAAAAGAAGGCGACACAGTAAAAGTAAAAGCCGCTGCGAAGGAAAACAACTAATGACTGCGGTGATCAAGCTTGAGCATATTAATAAACAATACAAAATGGGCGCTGAGATATTTAAAGCACTTGATGATGTAAACATTAGCATTATGCCCAATGAATATGTGGCCATTATTGGCCCCTCAGGATCTGGCAAGTCTACCCTAATGAATTTGTTAGGCTGCTTAGATACCCCCACCAGCGGCGAGTATTATTTAAAAGATAAGTTAGTAAAAAGTATGACCGAAACCGAGCTTGCGCACCAACGCAACGAAAGCGTCGGATTTATATTTCAAAGCTTTAACTTATTACCACGCGCATCGGCGCTAGAAAATGTAATGCAGCCTTTAGTTTACCGCTTTACCCCTAGCAAACAACGCAAACAACAAGCCCTTGAGGCGCTAAAGCGCGTGGGCTTAGCCGACAAAGTAAATCACTTATCAAGCCAGCTGTCGGGCGGGCAACGTCAACGAGTTGCTATTGCTCGTGCTTTAGTCACTAAACCGCATATATTATTAGGTGATGAGCCAACCGGTAACTTAGACAGTAAAACCACCCACGAAATTATGGCCTTATTTGATGAGCTGCATAACGAAGGGCATACCATTATTTTGGTTACACATGAGCAAGAAATTGCCGACCACTGTCAGCGGGTAATTCGCTTAGTGGATGGTAAAGTAGTGAGTGACGTAACTAAAAACCAAGGAGCAAGGCAGCATGTTTAAACTTGCACTGGCCACTATGGAAGGCACTAAAGCCGCATTTTCGGCAATTAAAGCAAATGCTATGCGCTCTGCCCTCACCTGTTTAGGTATTATTATTGGCGTGGCCGCAGTAGTAACTGTGGTTGCTGTAATGCAAGGCTTTACCAAGCAAATAAACGATCAGTTCGCTGATATGTCGCCCGATGTAACTACTATTAAGGCGTATACCAGTATTGAGCTAGAAATGGTTGGTAAAAATGCAAAACTTAGCTACGACGATTTTTTAACCTTAAAAGCACGAGTAAAAGAAGCAGAAACACTCACCGCACTAATGTTTACTTGGCGTTTTTCGGGCGGAGCTGAGTATGGTAATAAAAGTCATTCATCGCGGGTTATGGGTACTGAGCAAGACTATCAAAAAGCATACCGTACCTACCCCGATCTAGGCCGTTTTATTCGCGCTGAAGACGACGAAAAACGCCGCCGCGTAGCTTTTATTGGGCCGTCAATTATCGAAAAATTAAACTTACCCAGCAATCCGGTAGGCGAATACATAAAGCTAGGTGGCGAATGGTTTAGAATTATTGGTGTAGCCGAAAAACAAGGTAGCTTTTTGGGCTTTGATCAAGACGATTATATTAATATTCCCATTAGCACTATGAGTGCGTTAGAGGGAGGCAATACGCAAAGTAATGTACAAATTATGTTTAGGCTTGAAGATAACGCTAACGAAGAGCAGGTACTAGCAAAAATTACTCGTATACTGCGCCAGTTACATAAACTTAAAGACGGCGACGACAATGACTTTGAATTTGAAACTGCTGAAAAAGCCCGCGCCCAAGTAGATAAATTTACCGGTAGTGCCACTGCCATAACCGCAGGTATTGTTGGTATTAGCTTATTAGTTGGTGGCATAGGTGTAATGAATATTATGTTAGTGTCGGTAACTGAGCGCACCCGCGTGATTGGCACCCTTAAAGCGCTAGGCGCTACACCCGGCTTTATAATGTTGCAGTTTTTAGTTGAGGCTGTGGTGTTATCGCTATTTGGCGGGTTGATTGGGCTTGCCATTGGTTATGGCGCAGCGGGGCTTATTTCGTTTATGGTTCCTAGCATGCCAGATGCGTATATTCCGGCATGGGCGGTAATGTTGTCGTTTGGTTTTACTTCATTAATTGGCATAGTGTTTGGTTTAGCCCCAGCCATTAAAGCCGCCAGGCTCAACCCTATAGATGCACTGCGTTACGAGTAACAATAGCATTGTAGTTGCTTACAAGGATGTAAGCCTAGTACATAATTAACACAGTGATTAAAACTCTCTTTAAACTTCAAGCACAAAGTATTACCCTACTTAAACACCACTTAAAAAATGAACTTTTAACGCTTAAACCACCCAAAGTACACACTATTGATATTGCTCACGGCTAATTTTAAATAAGGTATTAAATGCACAAAAAGCTAATACGTTGCATTATTGCTGCATGCTCTTTTTTAACTATAAACTCTAGCTTGGCGCTAGCACAACTAAACCCATCAGATGAAGCGCAAGGTATAACCGAAACCGCATATACTCCTCTGCGTTGTAATCAGCAACTACAGGCAAGTAGGCAAAAAACATACAGCCGTAAGTTTATTGTTCCTCAACAAGCTAGGTTACTCTCATGGAATATTTATAAGGCACAAAACCAAGGCCTATATAAAGATTTAACTCACCTTAATGAAACTGCTGATATTGTTTTATTACAAGAGGCTATTGTAGATACACGCCTTACTAGCCTTAAACCTTTTTGGCGTTTTTCGCCCGGTTATAAAAGTGGCAATGTACAATCTGGTGTAATGACGCTTAGCCGCTGGCCTGCAACTGTACATTGTACTTTTATTCATAAAGAGCCATGGTTACGAAGCCCAAAAGCAACTAACATTGTTGAATATGCAATGGCTAACCAACAACGCTTATTGAGCGTTAATTTGCACGGCATTAACTTTACGTTTGGTACTAAAGCCTACGCGCAACAGTTACAAGCCAGTATAAAAATAATGCAACAACACAAAGGGCCAATTCTTTTTGCGGGCGATTTAAACGCATGGAGCGATGCACGCCAAAAGCTAGTTAATGACGCGCTGAGTAAACTGGGCCTTAAAGAAGCTATATACGTAGATGACAAGCGTACAAAAGCATTTGGTTTAGCCCTGGATCAAGTGTGGGCTCGTGGTGTTGTTATTTCTGATACTTTAGTAAGCGAATATACCAGTTCTGATCACAACCCTATTTTAGCCACTTTAAAAGTTGATGATGTATAACATGAAAAAAACTCGTATTTATTCTGCTTGGCTACTGACCATATTATTCACCTTTTTTAGCCAAATAAGCCTAGCTGCACACCCCAACCAATTACCTAATCAAGAACCCAATCGAGAACCCGACCAAGAAGTGCAGCATTTAATTACCTTTATTAGCAACAGCAACGCCACTTTTATCCGCAATGGCGATGAACATACTAGCAAAGAAGCCGCCGAGCATTTAGCCATGAAATACCGTAAAGCTAAACGTTATGCAAAAACAGCCGACGACTTCATTAATAATCTCGCTAGTAAAAGTTCATGGAGTGGTAAAGCCTACACGGTAATTTTAAGCAGTGGTGCTAAGTTAACCGCAAATAGCTGGCTAACCAATGAGCTAATACGATTTAGAAACACAAAAAAGCCGTAGTAAATACGGCTCTCTAAAGCTATCAATAATAACAAGCTAAGCGTTACCTAGCTGTATGCGCTAAGTTAGGTAAGTAATCTACCGCTAGAATATCGCCGGGGTTAAGCCCAGTAACTACATGCTGCTTTGCGCCAATTATTTCACCTAAGCGCACAAACCGGCGTTCTATTTGCTCATTGTCACTATTAATCACATACAGCATAGTTAATTGGCCAAACTCATGTATCCAGCTACTATCTAGCAATATTCCTTGTTCATCGGGTAATACTAACTCTAATTGCGCATACAAGCCGGGCATTACCCCTACAGAAGAGTCAAAGTCTAAGCGAATTAACAAACTACGTGAGGCGCTATCGGCAACCGGAACTATTTCGGCCACTGTGGCTGGCGAGGTTAAATTAAGTGCAGGCAACTTTATGGTTAAACTTTGCCCTAACTGCAATTTAACCGCTTGCGTTTCTCGCACATTAAACTCAACTTGTAGCTGCTGCGGGTTATATAATCCTAATAAAGCCTGCCCAGGCGTAGCTGTATCACCAGGTTCGACTAACCGCTCTACTACAACCCCCGAAATAGGCGCTGTAATACGAGTGTAACTCAGCGCAACTTTGGCTTGTGTTTGCTGCTGCTTAGCGGCAATTATATTGGCCGATAAACTATCAAAATTTGCCTTCGCATTATCTAACTCACTTAACGATACTAAGCCTTGCGCATACACACTTTCAATTCGCTTAAGTTGCTTTGTAGCTTGGGTTAATGCGGCTTGAATAGCATTAATTTGCGCCTCACTTTGTGCTAATTGCGCTTTAAAGTCATCTTGTTGTAAGGTAATGAGTAAATCACCTTTGGTTACTTTATCGCCCGCGCGTACACTTAAACGCTCAACTTGCGCCATAACTCGCGATGAAATTTGGGTATTTTGTTTCGCAATAATACTGCCTGGCACCCATTCACTACGGGATATTTTTTGTAGTAAAACCGTTTCCCGCTTACCGTGGTAATTGTTAGCGTTGGTCGTTTTTAAACCAGCAACTTGCTTATTTGAAAAGCTGCCCGCCATATACAATACGGCGCCTACTACCACTAATAAAGCGAGTAACGAGCCAACTAGTTTTGATTTACCTTGCATGCGTTTCTCCCGCAGTGGTTTCTGTGTTTGCAAATACTAAGTAATAAACAAGCGGCACTACAAATAACGAAAACAACGTTGATGCCACAATGCCAAAAATAATCGCAATTGCTAAGCCACTAAATACCGGATCTAGTGTAATCACTAAGTTACCTAATAATGTGGTGCCTGCGGTTAGTAGTACGGGGCGCATGCGCACTGTTCCTGCTGCAATTAACGCTGCTTTTATTGCCATACCTTGGGCGCGTGCTTGATTAATAAACTCAACTAAAATAAGTGAATTACGCACCACAATACCCGCCAAGGCAATCATGCCTATCATCGCAGTAGCGGTAAATAAAACCGGCTCGGGAGCTGATGCAATACTGCGCTCACCAAACTGATTAAGTAACCAAAAACCAGGCATAATGCCAATAACAGTGAGTGGTATTGCCGACATAATAATAAGCGACAAGCTTACTGAGCGTGTTTGTAGGCGTAAAATAATAAAAATGGCGCTAAGTGCAAATGCAAAGGCAATCCCCATATCTCTAAATACATCTATGGTAATACGCCACTCTCCTTCACCGCTAAATGTTACTTGCGTACCTGGCGGTAATTGCCAAGGTGCAGTGCCACCATTATTAAAAAAGTGCCGCGCTAACCAAGGCGTTTTTACAAAATCGTCTGTTGATATATTTAAATCAGCAGTTACATCGGCAATTATTGCTGCGGGAGTTCTCCCATTTAGCTCTGCCATAACATAAATAACTTCGCGCTGATCTTTGCGCATAATAGTTTGCGCTACATTTAATTGAGTAAACTCTCCAAGCTCAGAAAGCGCAACTAAAGGCCGCGGCGCACTACTTAAGCCAAATTTACTCGCATTTTTAGCTATGTCTCTGTCGCCCCTTAGTTGTAATGCTAGCAATTGTGCAAATTGATTGCGTTCGCTATAAGATAACTGCAGTTTTATTGGCACAGGCTGAGTTTCGTTGCTGACATAAAGCTGCCCAACCGTTTGCCCTTGTGACGCTATGCTAAGTGTTTGCGTGATATTTTCGGTAGATATAGCACTATGCGCCGCTTTCGTTTTATCAGTAATAAAACGTTGCAAAGGGGCTGCTGCAACCATTGAAGTATCAACCCCTACCACATGAGGTTCTTGTTTTAAGCGCGTTGCAACTTGCTCTGCGGCTAAATAATGCGTTTGCCTATCAATAAATGTATCTCGATAAACTTCTGCCACTAAAGTACTTAACACCGGCGGCCCTGGCGGCACTTCAACTACTTTAATCACTATGCCGTTATTTACTAATGGTGCTAACTGTTTACGCAAACGCATTACCACCGCATGAGATTGATGCTCGCGCGCTGTTTTATCTAGTAGTAGCACTCTTAGTTCAGCTAAGTTCGGTGCTTCTCGTCGGTAATAACCGCGTACCATACCATTAAAGTCCATACTTGAAGGCTGGCCTACATAAGTGGCTATTTCACTTACCTCGGTTAATTGCCATGTGAGCGTTTGCACTTGTCGGGTAAAAGCAGCTGTTTGCTCTAAATTAGTGCCCTCTGGCATATCAATAAGTACTTGTAGTTCATTTTTATTATCAAACGGTAATAACTTCAGCGGTACTAATCGCATCACCGGTAACATGGCGCTAATAATAAATAACGCAAGCGTGATCCACAGTACCCATTTAGCACGTGGTTTTGAGGCCAGTAAGGGGGTTAGTAAGCGCTCGTAAAGGCTCGTTTTGTTATTTGCTTGATCGGGCTCTTCACTATTAGGTTTTAGTAATTTCATGGCAAGCCATGGGGTTACAAAAAACGCCACTAATGTTGATACCATAACACTCACAGGTACGTTAAATGCCATTGGCGCCATATAAGGCCCCATCATTCCAGTAATAAAAGCCAGTGGAATAAATGCCACCATAATAGTTAGGGTCGACATTAATAGTGCGGTGCGAATTTCGCTCATTGCATTCACAATTTGCTGTTTTTTATCACCCTTTTTATTTATAAAACGGCTGATGTTATCTATACCTGTGATCGGATCATCAACCAGTAACCCCAAAGATAAAATTAACGCAAATAAGGTCACTCGGTTAATTGTGTAACCAAAGGCAAAATCAAGCGAGAGCGTAATGCCATAACAAATGGGTACAGCAAGTCCAACTACTATTGCCGGGCGCCAACCTAAAAATACGCCCACAAATATAACCACCGTAAATACTGCAAACACTAAGCTTGAGGCTAAATTATTTACTTTTTCGTCGGCGGTTTGGCCGTAATCTCGCAGTACTGAGTACGTTATTTCTGCTGGTAGTAACCTTGTTTTTAGCTCTGCCATCATGGCATGTACATCGCTTGCCACCGCTACAGCATTAGTGCCTGCTTGTTTGGCAATACTCAGCGTTACCATAGGGTAATGCTGTTGCTCATTTGACTGCGCCAGCCATTGATAGCTTTGCGCCTCATCGGGGCCATCACTAACCTGGGCTACATCGGTTAAATAAACACTTTTACCATTAACAACATTAACGACTAGTTGTTCTATCGCTGTTTTAGTTCTTAATACATCGCCCGCTTGCAAAATTATTTGCTGCTGGGCATTTACCACGCTACCTACCTCGGTGAGTTGATTAGATACACTAAGCGCATAATAAACATCACTTAATGTGGTTTGGTGTGCAGCCAAAGCGGTGGCATTTAAATTAACGGTAATGGCGCGGTTACGCCCCGCAATTACTTTTACTTCGCTCGTGTGTTCAATTCGTTGTAAATTATTGGCTATTTCGTTTGCAAAGCGGGTTAATTCATAATCACTATAAAGCTTAGGATCCTTGCTATATAACCCAAGCATAACAATAGGCACATCATTTACTTCTACTGGGCGTATTTGCCAGCTTTTAATAATAGGAGTCATAGTATGTTGATAGCTATAGAGCTTGGCGTAGGTATCGAGTATGGCTTGTTCGCGATCGTGCCCTACCTCAAAGCGCAAAGTAACCACAGCACGACTACTTTGCGTAGTTGAATATATATGTTTTACACCACTAAGTTGCGCCAATAACTTTTCTAATGGCTCAGTGACTAACCTAGCAACTTCAGGGGCTTCTACATTAGGTGCCGACACATAAATGTCGAGCATAGGTACCACTATTTGTGGCTCTTCCTCACGCGGCGTTTGCTGTAAAGCAAATAACCCACACAGTACCGACAACACAAAAATAATAATTGGTACGCGGCCACTTAAACTGCTTTTTACAGCGTTATCTATAGCGTTCATTGTGTTATTCCTTACAAAACAACCCATATAAAGTTGCCAGCAGTGTTACAGCATCTTTATCAATAACACGATAATAAATTGTTTGGCTTTCGCGTCGAGTAGCCACTATATTTGCTTTACGCAGTGCTGCTAAATGCTGAGAGAGTGCCGATTGTGCAAGAGGTACAGCTTCATTTAACTGCGACACGTTCATTTCGGTGTCTTGTAAGGAGCATAAAATCATTAAGCGATTTTTATTGGCTAAGATTTTTAATAATTTCTCTGCTTTTTCTACGTTGGCAGCCATGGCAGTAAAGTCAATATTCATACTGTGCTCTTATACTTAATTTGTTAGTAAGTATAGGTTGCTAGAACAGCCATGTCTAACATTAGATCTTGCTAATGTATGAAAACCTAATATAGTAGCTATACATACTCATTAAAATGACCGACTATAATGAAGCTTAATAATGCACTGCGCTTAATTGCTGGCATCATGATTATTATCTCTGTTTTATTACAAAGCTTTCATGACCCACGCTGGATATGGTTTACTGTATTTATAGCACTAAATCTAATGCAATCAGCTTTTACCTGCTGGTGCCCAATGATCACACTATTACGCAAACTTGGCGTTAAGGAATAACTTATGCTTACCCCAATTCCCGACTTATTAAAAACCATTATCCCTAACCAGCGCCGTATTGACGCCCAACAAGCAAAGCAAGAGCTTGCAAGCAATAAAGGGTTACTCATTGATGTACGCGAACCGGCTGAACATGCCGCGAAAGCAGCGCCTGGAGCAATCAACATTCCGCGTGGCTTACTCGAAATGAAGTTAATGGAGCTAGAAAAAGACGCCTCACGGCCCATTTATTTACACTGCGCCAGTGCAGCCCGCGCTACTCTTGGCGCCGAAGCACTCACTCGTGTTGGCTACGAAAACGTAACTGTGATTACTTGTAAAGCAGAAAAAGTACATGAGGTGTTTTGAGTTAAAATAGCTAGGCGATCAGGTATGATCGCCCTCAACTTTGTTTAAAAAATTTTACTTAAAAGCATCTACCAATCGTCATTATTTCTTTTATTTCAGCTTTTCCTATTAATAATATTTTTCAAGTTGTTTTTTTATAAAAATGCAAAGAGGATTTACTACTACATTAACCCCCCATCAATCAACCTTAACGCTACAACCTTTATTTCTCTTGATGTTAAAATAGTGTTTATTACCATTGTTGACTGTTGGTATTTGGTGTGCTAATTTTAAATTAGCTAAAATAGGGACAAAAATTAATACTTAAGGGAAATAAATGAAATATATAATCATATTTCTGACTTTTTTATTTGTGTTTGCAAATGCTGCAGAAGCAAATAATAACAACGTTACTTTATTTATGTGCGAGGGTTGTAATTACGATGAAGCCTATCAGTTGGCAAAAGATAACCCCCCATTAACTCAATGCTACTCATCAGACCCAAACGAAATTATCACAATTGATAATCAGGCATGCTACTCAAATCCTAAAAAGGTTATAGTTGCAGATGTACTTGGTAATGGGCATTTTGCATTTATGGTTGGGCATCATCATCAAGGCTCAAATATGCCTCTCCTCAATAAATATGCAGAACCAACGTCTTTGAGCAACAATGATGAAACCGCAATATCTAGGTTAAAAACAACTGACAAAAATTTCTCTAAATTTATAAAAGAAATGCAGGCAGAGCTAAATGTATCACCACTACAAGTAAGCCAGCACCTCCCACTCAATATGATTCATTCAAATACTGAAAACAGCTGTCCCCCTCATATAACAGATGCAGTAAAAGCAGTATTTGAAGGGCGAACTGCATCCGAACTACAGCATAAGTTAAACAATAAAGCTAAAGCAGATTTTGAGGATCCAGAACGCTTTTTTCATGCCAAGGAATATAGTAGCGAAGGTTTTTCAATTGGTGTGGGCGGAATTTCATATCAAGGCACTTGGAAAAAAGTAAGTAAAAACTTTAATACAAGCGTGCGTTTTAATCAAAACCAAGATATTCCTACAGGTAGTACAGGGCTGTACGACGTAGTTTTCTCAATAAAGTGGATAAGAGAGTTTGGCGCACTAAGCGTATCAGTGAATCCCTTTTTAACTTATTTAGATGGAATTGCATTAAATCAGCTTCAAAAAACAACGAGTAATACTGTAGATCAATGCCTTCAAGATGCTTTAGATCATACACTCCCATCAAACACTTCTTCGCCAAGCCCTGGTGGTGGTAGCTCTGGTGGTGGCGGCTGGGATAATCAAGTTTGCGAAAAGCATTACTATATCAATGGTGTAAAAATGCTTACAATCAAGGTGTCTTGCTAGACCTTATATAATTAGCTCAAAAAATGGCGGTGAACAGTGAGTGCGCGCTCGCCGAGCTTGGCTTAAATGCAACCACACCCAAGCAGCTATCGCTGCTGCATTGCATCAGCGCAGGCATACACGTAACCAAATCGCTTACCATCTTTACATTACGACAAACTTTTATACAGTAACTTACAACACTGGCTTTCGATTGCCGTTAAACTTACTTATTAAATTACTAGGCAACTTTATAGCTACTAAAATATGCAACAACCATTACCCATATTGCTCAGCACCTTACTTGTTACAACCTCAGCTGCTTATGCTGACTCGCCATGGTCTGTGGCTGGCGGCGTGATCGCCGTTGATTCGCCCTATGCCAATACCGACACGAAAGTGATGGCGTTACCTATGATCAACTACCAAGGTGAAAAGCTAACGCTACGTGGCTACACACTCGACTATACATTACTGCAACAACACGGCTTTAGCTGGTCTGCCACGTTAGCACCGGGGCAATTTTTTGACTCATCAGACTCCGACAATCCAGCCATAAAAGCACTTAATGAGCGCAAGATGTCATTATACGCTGGTACAAAGGTAAGTTACGCTGCCAGTTTTGGCCGCGTTAGCGCAAGTGTATCTCATGATATATTGGGCAACGGTGATGGCGCTAAGTTTAAAACCGACTACAGCTACCCAGTTAAGTTAACAAAAGAGCTAATGTTAGCGCCTTTCGTTGGGGTTGAAATTAATAGTAGCCAGTTATCAAACTATTATTACGGTGTGGCTGAGGGCGAATCTAGCACTTTTGATGCATATGAGCTTAGCTCTACGGTTAACTATAATATTGGCTTGTTAGCAAGTTACCAACTTAATAGAAACTGGAACGTAAACGCGCTAGTTAAATTTAACCAGCTAGATGCTGATATTGAAGACTCACCTATTATAGACACCGATAATCTCACGACTGCAATGATGTCTATCACTTATCACTTTTAATTAATAACTTTACCGAGCACCTAGTTGTGCTCGGTTTTTAACGCTCACTCAACACCATTGTTAACTCTGTTTATAGGTATTTATATAGCCATGAATAGCAGCAATAGCTAAACACTCACTACTACTTTTATAGCTAAAGCAATAAATACCGCACCTAACACTTTATCTAGCCATGGGTTTTGTTTAGTAAAACCAAAGCGATTTTTAGAAACCTCAGTTAACAGTGCCACCAGTAAATACCAGCCGGTATCAATTACAAATACCGTTAAGCACATAATAATACCAATGCTGAGAGTAAGATTTTGCGGGTCAATAAATTGCGAAAATAAGGCTAAAAAGAAGATAGCGAGTTTGGGGTTTAAAAATGCAATTGCAAAGCCATCTTGTAGCGCCTTTAATGCACTTACTTCACTCTTTTGCACTTGTAGCTCATTATTACTAGGTTTAGCCAGCAGTATTTTAATTCCCAAGTAAGCTAAATATGCTGCTCCTAAATAGACTAATAATTGATAAACATTAGGAAACTGCACCATTAAGGCACCTAAACCGAGTAAAGATGCAGCTGCATACAATCCTACTCCTACGCCATGGCTCAATGCCGCAAGCATACCGTTTTTCATCCCACCGCTTAACGTATGCTTTAATACCACAGCCAAGCTAGGACCAGGCGACATTGCGCCCATTATGCAAACTAACGCTAAACTTAGCCAAACAGATAAAACCATTAATCACCCTTTATAATTCATTATTTTCTATTAATAAGGCATAAGCCGTTATTTGCCCTTGAAAGCCCGTTGCTGTTGTTACGCTAATAACTCGCCATCCATCTTGATTTAATTGGTAAATACGCTCATTCAATGCATCTAAATCTATAGCGTGGCTAAAAAATCCACGCTTTTTAAATTCCACTATTTTTTGCATTGTTTATTATCCGTTTTATTTGTCATCACTTATCCTTGCTGATTATTTTTAGCACTATTGAATTTTAGTTTACAGACGCCATATATAAAGCTCAATCATTAAAAAGAACCCACTATGTCTCAAGCCCCTGCTGCAGAAAAAGCCGCGTTTAGTAGTTTATTACCTGTTTTTGCGTTTATTAAACCGTATAAACTAATGGTTATTGCCGCCCTTATTGCTCTTTTAGTGACGGCGGGGGTTAATTTATCATTAGGCCAAGGCGTTAAATTTGTTATTGACCATGGTTTTATAGCAGGATCTCAAGCACAGTTGCAACAAGCAGTACTGGTACTTATAGGCTTAATTAGTTTATTAGCGGTGGGCACCTTTAGTCGTTTTTATTTAATGTCGTGGATTGGTGAACGTGTCAGTAACGATATTCGTAAAGCGGTGTTTAACCGTATTGTTACTTTGCACCCAAGTTATTTTGAAGAAAACCGCAGTGGCGAATTAATGTCGCGGTTAACCACCGACACCACTTTGCTGCAATCTATTATTGGCTCTTCTTTTTCAATGGCGCTACGCAGTGCATTAATGCTAGTGGGTGGTTTAGCCATGCTGCTGTTTACCAATTTAAAACTGACCTTAGTGGTCGTTGCTTGTGTACCTTTAGTATTGGTGCCCATGATGGTATTTGGCCGCAAAGTGAGAAAGTTAGCCAGTAGCAGCCAAAGTGCTATTGCCGATATAAGTACTTACGCCGGTGAGATCATTCAAAATATTAAAGTAGTGCAAAGCTATAGCCACGAACAGCGAGAGCAGCAAGCTTTTGCTCTGGAGGTCGAAAAAGCCTTTAACGTCGCTAAAAGCCGTATAAAACAACGCTCGTTTTTAATTGCCGCCGTTATATTTTTAACCTTTAGTGCCATCAGCGCTATGTTATGGGTTGGCGGCAGCGATGTACTAGCCGGCACTATGACTGGAGGTGAGCTAGGTGCCTTTGTGTTTTACGCTATTATGGTGGCCATGTCGGTTGCAACTGTGGCAGAGGTTTATGGTGAGCTGCAGCGCGCAGCAGGTGCTGCTGCAAGGCTACTAGAATTACTCGCTGTAAAAAGCGAAATTGAAAACCCTATTTCCCCACAAGACGAAAAGCTCCTAAGTAGCACTAACCACTCTGCCATTACACTTGAAAGCATTAGCTTTAATTACCCATCTCGTCCCGATGTAAGCGCACTTAATAATGTGAGTTTAAACATACAGCAAGGGCAAACAGTGGCAATTGTGGGTCCTTCTGGTGCAGGGAAAACCACCTTATTTGAATTACTACAACGCTTTTACGATCCAGCCAGCGGTGCTATTAAGTTTCGTGATGTAAATATTAAAGATTTATCACTCAATACGCTGCGTAATAAAATGGGCATGGTGGCACAAAACCCTATTTTATTTAGCTCAGATGTAATGCATAACATTCGCTACGGCAATCCAGATGCTACCGACGAGCAGGTTTATGCGGCGGCTAAACATGCCCATGCTGATGAGTTTATTCAACAGCTACCACAAGGCTATAACAGCTTTTTAGGGGAACAAGGAGTGAGACTATCGGGCGGTCAAAAGCAACGCATTGTACTCGCGCGAGCAATTTTAAAAGACCCTGAAATACTATTACTCGATGAAGCCACCAGCGCACTCGATGCACAAAGCGAGCACCATGTACAAGCCGCACTTGAGCACTTAATGCAAAACCGAACAACGTTGATCATTGCGCATCGTCTGGCAACGGTAAAACATGCAGATATGATTGTGGTAATGGAACACGGGGAAATAATAGCAACAGGGAGCCATCAGCAATTACTGCAAAGCTCCCCGTTGTACCAGCGCTTATGTGAACTACAGTTCAATAAAGACTAGATTTTTATGTGCTTATTGCGTGTTAGGCACTATTTGAATTTCTACACGACGATTTTGTGCACGGCCATTTGCGCTATCGTTTGATGAAATTGGACGTGTTTCACCATAACCTGTAGTGCTAATTCGTTCAGCCATAATTTGCTGATTAACTAAATAGTTTTTAACACTTTGAGCGCGTTGCTGTGAAAGGCTCATATTATAGCTATCTTTACCTGTGCTATCGGTATGCCCTTCTACGCTTAAATAAGTTTTTTCGTATTTGTTCATCACTTTAGCAATCGCACTTAGCGTATTGTGAAAGCCCGACGAAATATACGACTGATCGGTTGCAAAGGTAATATTTGACGGCATAACTAAACGTAAGTTATCGCCTTCACGTACCACTTCAACACCAGAACCCGCTAATTCGTCACGAAAAGCGGTTTCTTGTTTATCCATGTAATCGCCTACTGCAGCACCAGCTAATGCACCAATTGCAGCACCAATAAAGATACGCTTATCTTTATGATTACCAGTAGCCTTACCTAATACACCACCAGCTGCAGCACCAATTGCCGCTCCTTTACCTGTGTTATTCATTTCACAACCGCTAAGTAATACAGCCACTACCGTTACGCTTAAAAGTGATTTAGTTAAAGTCATGTTATGCCCTATCCATTTAGTATTTTGCGCTATTATGCAAATATATGAATGAACAAGCCATGAAGAATTTATTATAATTAGCGTTTTATGCTGTATAACAACAAAAATACTATCGATAGCTGAGTTCATAAATATGTCATACTACTGGATGATAATTTTATAATTTATAACGAGGATTGGGGCGTAATGTTAATTGCTATTTTTAGACAGTTTTTTTTACTTGGCTGCATGAGTTTTGGTGGCCCTGCTGCTCACTTAGGCTATTTTAAGCGCCATTTTGTCGATACCCTAAATTGGCTCACTAACACCCGTTATGCACAGCTTATAAGCTTAAGCCAAGCCTTGCCTGGGCCTGGTTCTAGCCAAGTTAGTTTTGCCATTGGGGTAGAGCGCGCGGGTGTACTTGGTGGCATTGCTGCCTTTATTGGTTTTACCCTACCATCATTTTTAATTATGTTGCTATTGGCTATAAGTGCGCATCAGTTTGATGCTGTTTATTTTGCCATTATTGCTGGGTTAAAACTGTTTGCTGTGGTTATTGTCGCCGATGCCACATTAAGTATGGCAAAAAGCTTTTGCACTAGCGCAGCCCTAAAGCTATTAGCCGTACTAAGCACGTTAGCCTTAATACTTTTTCCTCTGCTGGGCACACAAATAGCTATTTTAATTACCGCGGCTGCTGTGGGTGCAATATGGCCATTATTAAAATTAAATCCTGAACCCGCACAGCAAAGTAAGTCAAAAAGTAATATAAATTGGCTCGCTTTAGGGTTATTTACACTGCTGCTAGCACTCAGTTTCATTCCTTTGACTACTGAATTAGCTTTGTTTGCCCCCTTTTATCAAGCAGGTGCCATGGTGTTTGGTGGTGGGCATGTAGTATTACCTGTATTGCAAGCAAGCGTACCTGCACTAAGCAGCGATCAGTTTTTGAGCGCCTATGCAAGCGCGCAAGCTGTGCCTGGACCCATGTTTACCATTGCTACTTACTTAGGTGCACAACTAAGTACCGAACAACCTTTATTAGGCGCTATCGTAGCCACTGTACTTATATTTATGCCCGGGTTTTTACTCATACTTGCGTTTCAAAAAAGTTGGTTAAACTTAGCCAACAAGCCTCGCTTTGCCAGTGTTATTGCCGCACTTAATGCCTCTGTAGTGGGTTTTTTAGCCGCGGCGCTGTATTCACCTATTTGGACATCGGCGGTGCACAATTTTTGGCACATTGCGCTAGTTATTGCAGCATTCGCTTGGCTAAGATTAAAAAAGCCACCTATTTGGTGGCTGTTAATACTCTTTATTACTACGGGGTTGGCTCAGTATTATTGGGCACTTTAATTTTAGGTTTTTCGCTTGTAGGCACGGCTGTGGGTGGGCTAAATTGGCCACTCACACTTTGATACGGACGCAGGCCAAAAATAGGTAACACAGCCAATAAATGATCCATTATTTCGGCTTGTAAATGCTCATACGATATCCAACGTTTATCGCTACTAAAGCAATAAAACTCAATCGGTAAGCCGTGGTTTGTCGGCTGTAACTCACGTACTAGCAAAGTCAGTGAAGTATTGATTTTTTTATGTTGCTTTAGGTAACCTTCGGCATAACGGCGAAACAAACCTAAATTAGACACAGGATCAGGCAGTGAAGACGTACGAATGTAGTCGGCCAAAGGTATAGCCGCTTCTATTTGCTGGCGAAAATCATCTTCAACTAAAAAAATACTATTCATATCAATATTAAGCGAGCGCTTCATGCGCCTACCGGCAGACTCTTGCATACTACGCCAGTTTTTAAATGAACCTGCTACTAACATGTAAGTAGGAATAGTCGTTACAGTATTATCCCAGTTACGCACTCTTACTGTGTTTAACCCTAAATCAATTACTTCTCCGTCGGCCCCATAATTATCTACCTGGATCCAGTCGCCATACGTAACGAGTCTATTGGCTGCAATTTGAATGCTTGCGACAAACCCCAATATGGTGTCTTTAAATACTAATAAAGTGACGGCGGCAATAGCACCAAAACCCGAGAGAATATAAGTAGGTGATTTTTCTAGCACTATACTAACAATTAAAATAACACTGACAATAAAGGTAATTAATTTAACAACCTGAATTAATCCCTGAATGGGTACTTCGCGGGCAAAATCTAATTGATTATAAATAGCGCCCGCAATACTCACTATGCTACTAAAAATAAAGCCCGCATAAATAATGAGCAGCGCTTGGCCTAAGGTTTTTAAAATTTCCTCTGCAATCTCATTCACCGGGTACACACTATCAAATGTGGCTAGAAACAATGCACAGCAAAGTAAGCAAGCTATGCGCTTATTGAGCTTGTTTAGCATAGGTGCAAGTAAGCCAATGCGTTCAGGTGAGATTTTAGTAACAATTTTTTGGATCGCAGGAAACATTAAGCGACGAGTAAATAAGTACACAAATAATAATGAAAATATACCAATGGCGACGGCAGTAATAGTGCTTAGAAAAAAAGCGTCGGGCACTTTTTCAAACCAAGGCGCTATTAACTTCTGTAAGTGGGTATCGGTCATGGTATTTTTATTTCCTTGCGGGAGTTAGGTTTAAAATTACAGTGCTAGCTAGAGTAAAAAGCGCCATTGCAGCATAACCAATTATAGTAACTACAGCGGGTAATATCCGCTGTAAAATTAACAGAGCCAAGCAAAGTGACATTAAAAAACACTACCTAAGTTAATCTGTATTGACCGTGAATAGCTAAGTGTTTTTAGCGTAACTGTAGGCTCATATTTTTATGCATTTATTTTTGTTCAAGGTTTATTAATGTTTGGTTTTTTTCTTTCCATAACCGATTAAGCTCACTTTGAAAGCGCACTCTAAAGTCGGGATCGTTAGTGTAGTCACCAATTAGCTCGTCACTGACCGGTCTTACTTCAACATGTACGTTTATATTTTTTACTTTACCGCTGGCAAAATCCATAAAGGTCGGAATGCCCTCAGGATAATGAATAGTCACATTAACTACTTTAGTAATTTGCTCTCCCATAGCTTGCATTACAAAGGCAACGCCTCCTGCTTTGGGTTTTAACAAATGTGGAAAAGGGCTGTTTTGGCGAGCGTGCTTTTGCTTCGTATAGCGCGTACCTTCTACAAAATTAACCACACTTACTGGCATTTCTTTAAATTTTTCGCAGGCCTTACGCGTGGTTTCTAAATCTTTACCGCGTAATTTAGGGTTCTTTTTAAGCTGACTTTTACTCGTACGAGTCATGAACGGAAAATCAAGCGCCCACCAGCACAAACCTAATATAGGCACGTAAATAAGCTCTTTTTTCAAAAAGAAATTTAAAAAGGGTATTTTGCGATTTAATACGCGTTGCAATACTAAAATATCAACCCAGCTTTGATGATTAGCTATAACTAAATACCAATCTTTTAGCTTTATATCTTCAAGCCCAGTAACGTTAATTTTAGTTGGCGTAAATAATTTTTGATTTAAGCTGTTAAAGGTAACCCAAATAGTGGCAAATTGTTTGGCGGCCCAACTCATTAACTTTTGTAGCGGCTTAATTGGTATAAGCTTAATAACACCACAAATAAAAATTGGCACAAACCAAATAAGAGTATTTATAAAGTACAACAAAATACTAAATACACTGCGGATAACTGACATTGTTTCTATTCCTTTAAATAGCGCGCAGCAGCTAATTACTGCGCTTTTTATACTTAATTAATAATGGCTGAGGTTAGTCCTCAAAATAGGTATAGCCTTCTAGTCCCGCATTAAGCTCTGCTAAATAGCCTGCTTTACATGGCTCAGACACATCGAGCTTATTAATTTGCTCTGCAAAGTTGTCTGCTAAAATGGCGCTATCATAGTCAACACACTTTAATACATCCTTAACGCTGTCACCTTTAATGGCGTTAGTAAGTACATAACCATCATCGTTTAACTCCACATGCACTGAGTCGGTGTCGCCAAATAGGTTGTGTAAGTCACCTAAAATTTCTTGATAAGCGCCAACCATAAACATTGCAATATGATACTGCTGCCCTTGTGTATATTCAGGTATAGGTAAGCTTGTTTCTATACCTGCACCTTCTACATATTCGCGAATTTGCCCATCAGAATCACACGTTATATCTTGAATAATAGCGCGCTGGGTAAGCGGTTGAGTGAGGTTTTCAATAGGCATTACTGGGAATAATTGGCCAATTCCCCATATATCTGGCAACGATTGAAATAGTGAAAAGTTAACAAATAATTTATCAGCTAATTTTTCGTTTAAATCATCGAGTACTTCGCGATGCGCACGCACATTATTGCTCAAAGATGAGCGCACCCGATGTAAAATAGTAAAGTAAAGTTGCTCTATTTTCGCCCACTCTAGCATGCTCACTAAACCGTGTACGTACTGATCGTGTGCTTCGCTAAATAAGTGCATTGCGTCGTGATAAATTTCCAGCGCCATACGCGGGCTTAAACGCTGTAAACATTGCCACATTTCATCTAATACCAGTGTACTGTTTTGCGCAGGCGCCTCTGGGTTTAAGTGATTAGGCGCTTTTTCAACGTCAATTACATCGGTAATTAATACCGCGTGGTGCGCGGTTAACGCACGCCCTGATTCAGTAATAATGGCCGGATGAGTTAATTGATGTTGGTCACACACCTCAGAAAACGCATTTACTACGTTACGGGCATATTCTGCAACGGTATAGTTCATTGAACACGCACTACGTGAACCCGAACCTTCGTAATCAACCCCTAACCCACCGCCTACATCAACGGTATTAAGTGGTACACCTAACTGAGTAAGTTCAGCAAAATGGCGTGCACATTCACGCAAAGCGCGGTGAATATCGCGAATATTGGCTATTTGAGAGCCAATATGAAAATGCACCATTTGCATTAAGTGCAATTTATTATGTTTTTTTAACACTTCAACAGCGCTAAGCACTTGCCCTGCCGTTAAACCAAATTTACCTTTTTCGCCACCGGTGTTTTGCCATTTACCTTTGCCCACTGAGTTTAGGCGAATACGAATACCAATAGCCGGTTCAATGCCTAAATTATCAATTTCTTCCAGTAAGGTGGTTAACTCCGAGAGCTTCTCTACCACTATTTTAACTTTGTGACCCATAGCCTGACCAATACAGGCTAAGCGTAAAAACTCACTGTCTTTATAGCCATTACACACAATAGTAATGGGCTCTTTTGCCACCCCTAAAATAGCCATTAGCTCTGGTTTAGAGCCAGCTTCAAGGCCAACCAGCCCGCTAGGGTGAGCTAAAAGTTTACTCACTACAGAACGCTGCTGATTTACTTTGATTGGATAAACGCAGGTATATTCGCCTTGATACTCACGATTTGCTCGTGCTTGAGTAAAGGCATTGGTAAGCGTATCTACCCGGTTTTGTAATATATCGGTAAAGCGCACCAATACTGGTAAGGTTAAACCCTGTTGTTTAAATTGTTCGGTTAATTGCGTTAAAGAAATTGCGGCCTTTGCTTGGTCGCCATCTGGGTAGGCCACCAACTCGCCTTGTGCGTTAATATCAAAATAGCCTTCACTCCAATGTGCAACATTATAAGTGGCACGTGCTGTTTCTAAACCCCAAGTCATGGCAACTCTTCTTTAATCAATTAAATACAATGACGCATTTTAATACGTCGCTATCCTCTAGGCTAACAAAAATTGAACTTTCCCTCATTCCTAACTAACTTTATTGGTTAAATCAGTTAAAATGTCATTGAGCAAAACGTCAAGCACTGGCAAAATTGCCCCCTTTTTCATCCTCAACTTAAAAAAGTGTAATAGTAACTATGGCAAATTTAGATCAAAGTAAGTGGTTTACTGAAATTAGCGACCGCGATGGCAGCGCATTTTCATTACGTATTAACAAAAAGTTAGATGAAAAACAGTCTCCTTTTCAAAAAGTAGAAATGTTCGAAACCACCGACTTTGGTAATTTAATGATCATCGACGGTTGCACTATGGTAAGTAGCCGCGAAAACTTTTTTTATCATGAGATGATCAGCCACCCTGCACTTTTAGCGCACCCAGCACCTAAAAATGTAGTTATTATTGGCGGCGGCGACTGCGGTACCTTACGCGAAGTGTTAAAGCACCCTGGTGTAGAGAGCGTTACGCAAATAGATATAGACGAAGTAGTAACGCAAATGTCGTTAAAATACTTCCCAGAGCTGTGTGAATCTAACAACGATCCTCGTGCAACAGTTATGTTTGACGACGGCATTAAATACATGCGCGAAGCCGCAAGCGAATCAATCGATGTTGTTATTGTTGATGGCACCGACCCAGTAGGCCCAGGTGAAGGTTTATTTAATCATGCATTTTACACTAGCTGCTTAAACGCCCTTCGCCCAGGTGGCATTTTAGTACAACAAAGCGAATCACCGCTTATGCATATGCCGTTATTAGTTGAAATGCGCGAAGCTATGCTAACGGTAGGTTTTAACGACTTACAAACACTGCCATTCCCGCAACCTATATACCCAAGTGGTTTATGGTCAGTAACTTTAGCGCGTAAATCTGCAGCCTTTAATGGCTTTAGAGAAGATGCAGCAGCCGATATTGCAAAGAACAGCGAATACTACAACAACGGCATTCATCACGGTGCATTAGCTACGCCAAACTTTATGCAACGCGCTTTTGATAAAAAATAATCTCGCAATCTAAGCAATACTAAATTAAGGGCTCAACAGAGCCCTTTTTTATTGCTTAGCGTACAAGCAACCTCACTGCTCACTTTTTATCACCCTGAATACGTATGCAACCTGTCGTATTCACCACCCTCTCGCTTTATGCTTGATAGCCAAACACGTCGCTAACCCAAGGAACTATTATGCGCACATTGGCACTGCTACTCATGGCTTTTTCAAGTATCACGGTTGCTCAAACAGCTACCGTACAATCGCCTGACGGTAATATAAAAATAATCATCTCAGACGAGCAGAGTACACCTAGTTATTCTATTAGTTTTAAAAATAAAACAGTCATTAATAATTCTGCTCTCGGGTTTGAATTTAAACAACATGCACCGTTTAGTAACAGCTTTAAAATAACCAAAGTTCAACAACAAAGTACCAACACTCAGTGGCAACAACCTTGGGGCGAGCGACAAACGGTTGTAGATCAGCATAACGAGGTAACTGTAACCTTTGCTAAGCCACAACCTCAAGGTGGTACTTATAGCGTGCGCTTTAAAGCGTTTGATAGTGGCGTGGGTTTTAGATACGAAGTACCAAAACAAGCAGGCCTTAACAATATTGAAATAACCAAAGAGCTTACCGAGTTTGCTGTTAATAACAGCCACACAGCGACAGCTTGGTGGATCCCTGCCCGCGGCTGGAATCGCTACGAATATGTATATAATACCACCCCATTAAACGATGCCGCATTGGTACATACGCCATTTACCTTTAAAAACCAAGATGGTGTGCATATTAGTATTCATGAAGCCGCCCTTGTTGATTACGCCGCCATGGTACTTAATCAACGCCGCCCTGGGGTTTTTCAAGCCGATTTAACGCCATGGTCGAGTGGTGTTGCCGTTAAAAAACAGGGCGCATTTAATACCCCATGGCGCACTATTCAAATTGGCGAAAAAGCCGTTGACTTAGTTAACTCAGATATTATTTTAAATCTAAATGAGCCGAATAAACTCGGTGACGTGTCGTGGGTAAAACCAGGTAAATACATAGGTATTTGGTGGGGTATGCATATAAACACACACACTTGGGGCAGCGGCGACAAGCACGGCGCTACTACAAAAAATACCAAATACTACATGGACTTTGCCGCCAAATATGGTTTTGATGGCGTATTAGTTGAAGGCTGGAACACAGGCTGGGATGGCGACTGGTTTTTTAATGGTGATGTGTTTAGCTTTACTCAGCCCTACGATGATTTTGATATAGCAGCGCTAACAAAATATTCTAAGCAAACAGGCGTGCAACTCATTGGCCATCACGAAACATCCGGCAACGTCAGTAACTATCGCAAGCAAATGGCAGATGCCTTTGCATTGTATGAAAAATCTAACGTTAGCCAAGTTAAAACCGGTTACGTAGCCGATGGCGGAAACATTAAGCGCATTGACAAAAACGGTATAGCTCGCCATGAGTGGCACGACGGCCAATTTATGGTTAACGAGTACTTACATAACGTTAAGCTAGCTGCTAAACATAAAATAAGTATTAACACCCACGAGCCGATTAAAGATACCGGACTGCGCCGTACTTATCCAAACTGGATCACTCGAGAAGGCGCACGCGGACAAGAGTTTAACGCATGGGGTACTCCTCCTAATCCACCCGAGCACATTTCTATGCTGGCATTTACCCGCATGCTTGCTGGGCCTATGGATTTTACTCCTGGTATTTTCGATTTAAGTTTTAACGGTTTAGGCGCTAATACTAATCGCCCGCAAACTACGCTGGCTAAACAACTAGCATTGTATGTTGTATTGTATAGTCCGATTCAAATGGCGGCCGACCTACCTAAAAATTATTTAGCTAAACCCGATGCATTTCAATTTATTCAAGACGTACCGACCGACTGGCAACAAAGCATTGCCCTTGATGGTGCAGTAGGTGACTTTATTGTATTTGCGCGAAAAGAGCGAAAGCGCGACAAATATACCGGCAACGACTGGTATTTAGGCGCAGTGACTGACGAGCAAGCGCGTACTATTGAGATTAGTTTAGACTTTTTAGATAACGGCAAACAGTTTGAGGCACATATTTATAAAGATGGTAAGAATGCCGAATGGAAAAATAATCCGTACGATTTAACTATCGAAAAACGCCTTGTTACTGCAAGCGATAAATTAACGCTTAAGCTGGCCACCAGTGGCGGTACGGCTATTCGTTTTAAAGCACTTTAATCGCTTACTGCGTATTTATAATTTTGGCCAGCACAACTTAATACCAACCCGCTGCAGTAAAGTGGGTTGGTATTATACTTTAATTGGTAAGTAAATTTGTGCACTTAACCCGCCCTCAGGCCGGTTAGATAATTTAACTTTACCGTCATGCATATCTATAATGCGTTTAATAATAGCCAGCCCTAAACCGCTGCCCTCGCTACCACGTGCTGTATCGCCTTGCTTAAACGGCTCAAATACCGACTCCAGTTCGCCCTCTGGTATACCCGGGCCACTATCGTTTACCGCAATAACAACATACTTTTTATTGCTATTAAAATAGCAGAGTACTTCAATATCACCTTCTGAGTAACGCAGCGCATTTTCAATCATATTGGTTATTACACGCTTAATTGCCACTGCACTAATAGGTATATTGCCAATACTAGGATTACCTTTAAAGGTAATTACTCGCTGGTGTTTAAGCTCAGTGTGCACTACCTCTGCCACTAACGCGTTAATGTCCTCACAGCTTAGCTCTTCACGTTTGTGATGGCGTAAATATTCAATGAACTGATCGATAATGCCGTTCATGTCTTCAATATCGTAAATAATGCCTTCACGCAAATAGTCATCTTCATCTGCCATCATTTCGGTGGCTAAACGAATGCGGGTTAGTGGAGTGCGTAAATCATGAGATACCCCTGCCATTAGCAGCCGACGATCGTTTTCAAGCGCAGCAATACCCCGCGACATTTGATTAAATGCCCGTGTTACAGCAATAACTTCACTCGATCCTTGTTCGGCTAACTTAGTACTAAAATCGCCTTTACCTACCTTAACCGCCGCTTGTTGCAATGCTTTTAATGGCCTATTTAAGTGCCTAGCAAATAACCAACCACCTAATACACTTAAAAAACCAATACTTGATAAGTAAAAGGTTAAAAACTCGAGGTTATTTTCTTTAAACCCACTAAGCGGCACTTTTACCCAATAACCTAATGCTTGCGGGGCTTCTACCCAGTATATGAGTGGATCGGTTTGGCTAATACGCACCCGCGCAGAACCATTTAGCTGCTCAGACATACTACGCGATAATACCGAATATTCGCGACTTTGCCCCAAACCACTGCGCATTGCTTCATGCTGAGTCATGACTTCAATACCGGTAATTTCAAAAAACTTATCCGATACTTCATTGGTTACTTCAACACCATCTTCCCAGTCAATAAATACGGTTTTAATTTGCTTAGCCAGCATTAAATTAACTTGCTCAATGGTAGGTTTTACTACGTATAAGCTCACCGTTACGTAAGATACTATTTGATTTATTAACAGCAAAGCCGCCACTAAAAAAACGGTTTGCCCAAATGCACTACGCGGAAATAGTCCCATATAAATTACTTTTCACCATCGGGAACAAATACATATCCTAAGCCCCAAACAGTTTGAATATAACGTGGGCTGGCGGCATCTAACTCAATCATGCGGCGAAGTCGCGACACTTGCACATCAATACTGCGCTCCAGTGCGCTGTAATCTCGCCCGCGCGCTAGGTTCATCAATTTATCACGGCTCAGCGGCTCACGTGGATGCAAGACCAGCGCTTTAAGCACTGCAAACTCGCCACTGGTTAAGGAAATTGTTTTATCGCCTTCGCTCATTTCGCGAGTGGCTAAATTAAGCGAAAATCGCCCAAATTCAATCAAGTTTTCTTCTGCAGCAGGTGCGCCCGGCACTTCTTTGGCACGGCGTCGTAAAATAGCTTTTATTCGCGCTAACAGCTCTCGTGGATTAAATGGTTTTGGAATGTAGTCGTCTGCTCCCAATTCAAGGCCAATAATACGGTCAACCTCATCACCTTTAGCGGTAAGCATAACAATTGGAATGTCGTTTTCTTTTTGGCGTAAACGACGACAAATAGACAAACCATCTTCACCCGGCAGCATTAAATCGAGCACCATTAAATGAAAGTTTTCACGTTCGATAAGCCGATCCATTTGCTCTGAATTACCCGCTGTTCTTACAATAAAGCCTTGCTCTACTAAATAGCGCTCCAGTAAGCTGCGTAAACGCATGTCATCATCTACAACCAATACTTTTGTCGTTTCGTGTCCCATTGTGTTTCTTATTTTTATAATCTATTACCCATTAATATAAATGAAAAAACCTGTAAGCAACAATTTATTAGCCGCTTAGATTGTTACTGAACATTTCAAACTCATTTGTGCGCGTGTTTTATTAATAATACACTCGACAAGTTTGGGTTATTTTAATACCTTGCTCTGTATGAGTATTAAAAAAGAACATGGCGTGAAAACAAACTTAATTACCCGCGAAGGCTACTTACAATTACAACAAGAACATACCCATTTATGGAATGTAAAACGCCCTGAAATCACCAAAATAGTAAGCTGGGCGGCCAGCCTAGGAGATAGATCTGAAAATGCAGATTATCAATATAATAAACGGCTTCTACGGCAAATAGACCGCCGTGTGCGCTACTTACGTAAGCGCATACCCGACTTAAAAATTATTGATTATTCGCCTGTGCAAGATGGCAAAGTGTTTTTTGGTGCTTGGGTTGAAATTGAAAATGAGCAAGGCGAGACTAAAAAGTTTAAAATTGTCGGTCCCGATGAAATTTACGAGCGTAAAGACTATATTTCGATTGATTCACCAATGGCGCGAGCGTTGTTAAAAAAACAAGTAGATGACGAGTTTGACGTTATCACCCCTCAAGGCAAAAAACAGTGGTACGTAAATAGCATTAGCTATCAAAAAAATAGTTAAGCTGCTTTGATTCAGATCATATTAACTTTTTATTGTGTAACTTAATGCAATGAGCTATAACTGATTTAACTCAAGTTACACAATTTTAATTTGAGACTCGTTAATTAAGGTCGTATTTATGTCAAACATAGTATCGCGCATATTAAGTAATGCCGTATTGTTTGCACTCTTCATGAGTGTAAGTTTGACCTTGCATGCTAGCCCTAAAAACACACAACTAGACTCAAGTATAGTTACTCCCCACTTTATTGCTTGTGACACTCCTGATCAAACAAATCCCGACATAGACTTTGATTCTCATGCCTATGTTATTAGCCTTAGGGTACTGCAACCACTCCCTAAAGCACCCTACTCTTATTACCAGAGTACTATTTTAGACAAACCTTTTAGCTGCGCGCATCAGCGAGGCCCACCTAGCTATTTAATTTAATAACTTACTTTTCAAACTATTAAATTTTATAACTAAATAAGGTGACTAATATGTCTAACTTTAAAGAACTTCGTATTCAAGATATTTCTCATGGCGTTATTGCTAACACGTTTGCTGTTGAACAACCGCTTATTGATTTAACCTCTCCTGCTATTAAAATGATTAATAACTTTACGAATAAAATACCAGTGCGTGCATCATTCGATACAACCATTGAGCAAGCGCTAAAACAACTTAATGTGCAACCTTCAAACTTTATTTTAGTCACCGACGAGCAGCATAAGCTAATAGGCATTGTTTCGAGTGCAGACTTACAAAGCTCAAAAACAATGATAATAGCCCAGCGTATAGGCTTGCCGCGCAGCGAAGTTAACTTACACCACTTAATGACCCCGTTAACTAATTTACTCGGTGTAAGCATGCAAAGCTTAAGCTACGCATGTATTGGCGATGCACTACAAACAATGGAGCACCGTGGCGCTATGTTTTTATTAGTGACTACTGCTAATAATGAAATATGTGGCTTAATTTCAGCTCGCGAAATTGCCAAAACACTGCAAATACCTGTGCACATAACCCCTATTGCTAACTCATTTAGTGAAGTACTAGAGAGCGTAGATCACCCCCATTAAAGCGCTTTACAACAATTAAAGTTATCGCTTTGATTGTTACATCTTAAAGCAAGCAAAATAGCTTGCTTTAAGACCTTTTTATTACCCTCCCCTGTGATATTATTCAAGCAATTGACCCGCCAGTTAAGTTAATTTAACTGGTCTTATTTTTGTTTTATAAGGTTTTTGCATGAGCGATATCTCTGCACGTTTAGCCAGTGAGTTAAACGCACAACAGCAACAAGTTGTTGCAGCAACAAAGTTACTTGATGAAGGCGCAACGGTTCCTTTTATTGCCCGTTACAGAAAAGAAGTAACCGGCGGACTAGACGACACGCAACTGCGGTTGTTAGAGCAAAGGTTGTCGTATTTACGAGAGCTTGAAGAGCGCCGTAGCTTTATTTTATCAACTATAGAGTCACAAAAAAAACTAACTGCAGCGCTAAGCGCCGATATTAATGCTGCACAAAGTAAAACTGAGCTTGAAGATTTATACCTGCCTTATAAAGCAAAGCGTCGTACCAAAGGGCAAATAGCAATAGAGGCGGGATTAGAGCCGCTTGCCAATGCACTATTTAATGATGCCAACCTAGATCCAGAGCAGCAAGCTGAGCAGTTTGTAAGTGCCGATAAAGGCATAGCAGATACAAAATCAGCCCTTGAAGGTGCTAAGTTTATTTTAATGGAGCGTTTTGCCGAAGACGCCAAGTTACTCGCGAAGTTCAGAAGCTACATTAGTCAAAATGGGGTTATTGAAAGCAGCTTAATTAAAGGCCAAGAACAAGCTGGCGCTAAATATCGTGACTACTTTGAGCATCAAGAGGCTCTTAAAAAAGTACCTTCGCACCGTGCGCTTGCTATGCTTAGAGCCCGTAATGAAGGCATTTTACAGCTTAATATTAATCCTGAACCAAGCTCAGAAAATTCAGCGCAACTTTGTGCTCAAATGATAGCTGATCATTATCGCTTAGATATTAAAAACCAAGCAGCTAGCAGCTGGCTATTAACTGTGGTGCAGTGGGCGTGGAAAATTAAACTAGGCTTACACTTAGAAAATGAATTTTTAGCGGCTATGCGCGAAAAAGCCGAAACCGGTGCAATTGATGTATTTGCTAAAAACTTAAAAGACCTACTCATGGCCGCACCAGCTGGCCCGCGTACTACTCTAGGGCTCGATCCTGGTCTACGTACCGGTTGTAAAATTGCGATTGTAGATAGCACTGGCAAACTTTTAACCACACAAACTATTTTCCCACATGCGCCACAAAATCACTGGGAAAAATCTGTACGCACCTTAGAGCTGCTTTGTCGTCAACATAAGGTTGAGCTTATTGCGATTGGTAATGGCACCGCGTCTCGCGAGTCTGATAAGTTAATTGCTGAACTAATGAAAGCTAATGCCGAGCTTAAACTTAATAAAATTATGGTTAGCGAAGCGGGTGCATCGGTCTATTCTGCCTCAGAACTTGCTGCTAATGAATTTCCTAATTTAGACGTTTCTCTAAGAGGCGCGGTTTCTATTGCCCGTCGTTTACAAGACCCTCTTGCTGAGCTGGTTAAAATTGAGCCTAAAGCCATAGGTGTAGGTCAATATCAGCACGATGTATCGCAAAGCCAATTAGGGCAAAGCCTGATCTCAGTAGTAGAAGACTGTGTAAACTCTGTAGGCGTAGATTTAAATATGGCCTCGGTGCCATTACTAACCCGTGTTTCTGGTTTAAACAAAACCTTAGCGCAAAATATTGTTAACTACCGCGATGCTAATGGTTCGTTTGCAAAACGCAGTGAGCTTAAAAAAGTAGAGCGTTTAGGGCCAAAAGCGTTTGAACAAGCCGCAGGGTTTTTACGTATTAACAACGGCAGCGATCCGCTAGATAACTCATCTGTTCACCCTGAGGCTTACCCTGTTGTTAAGCGTATTTGTGAGCACAATAGCATTGATGTAAATAGCTTAATGGGTAACAGCGACTTTTTAAATAAGTTAGCCGCTAACGACTACATTGACGATAAATTTGGTTTACCTACCGTTACCGATATTATTAGCGAGCTTGATAAGCCTGGGCGCGATCCTCGCCCTGAGTTTAAAACTGCTGAATTTAAAGCCGGCGTAGAAAAAATAAGCGATCTAAAACCAGGAATGATTTTAGAAGGTGTTGTATCTAACGTTGCTAATTTTGGTGCTTTTGTTGATGTAGGTGTACATCAAGATGGTTTAGTACATATTTCATCAATTACTAATAAGTTTATCTCTGATCCGCGTGAAGTTGTTAAAGCCGGTGACATTGTAAAAGTTAAAGTAGTTGAAGTTGATGCCGCACGTAAACGCATTAGCTTTACCATGCGCCTAGATGACGACATTGATACCAGTAATAAGCCAGCAGCTCCTGCTGCGCAAAAGCCACGCACTAACAACAACTCACAGCCAAGAGCTGCTAAGCCAAAGCGTGATAATGGTAATGCGCTAATGGGCAATGCGTTTGCTGATGCATTTGCTAACGCTAAACTGAAAAAGTAATACTTATATAGCTCCGAATAAATCTAGCTAAAAATAAAAAAACCGCGTTAGCGGTTTTTTTATTTGGGTATTTTAATAAAAGCTTTAAGCTCAGTATTGCTTAAGCTACATAACTAACCTGATCTCCGGATAATAAACCTATCTCAAGCAGTTATTTTCAGCGCTAACTGCGTTGAATTTACTTGTAATAGGCCAGCTATTGACGCGTAAACTCGCCTTATTTTCACTGAAAATCTCTGGCTAGAGAAAATAAAGTTAAATATAATTATAATTCAATACGTTAGTAAATCTCTTAACCAGAGTTCAGGTTAACTATATTTGCGCTGAAAAACCGCTGTTGCTTGCGGGCGATGTCGCCATTTGATAAAAATTAGCAATGCGCCCAGCGCGTGCTTCAACTTGTGTATCGCGCGTTTGCTCTGCACTTTTTGCTGTTTTTTCTTCACTGCTATCATTACTTGAAAGTGAAGCGGCTGCTTTACTTGTTGTTTTTTCGTCTTCATTACTTTTTGGGCTTGCAAGTTCAGCCTGTGCGGTGGCTATTTTTTGCGTGGCATCGGCAGCAATTGCTCTATCTGCGCCCGATGGCTGAGCAGGGGCAAGTGCTGCTGCACGTACTGTTTGCATTTTTTCTATGGTTGCTTGTGGATCGCCACTTATAGCCCCCACATCTATTTGCACTTCGCCACCCACAGCGTAATTAGTGCCATCTGGGCCACGCTGATACTCATAACTAGGCGAGCCCGCATGTTGCCCACCCACTGCTGCATGCGCTTGTTCGTGCACACGTACTTCGGTATCACGCGCTTTAAGCTCTTTAATTTGTAGTGCTTGTTGCGCTAACTGCTGCTCTTCTTTTGCTGCTTCTTGTTCTGTTGTTTGGTTTTTTTCTTGCTCGTTTTCTTGCTCAGCATTATCTGAATTGCCTGAACTTTCGTCACGTGCCTCAACAGACTTTTCACCTATCAGCTTTCCTTTCGCGTCGTAAGTAGCTGGGTCACTGTTACCCGGTAATTTAGCTTTTTCGGCATCACTTTGGGCTTTATTTTCGGTGCTACTAGCCGTACTTGATGCTGGCGGGGGAATAACTTCTCGCAACTGATTATCACGCCGTGCAGTTTCGGTATAAACATTTGCGGTGTTTATATTAATAGACGGGAATGGCGTGACAATATTCATAATATTTAAACGTTTATATCAATTAATGTACCGAGCACATCATCGGCAGTTTGAATCGATTGCGTATTCGCTTTAGCGTTAAACTCTTCAACTTTTAAGTTTACCAAAGCTTCATCAATACGGGCAGGTTTTGCTACTGGCGCAGTAACCGCTTCTTCTGAGCGAGCAGCCGTAAGTTGGCGCTGCTGTGCTAGTTGCGCATCGTCTTGTTGTTCAATACTGGCACGGTTAATTTCTGCGCTGGCTCTTTCAATTCCTTGGCTAGCTCGGTTAAACCCTTCTAGGCCACTATTAAATGCAGATCCTATTGGCATATTAAATCTCCATTAAAATAAATATTGTTTAATTATCGCTCAACTAATGCGCAAAATAAAGCTTTAACCAGCGCTATTCGTCGCTCTATTTTAAAGCATTGATTTAACGGCAGATATAAATTCATTTTTATGAGAAATAAAAGGAGCATGTGACGCTTTATCTAATACTTCATACTCAAACTCAGTATTAAGTGCTGCCATTTGGGCAATTGCTCTATAAGGAACAAGTGCATCTAAACGACCAAATATAGCGCTTATAGGCACAGGGCAATGAGTAAATAGCGCTCGTAAATCTTCATTTTGTAAAATATCTAAACCCGCAGTCAAAGCCTCATTTTCAGGGGCTTTATATTGATTTAGCAATTGTTTAAGTTGTTTTACGTCATCACGAGCCGATTCGCTGCCCATAGCCTGAATAGCTAAAAATCGCTCTATGGTTTTTTCACCATGATTAACAAGCTGCTCTTTAAATTGCGTTAAAACCTGTGCTTTTATACCCGGCCACGGCGCTTGCTCTGCAAAAAAGGGGCTAGCAGCAACAAGTATCACTTTAGCTACTTTTTCGGGCCAATGTTTAGCAATATATAGTGCAAACAACCCACCTAAAGACCAACCCATTAAAATAGAGTGAGGTTTTAACTGCTCACTTAAAAGTGCTGCAGCGCTGTGTAAGGTATAAGGGTTTGGGCATGTTTTACTACTACCGTAGCCAGGTAAATCAATACTGCGTACGTTGTTATTATGAATAAATGCTAGCTCTGGCTGCACTAATTGCCATACACCTTTGTTCATACCCCAACCATGTAGTAACACTAATTCATTTTGCATATTTGCCAAACCTTAACCAAACTGAAGTTTATAATAGCGTTTAACTAGGCGATTGTAATGAGTATATTTATCCGATGAAGCACGCATTTATAAATTGGCTGTTTGAGTCGCATTGCGTACTTTGCCAAGGCCCAGTCCCAGCCGCGCTGGGTTTGTGTGAGTATTGCTTAGAAGATTTACCATTATTTGATTTAAGCGAGCAAAAAAACTTGCTATATCGCCCTGATATTATTGAAATGTTTCCTAACTGCGAATTTGATAAGTTATTTTCCTGTGCGTTTTACCAGCCCCCTTTTGAGCAATGGCTGAAGCAACTTAAGTTTAATAATCAAATACATTATAAAAATGCATTACAACAAGTTATTACTAAACAATTGAGTACTTTTTTTACTCCTGATTACCCACTGCCCGATACCTTTATTATATTACCACTGCATAAAAGTCGATTTTTTCAGCGCGGTTTTAATCAAGTAACACAAGTATGGCAACCGTGTTTATCATCTTTTAATTTACTTAGTGATTCGCTGTTACGTAATAAAAAAACGCACGCACAATCTAAGCTAACTAAAGCTAAGCGGGTTAAAAATTTAAAAGACGCATTTATATGTACTGCAGATATGAGTGGTAAAACGGTGGCAATTGTTGATGATATTATGACCACAGGCGCTACACTTAATGCAGCCACCCAGGCTTTAAAACAGGCAGGCGCTAAACAAGTGTGGGCTTTTACCACTTGCTTAACGCCTATTTAAAATTTTAATAGTTAGTCGCCACTTACCCGAAACGTGTGGCCAAAAAACAATGCGTTACTAAGTAACCTACTCGTACCGTACCAATAACCTCTAAACACCGGATCGTCGGTCATACCAATTACTGCTCCACGCCCGTAAGAGTGCGCAATTAAGCCTGCTGCGCCGGCAACTTGAGTAACATTTACAGCATCGGTAAAGCCCGCAAGTAATGGCTGCTCAGTATAGGTAAGCACATTAACAAACGGTGCCTCTGAGGTCTCCAGCAACCAAGTGCTATTTTTAAATACAGGTAGCGTATTACGTGGTAATGAAAAGGTAAGTGGGTGAGTTAAATCTACATGGGTATTAAAAATAGCGCCTGCAATACGCTGACGCCCAGCTAAATGCTCTTTATCAGCATAGTTTAAACCGTCGGTTTTAAACGCACTGGCTACTTCTTTGCGAGACAAGTAGCTGGCTTTTAATAGCTGCTGATCCGCTAAAAATTTAGCACCGCCTTTGTGACCCCAAATAACACCGCCTTTTCTAACCCAACCTTTTATGGCCACTTTATCAGCGTCAGATAAACCACTGTAGTTACCATGAGCCAGCACAATATGGCTGTAATTACTTAGCTCAATTGAGCCCAAACGCTCTAGCTCAACAATGGTTGGAGCAACACCCACAAAACGGTCTAGGTAGTACCACACTTCTCCAGCTTCATATTGGCTTACCCCTTTACCGCCTAACAGCAGCACTTTGGGAGCGCTAAGCACCGCCATTGAGCGTGACCCTAAATCGGCACCTTTACTGGTTAATCCTGACGTTATTGGCTTAATAGCAATGCCAAACTCATTTTGCGCCTGATTAAGCTGTGCTATCCAATCACTATTTGTTTGTAACCCTGCAGGAATAATAATACTCCCCGCTGCAAAATTTACTTCTTCGCTGTTTACTGACTTAGCCGTTAATGAATTTAATGCAACACGGGCTTTTACCCCTTGCTGCAGTAAACTATTGAGCATTTTTGGCGCCAAGGTATCATCCCACGAAAAGCCAAATGCATACCCTTCATTAAGTTGTGCAAAGCGCGGTGTGGCGGCTTGTTGCCATGCGTTATCAGCAACTTTTAATCCCCAACTACTGGTTACTTTAGCAAAGGGTAAATTAAATGCATGCGCTAGTGTCCAGCCAGATACATCGTAAAAAGTGTTATCGGCAAAGTTTTTTTGTTCGCTAAAAATAGCTTTAACTAAACGGTATTGTGGCTGTGCTAAAGGCACAAAATAGCTATTGCTAGAATAAGTTTCACCACCTGCTTTTAGCTCTTTTGTTAAAGGGTAAGCGTTAATTTGGTGCTGTTGCAGTATGCTTAAAAAGTCGTTAACTCGGGTGTTATCGGCTGCACCTGCAACTACATAACCTTGAAAGCTTTCATCGGCTGCTAAATCTATCGCCTGGTTATAAAACTTAGCTTGGTAATCGAGTAAGGCTTGGCGGTTGTCTATCGCGGCTTTAAATGTTGATAAACTAGTAAGCAGCTGGTTTTTAATAGTAAAAGCAAAGCTGAGAGGCCCATTTACGGTTTCTTGAATATGCCCGCGCGAACTGGCTTGTTCAAATAAAATACCTACGCCACCATTTACGTCTGGGTAAGTTGAGCCTTTACCGTAATAAAAGTCATCAAAGCTTTCTTCGGTGAAGTATAGCGCATTATTTTCGTCTAATGTTTTAGCATGATAATTTGCAATTGCTTTAGTTAAGCTGACATTTTCATCAGGCGTAATCGGGTGTTTGCGCGATGGAATACCGGGCTGAAAAAAGTAACTGCTGTTTGGCCCCATTTCATGAAAGTCGGTTAAAATATTTGGTTTCCACTGATGAAACTTTGCAATACGCGCACGCGATTCTGGGTGTTGTAGTAATAACCAGTCGCGGTTTAAGTCAAACCAGTAATGATTAGTACGGCTACTTGGCCAGCTTTCCACGTGTTCCCGGGTAACGGGGTCTGACGATAAGTTCATACCACGATTACTATTAGCCCAATTAGCAAAACGAGCTAAACCATCGGGATTAAGTGAAGGGTCGAGTAAAATAACGGTATTATTTAATAGCTCATTTATTTCATTACCTTGCGCTGCGGCTAAGTAATACGCCACCAGCAATGCAGAATTACTGCCCGACGACTCATTGCCATGTACGCTGTACCCCATCCATACAACACCAGGCTGCTCTGATGATTGCGTGTTGCTAGGCGTTAAACGCGCTAAATGGGCTTGGCGAATTTGCTCTATATTTTTTAATTTATTGGCGGCGGTAATAGTCAGCATCACTAATGGTCGCTGTTCGTGCGTGCGCCCTATTACTTCAAAATTAATTCGATCACTTTTTTGTGCTAGTATTTCCATATAACGCACCAACTGATCGTGCCTTACATGCCACTCACCTACTTGATAACCAAGCACTTGCTCTGGAGTGGGTATACTTGGATCAAACTCAACATCCTCTGCAAAGTAGTAAGACAATGGTTTAGCTTGAGTTGAAAAACTCAGTATTGCCACCATTATCATTAATGTTATTTTTATTATTATACGCATATAATTTACTCATAAAATGTTTGTTGTTTGCACGCTAGCATTGCTTAAAATAGATGCCAACTTTTTACGCTCAACACTAGCCGCAACACGATGAGCGGGGTATGATATGCAGTATCCGAGTAATTTAGTCAAGTATAGACGGTCTTATGATTTCAATTTCCGAAACAGCACAAGCGCATTTTGCTAAACTATTAGCAGATCAAGCACAACAAACCAACATTCGTGTTTTTGTTGTAAACCCTGGTACATCACAAGCGGAATGTGGTGTTTCTTATTGTCCAGAAGACGCTGTAGAAGACAGCGATATTCGCCTAAACTTTAATGGTTTTGACGGCGTTGTAGATGCAGAAAGTGCACCCTTTTTAGAAGACGCTGAAATTGATTTTGTTACCGACAAAATGGGTACTCAGTTAACACTAAAAGCACCTAATGCTAAAGCGCGTAAAATTAGCGGTGATGCATCGTTAAACGAACGCGTACAACACATGCTAGAAACCGAAGTAAATCCACAACTTGCTAACCACGGTGGCCAAGTAAGCTTAGTGGAAATTACCGCTGCAGGTATTGCTGTATTACAGTTTGGCGGTGGTTGTAATGGTTGTTCTATGATCGATGTCACGTTAAAAGAAGGCATTGAAAAAGAGATGATCGAAAAGTTTGAAGAGATCACTGGTGTTGCCGATATTACTGAGCACCAAGCGGGCGATCATTCTTACTATTAATAAGCATTTTTAATGCTAAAGTCGCTTATATATAGCTTAGGGAGCAACCCTAAGCTTAGCTTAAAGCGTTTTTTTCGCGGCGTAGCACTGTTTGTGCTAGCCGTGATATTTATTTTTTTAGGCTATTACAGTCACTACAGCTTGCAAATTATTGGCGTTGTTATTTTAGTGCCAGCTTTGTTTTTTGCTGCTTGGGGCTACAGCGGTATTTTTGCTAATCGCTTTTCACAAGTACTTAAAAATATTGAGCCTAAAAACCACGACCCCGACCTATGGAAATAAGCCACCAAATTACCTTAATCTAATAACTGATTATTTGCCTTTAACTTTTGGTATTTCACTATTAATGTTACTCCTCGCATTAGCATAAAGCAGCTCATTGCTAACCATAAACCATTATTCTCCCACTGATGAAACACTGCAAATACACCAAAAAAACCAACACTTGCTGAGAGCAACATACTATTTCGCATTGCCTTTGCCCGGGTAAGTCCAACAAATACACCATCAAATAAAAAGCAACTCATTGCCAATAATGGCAAGGCTATAATCCAAGGCAAGTACAGCGTAGCCGTGGTGATCACTTCCGGCACATTAGTTAATAGCGTAATAATATAGCGGCCAAATATAGCAAAAAACAAACTGTATGCTAAGGCAAATAGCGCGCCCCAAAACACACTTATTCTTACCCAAAGCTCAATATTTTTTACACTTTGTTGACCTTTAGCATGCCCTACTTTTGCCTCACTGGCATAAGCAATACCGTCGAGTGCAAAGCTTACCAACATTAAAAAGTTAAGTAATACTGCATTTGCTGCTAGCGTGGTTTCGCCAATTCGTGCGCCGTAAAAGGTCATAAAGCTAAAGCAGAGCTGTAAAATAAATGAGCGAATAAAAATATCACGGTTTAAGCTTAGTAGGTTTGTCATTTTTGTAATGCTAAACCAACCTGGTACGCTTAGTTTTATGCCGCGTTTTTTAGCTAATTTAATAACTAACACCACGGCAAAAACTAACGCGGTGTAATCGGCAATAAGTGACGCCCATGCAGCGCCTGCTACTGCCCAATCTAGGTATACAACAAAATATATGTCGAGCACTATATTGGTAATATTAGTCACTAATAATAAATAAAACGGCCCACGGCCATAATGCATACCTAGCATCCAACCTAATAGTACTAAATTACATAAGGCCGCAGGCGCACTAAAAATACGAATACTAAAATACTGATACGCTTGCGTAAGCACGTCGCTATTGGCCGCCGATAAAAATGCAATGGCGTGTTTTATTAAAGGCGATAAGGCGATAAGCAATACGGCAACAAAGCAAGAAAGCACTAAGCTGCGTTTTAATAACGCCGCCAATTGGGTTAAATCGTTTTGCCCATAAGCTTGTGCCACTAACCCTGTGGTGCTCATTCTTAAAAAGCCTGCGAGCCAAAATAATATTGATATAACCGCAGATCCCAGCGCAATACCGGCTAAATAATGAGCGCTCCCTAAGTGGCCAATTACTGCAGTATCAACAATTCCTAACAGTGGGACGGTAATATTTGATAATATCATCGGACCCGCTAACAACAACAAGCTTTTATGGTGTGCTTTATTATGTATAAGAAATTGTTTCATTTAGTATTATTTATCCTTATTAGTATTTCACTGCGCGCTCAAGCAGCCGTTATTTTACAGTATCATCACGTTAGTGAAACCCTTCCGGCGGTAACCAGCGTTAGCGCGAGCACTTTTACTGAGCACTTAAGTTATTTAAAAGAGCATAACTTTAATGTTATTCCTTTAGATGAGCTGATAACTGCGTTGCAGCAAAAACACACTTTACCAGATAAAACCGTCGCTATTACTTTCGATGATGGTTACAACAATAATTACGAGCAAGCAGCGCCAATTTTAGAAAAGTTTGGCTATCCGTACACAATTTTTGTCAATCCTAAGCTAATAGACGAAGGTAAAGGCTATGTAATGGGCTGGGATAAACTCCAAGAGCTAGCAAAAAAAGGCGCACTTATTGCCAATCATAGTGGCCAACACGATTACTTACACCATATGCTTGCAAACGAAAGCGATGCACAATGGCAAGCCCGCATTAAACAAGACATCCTACATTCACAGCAGCGTATAAAAACAGAAATTGGCCATGATTATAAATATTTAGCTTATCCGTATGGCGAGTTTAACAATAAGTTACAAGCCCTAGTAACCGAGCTTGGTTTTATTGGTATAGGTCAGCATTCTGGCGCTGTAAATAAAGATTCTAACTTTAGTCGCTTACCGCGTTTTCCGGCTTCGGGCTTTTATAGTAAATTAGATACGCTGATCACTAAATTGAATTCTCGCGCATTTAATATAACCGCGCTCACTTATGAAGACAGTGTAACGGCGCAAAACCCACCCAAACTCACTATTGAGTTTACTATGGGGGATTTTCATAAGAGTCAGTTTGCTTGTTATGTATCGAGTGTTGGCCAGGCTAATTTAACCTGGATAAATAAAAACACAGTAGAAGTCACCTCACCTAAAGCGCTCACTAAAGGTCGTTCGCGCTTTAATTGTACCGCCCCTGCAATTAACAATGCTGGTAGCTATTTTTGGTTTTCGCAGCCTTGGGTTATTGAATAGTTTTAATTACAGCAGTAAAAAAGGAGCCTAGGGCTCCTTTTTTAATTTACTGTTTAAATAACTAGTTTTTATAATAATCAGCTATTTTTTTAAATTCTTGAGTTAACTCTTTGGAATTTATTAACGGCACGCTACCTTGTTTAAATTCAGGTTTAAATATAGCTCTTACCGCCCCATTGCCATCGACCATAGCCACTGAAGCACTATGATCAACTGCATACTCTGACTCGCTACTATCACTTATAGCGTAAATTAAGCCTAACCCTCTCACCATAGGAAAAAGCTGTTTGTGCTCCCCCGAAACCGCTAAAAAATCGGGATTAAAGTAATCAATATAGTCTTTGCGTTTTGCTGGGGTATCTCGTTTGGGATCTACCGATACAAACCAAATTTGCACTGGGTAATCACTACGTAAATTTTTATACACCGCATTTAGTTTAGCCAGTGTTAACGGGCAAATATCGGGGCAGCTGGTGTAACCTAAAAACACTAAATTCCATTGCCCTAAAAATTGCTGCTTAGTAACCAATTCGCCATGTTGATCATCTAAACTAAAGTCGGCTAAAGGTTTAGCATTCTCGTACACTAAAGCATTAACGTCTGGCGGTGCATTATCATCTGAGCACGCCGATAAAAACAGTGTTAAAACAATAGCTAACCCTAGCCATAATTGCTTCATAATAGTAGCCATTTATCTATAAATAATATGATAAAGAGTACCATTAAATGAATAATTGAAAAGCGAAATAAATCCATAGCAGTGTCGTCGTTAGCGGCTAGTTTTAATTTAATCGCTTTATAAATAAAGACCGCATTTAATCCAGATGCGCCGATTAAATAAATTAACCCCGACATTCCTATCAAATAAGGAAATATACACACAATTGCCAGTAACACAGAGTAAGCAACCACACAGGTTTTAGAAAAATCGATACCATGCGTAACCGGTAACATAGGAATTTTAGCCCGTGCGTAATCGCTCTTACGAGCTATAGCTAAGGCCCAAAAGTGCGGAGGGGTCCACGTAAAAATAATCATCACTAGTAGCCAAGGTGCAGCTGCCATTTGCCCTGTTTCAGACACCCAACCCAATAAGGGTGGCATAGCGCCAGCAAGGCCACCAATAACAATATTTTGTGGTGTAGCACGCTTTAAAAAAGAGGTGTATACAAAGGCATAACCCACCAGCGCAAATAAGGTTAATATGGCGGTAAGGGTATTTGCCCATAGCATTAGCATAATAAAACCTGCCACACCTATTATTGCTGCAAAACTCAGTGCATGTGCCTTACTTAGGCGGCCTTTAGCTACAGGGCGATGACGAGTACGCGCCATTTTGCTGTCTATTTCGCTATCAACAACATGGTTAATTACCGCTGCTGCTGCTGAAAGCAATCCTATGCCAAGTAAGCTTATAAACTGTACACCCATGCCTCTGCCTACATCGGGTGCTAGCGCCAAACCAACCCACGCGGTCAGTACCAACATAGCGACTACTTTAAATTTACTAATGGCTAAATAATCTTGTAATAAATTATAACTACGTGTAATTAGCGGTAGTGTATTTATAGGTTGTATTGCTTTTTTATCTATTGTAAGTGCCATAACAACGCTCCTTTCTATTTGTAATTTTAGGTTCGTGCTTTTAAGTTTGTGCTTTGAGGTAATAGCATAATCTAATTAAAGTTAATAACAGTATGGCAGCCATTAAGTTATGTGCCAGTGCCATACTTAACGGAATATGCCAATGCACCACTGCGAGGCCTAAAGCAATTTGGCAAAATAAGACAACTAACACGCTAACGGCGCAGCTTTTTATTTTTTGCGAGTAGGCACGGCTGTATATTCGCCACATAATTAATGCCAATACTATGCAAGTAACTAATGCCCAAATACGGTGTAATAAATGAATCGACATACGTGCTTGCTGCGACAGGACGCCAAACTCGTAGTTACCATGCTCAAGCGGGAGCTGAAACACACTACTAAGCGAAAATGGCTGAGCATTACTACATAAAGGCAAGCCATTACAATGCGGAGCAGCGTAATTTGCAGCCAACCAACCTCCTAACGCTATTTGTATAATTAGTACGCTAAGCGCCACTAAGCTTAAACCAAAATAGCGTCTTGCACCTGCATCTCCCCCCATTATTGGCTTGGCGTTTAATCGTAAATATAATAAAGTGAGCAGCGCTAAAATACTAAAGCCACCAAGTAAGTGGCCCATCACTATTAACGGCTGTAAATTCATCGTAACCGTCCACATACCTAATGCAGCCTGAAATATCACTAACAATAACAGTAGTAATGGTAATTTAACTGGCGTTGTTGGCGATTGACGTTTTAAAAAAGCATATACAAATAAGGCTAATATGAGCAAGCCTAGCGTACCGGCAAAGTAGCGATGAATCATTTCTTTCCATGCTTTAGCGGTTTCAAACATCATATCGGGATAACTTTGTGCTGCTTGCGCTATATCGGCTTCATGTTTGGGTACAGTTAAAAAGCCATAACATCCTGGCCAATCTGGGCAACCCAACCCGGCATCACTTAAGCGAGTATAAGCACCCAGCGCCACTACTATCAAAGCCAATAAGCCCGTTACTAATACCCAGTTTTTATAATTTTTATACATGGCATCTTCCTACTTAGCTCGAACGAGAATAACTCAGTAATTTTTTTAGATCTTTTAATAGTCCTTTTTGTACTAATCTATTTTCCTGTGGCTGTGTTTTAAATGGATACTCAAGCACTACAAGCCCCATATGGTCGATTAAATACAAACTAGCCGGTTGTAAGTTTGGTTGCGCATCTATACTTTTCCACGGGGAGTTGGCAGCTTTTACTTCGCCTATCACGGCTACATCTACTTTATTCTGGTTTTTGCCTAGCGCTATGTATAAATTATTTAGTGCGGCTAATTGCTCACTACAAGGCGTAGTACATCCATTGGAGTAATTTAGGGCAATAGTCCATTGCTTATGATTGTTTTGCGGCCAATTTTCATATTTAACCTGTTGCTGTAAAAACTCACCATTGTTAGTAATGGCGGTAGGTAACCAATCTAATTTAAGCGCGCTGTACGCTAAAATTAGCGGAATAGCGCAGCAAATGACAAACAGTAAAAGGGGGTTATTTTTCATTATGTGTCCTTTTTTTACTTGCAAAAATAGCCACTAAAACGCACGCCAGCGCAATTAAAAACCATTGCACCGCATAAGCGTGGTGTTTTTGTGGGCTCATAACAACCGCGGTATAGTGAGGTATACCTATTGCATCGCCGCTACCTTGGCGATACGCCATAAAATTAACTAATAATTGCTGGCTTTGTTCGCTCAACTTATTTAATTCAATTGTTTGCACTCGCTTTGGTAAATCAATGTTATTGGTTTTACTCTCGAGGCTAAAAGCAGTGAGGTTATTTTCTTTTATTTGAGCAGTAAGCGTAAAAGCGTGTTTAGGTAGGGTTACTTTAGGTAATGTATCGCGCGATAGGGGAGCTTTTATCCAGCCTAAATTAACCAAAATGGCATGTGTTTCGTTATTTGGCTTTAACAGTGCCAGTAAGTCATAACCCACCTGCCCGTTATAAACTTGGTTGTCTAAAAGCCAATATTCATCGTTAATAAAATGCCCTGTTAACTCAACTAACAATCCTGTTTTATTCCAGTTACTAGGTAGTTTAAGCATTTGCTGCCAGCTCATTACACCGTGCGTTTGCAGCGTTGCAATAGAAGCTAACTGCTGTTGTTTGTGTGTCGCACGTTCTAACTGCCAAAAACCTAAACGCACACACACCAAAACTACAATCACCACCATACAAATGGTGATTATTGAGCTAAACTTTTGTTCACGCCATCTAATTAACTGCATAAAGGGTCAACCTAGTGATGATTAAAATTTTTATTGTATTGTTGTTATTATTTATACTTTTTAACTTGTTTCGCGCTTTATTTATTATGGTCTCTGGAAAAACCCAAGGACGACCTATGTCTCACTTTTTAGGTCGTCGCGTATTATTTTCTGTGGTGGTATTAATAGTTGTTATTGCCGCACTAAAACTTGGCTTTATTAGCGGCAATAACGCCCCTTTAATAACTACAGCACATACACAAATATAAATAAGCATAACCAAACTACATCAACAAAATGCCAGTACCAAGCCGCCGCTTGAAAAGCAAAGTGCTTATCTTTAGTAAAGTGTCCTTTTAAAATTCGTAAAAATACTACCAATAAAATAATAGTTCCTAAGGTCACATGCATGCCATGAAAACCCGTAAGTAAAAAGAACGTGCTGCCATAAATACCGGCATCTAATGTTAAGTTTAAATCGTTATACGCATGAATATATTCTTCTACTTGTAGGCCTAAAAAAACTGCACCCAATAAAATAGTCAGTCCTAAAAACACTTTTAACTGGCCGCGTTTATCACTTTCTATCGCCACATGGGCAAAATGCAAAGTAACTGATGAGGTCAATAAAATTAAGGTGTTAATCAGCGGTAGACCTTGCCATCCCATAGCTTGGGTAGTGTCGCCCCCTGGCGTGGTAATTAATGGCCACACAGCTTCAAATGTAGGCCAAAGCACTTCGTTAGTCATGGCATTGTTATCGGCACCACCAAGCCAAGGCACAGAAAGCATACGGGCGTAAAAAAGTGCGCCAAAAAATGCCATAAAAAACATTACTTCAGAAAAAATAAACCAACTCATTCCTTGTCGAAAAGAGCGATCCATTTGCGCCGAATATAAGCCTTTCCCGGCCTCATCAATCACGTTTTTAAACCAGCTAAACAACATATACAGCAGTACTGCTATACCTGCGTACAAAATATAAATGCCACTGCCACCTTCTTTACCGGCACTCATTACGGTTAGAGCTGCACCTACTGCAATAAAAAATAATGCTACTGCGCCAACAATCGGCCATGGGCTTTGATCTGGTACATAATAATGCTCATATTCTTGCTTCATTTTATTTGCTCCTGGTTGTCACTAGTTAGGCTAGTTGTTATTGGCTGCTAGCCGCTCACTAATATCAAATACCGTATAAGATAAAGTTAACTCTTCAATGTCACTTGGTAGTGCGGTATCAACATAAAAAAGCAACGTAAACTCTAGTTCTTCACCTGCTTTTAATGGCTGTTGATCAAAACAAAAACACGCTATTTTATGTAAGTATTTTGCTGCTCTACCGGGTGATACCGAAGGCACTGCCTGCATTACTTTATCTTGGTCACTATTATTTTTGGCGCTAAACATTACCTCACGCATAGCACCGGGCTTTACCGCAACACTGTACTCTTTAGACTTCACAGCAAAGGGTGCACCGCTTTGTGCATGCGTGGTAAAGCTCACACTTATTTCGCGATTTTGTATTACTTGCGTGCTTTGCTTTGCTTGCTCTAATGATGGCTTACCGTTAATGCCGGTAATATCACAAAACACGTCATACAAAGGCACTAACGCAAATGCAAATGCGAACATGGCTAAGCAAATAACAACTAAGCGCTTAAGTAGCGGTGCGTGTATCATTATTTAATTTCCGGTGGTGTTGAAAATGTATGGTACGGAGCAGGTGAATCTACCTCCCACTCCAGTCCTTCTGCGCCTTCCCACACTTTTGCAGGAACCTTGTCGCCGCCGCGTGCGCATTTAATCACTACAGCTACAAACAACAACTGCGATAATCCAAAGGCAAAGCCGCCAATACTAATAATGGCGTTAAAGTCAGCAAACTGTAGCGCATAGTCGGGTATACGGCGTGGCATGCCTGCAAGCCCTACAAAGTGCATAGGAAAAAACAATACATTTACGCTTACCAGCGATAACCAAAAATGCCATTTAGCCAGCGCTATGTTATACATATTGCCAGTCCATTTAGGCAGCCAATAATACGCGCCTGCCATAATAGAAAACACCGCTCCCGTTACCAGTACATAATGAAAATGTGCCACTACAAAGTAGGTATCATGGTACTGAAAATCAGCCGGTGTAATGGCCAGCATCAATCCCGAAAAACCACCTAAGGTAAACAACACAATAAAAGCAATACTAAACAGCATGGGGACTTCAAACGTAATTGAACCGCGCCACATAGTGGCTACCCAATTAAATATTTTTACTCCAGTGGGCACCGATATCAGCATAGTCGCGTACATAAAAAACAGCTCGCCAGCCACCGGCATACCGGTAGTAAACATATGATGCGCCCACACTGTAAAACTCAACAACGCAATTGACGCCGTGGCATATACCATGGAGGAATAACCAAAAAGTTTTTTACGCGAAAAGGTAGGAACTATAGTAGAAATAATGCCAAAAGCCGGCAAAATCATTATGTATACTTCGGGGTGGCCAAAAAACCAAAATATGTGCTGAAACATCACCGGATCACCGCCACCAGCTGCATCAAAAAAGCTGGTTGCAAAGTATTTATCGGTGAGCACCATGGTCACTGCACCTGCGAGTACCGGCATAACCGCAATTAATAAAAATGCCGTTATCAGCCAAGTCCATACAAACATAGGGACCTTCATCCAAGTCATGCCTGGGGCACGCAAGTTAACTATGGTTACAATTACATTAATTGCCCCCATAATGGAGCTAATACCCATAATATGCACAGCAAATACAAACATGGCGGTATTGTCATTACTGTAGGTTGTGGACAGCGGCGCATAAAAAGTCCAACCAAACGCAGGACCGCCACCGGGCATTAATAGCGATGATAATAAAATTAAAAACGCGAATGGTAAAATCCAAAAACTCCAGTTATTCATTCGGGGTAAGGCCATATCAGGCGCGCCAATCATTAATGGCACCATCCAGTTAGCTAAGCCAGTAAAGGCCGGCATAACGGCACCAAATACCATAATCAACCCATGAACCGTGGTCATTTGATTAAAAAAGTGAGGATCGACTAATTGCAATCCTGGCTGAAATAACTCAGCGCGGATCACCATAGCCATAGCACCACCAATAAAAAACATAGTTAGCGAAAAAATTAAGTACAAGCTACCTATATCTTTATGATTAGTGGTATATAACCAACGCTTAAAGCCTTTAGCAGGATGATGAGCGTGGTGAGCTTCATTAATGTCAGGTTGTTCTACTATGCTACTCATTAGTTCGCCTCCCCATCGGCATCAAGTGCTGCCTGTATTTCACTTGGTTGAATTACATCACCGGTATCATTACCCCATGCATTACGCTTATAAGTAATTACCGCTGCTAATTGCTTTATAGAGAGCTGTTTAGCAAAGGCTTGCATGGCTGTGCCGGGGCTTCCGTGAATAACAATATCAATGTGGTCTTTTATATCGCCAAGCACTATCGGGCTGCCTTTAAGTGCAGGAAAAACGCCTGGCAAACCTAACCCTGTGGGCTGATGACATGCAGCACAATTGGCCATATACACTTGCTCACCCAAAGTCATTAATTCTTCTTTAGGGAGTGTTTGGTCAAGTAATGCAGCATCTGCTGCTGCTGCTTTTTGCTTTGCTTGTTTAGCATCTGCTAGCCAAACTTTAAAATCGGCCTCTGACTTAGCCTCTACTACCACTGGCATAAAGCCATGATCTTTACCGCATAGCTCAGCACACTGACCGCGATAAATACCGACTTCGTTTATGTTGGTCCACGTTTCGTTAATAAACCCCGGGTTTGCATCTTTTTTAATAGCAAAATCGGGCACCCACCAAGAATGAATAACATCGTCGGAGGTCATTAAAAAGCGTACTTTTTTATTGATCGGTAATACCAGAGGCTTATCTACCTCAAGTAAATAGTTGGGGTTTTTATCGGCTAGGTTAGCAATTTCATTTTGCGGTGTGGCAAGTATTGAGTAAAACTCAACATCTTCCCCCATATATTCGTAATGCCATTTCCATTGTGAACCAGTTACTTTAATAGTGATATCCGCTTTACTGGCATCTTCCATCGCTATTAATGTTTTAGTTGCGGGGACTGCCATTGCTATTAAAATAACAAATGGAATTGCTGTCCAGAGTATTTCTACTTTGGTACTTTCGTGAAATTGAGCAGCAACTGCTCCTTTAGATTTACGATGATGAATAAGTGCCCAAAACATAACGGCAAATACAATCACGCCTATTACACAGCATATTAAAAATATGGTCATGTGTAGTTGATAAACATTATTACTTATATCGGTTACGCCTTTGCGCATATTATATTGGCTATTTGCCAATGCTAACTGCGGAAAAACAAACAATATAAGCCACAAGGTAGAGCTCAATTTACCCATGTGACAGCTCCTTTAATACTGTTGCGAGTGCAAAACAAAAAGACATAAGCTTTAAATGCCAATTTGTTATTTTTTATTTTTGTATTGCTGCCGGATATATAAATATATTTTCTCAAAACTAAAGCTGTGAGTTATTGTTAGTCCAGCCCATTAACAATTAGTTAATAATTGAACAACTAGCAAGTTTTAGTTTGAAAAATAATCAAATAATATTAGGGGATTAGCGTAAATATGGGATTTATTTAATTTTGTTCTAAGCAGGAAGTGAGCAACAGCAAGGGTTACAAATAAAAAGACAGCGATAACGAGTATTAAATACTTAAATGATAAAAAACATAAACTTAATATAATTTTTTCATTGCAGCGGAATTTTCACAAAAAAAAGGCAAAAAAAAAGCGCACTAAAAAGTGCGCATTAATTATCTGAGCTATTAAATTATGCCGATATTTTACATAGCTATAACAGCTTAATTGTCACATCCAGTCAGCATTACGAATAACCCCAACAGCTAAGCCTTCAATATTAAAAGATTCCTTTTCAAGATCCACTTCTATCGACGAAAATTCTTTATTTTCAGCATGCAATAATACTTTTTTGCCTGCTTTTTCTAAGCGTTTTACCGTTACATCGTCATCAACGCGGGCAACAATAACTTGGCCATTTTCGGCAACTTGAGTGCGATGAACAGCCAGTAAATCACCATCCATAATACCAATATCTCGCATGCTCATACCATTTACACGCAATAAAAAATCGGCAGCGGGTTTAAACATTAACGGGTCAATTTTACAATGGCTCTCAACATGTTGTTGCGCCAAAATAGGTTCGCCGGCAGCTACACGGCCTATTAACGGTAAACCAAGTTGTTCTGGTTCATCTTCTTCAATAAGTTGAATACCACGGCTAGCGCCTGGTTTCATTTTAATAGCGCCTTTTTTAGCCAGCGCTTTTAAATGCTCTTCTGCTGCATTAGCACTTTTAAAGCCTAATGTTTGTGCAATTTCTGCGCGTGTAGGAGGCATACCAGTGTCTTTAATAAACACTTTAATAAGTTCGAGTATTTGCGCTTGGCGGTTAGTTAATGGTCGCATACAACTGGTTTTCCATACAGTACATTTAACTGTGAGTATATACAGTTATCTGAAAATCGCAAATTTAAATTACTCCTCGCCTTTGCTGCCAAAGGTGGCATTGGTCTAAGCTTAAAATTACCAAGTAAATTACAGATAAAATTACGCAGATCACGATAGTGTTAGTTTTACGTTACATTAATTACATAACTACTAAGTTGTTGCTGTTATTAAAAATTAGTTAGCTATCGTTTTTGTAATGGGCCTTAACTTCATCAATGTGAATTAACGGAGAGTGTTATGAATATCACTGTAGCGGTAATAATTAACGGTCCTAAACGTAAAGTATGGGCGGCAATAACTGACATCGAAAACAGTGCCAATATGCTGTCTGGCATTATTGATGTAAAAATAATCGAGAAGCCACCACAAGGGCTAGTGGGCCTAAAATGGTTAGAAACACGAAAAATTTTTGGTAAAGCAGCCTCAGAAACCATGTGGATCACCGAAGCTGTTACTAATGAATACTATTGCACTCGCGCAGAAAATGGCGGGGCAGTTTATACCACTAAGCTGTCACTTACCGCCGCCGAACCTAGCACCTGTTTAACCATGACTTTTTCTGATAGATCTGAGTCTATTTGGGTAAAAATGATCTCTGCAGTGATAGGTTTTTTTCTTAAAAGTTCGATGCGTAAAATGCTAAAAAAAGATCTCGATGAAATTAAGCACTATGTAGAAAGCAAAAAGTAGCACTGTATTACCATGCAGTAGCTGCACTAATTTGGCTATCATATCGCCATGAAAAATCGTATTATCGGTTATCGTTTTCAACCTTTAAAGGAGTAACAATGAGTATTTGGCATCAACCTATTACTTTAGCGTTTTGTAAGCAGTTAGACCAAGGCATAAATGGCCAAGGTACACTGATGAAAACCATGGGGATTGAAATAACTGAAATTGGTGATGATTACTTAGTTGCCACTATGCCAGCAATTCCTGCGCACCATAACCCTATAGGCATGGTGCATGGCGGAGCAAACGTGGTTTTAGCCGAAAGTGTTGCCAGCTACGCGGCTAATTTTGTGGTCGACTTCACTAAATTTTATTGTGTAGGGCAAGAGATCAGTGCCAGCCATTTAAAAGCCTCGCGTAATGGCACCTTAACCGCCACCGCAAAAGCGTTTCATATTGGCAAGCGTAGCTCAGTATGGGAAATAAAAATAACGAATAGTCGCGGCGAGCTTTGCTGCGTATCAAAAATGACCGCAGCTGTTGTAGAGCGCAAAGGCTAAGGCTATTTTTCTAGCGGGTAAATAGTAATTTCCATGCCTGCACCAATTGCCGATATACGTAATAATGTATCGGCGTGCAGCGCTTGGTTAAAACACTTTGGCGAAGTGCCCGATTCAAAACCAATATCAAAGGTACGGCGCGAACAACTCAACCATTGCTTAAGTGCAGCCCGCGAGCATGACTCTACTAACTCACATAAGTGGTTAATTGCTTTATCCGGTGAAGATATTTCGCCTGTTACTTCTATACGCGCTAACTGACGGTATTCGTCTTTATCATAATGTAAAATAGTGGCGATTTTTTTTAGGTCAGCTACAAGCACGCTAATATCTTGCTTTGACTCAAGCTCTAGGTCTACATTTAAAAATTGAATTTCCGACATTGTCTGCTGTTTATCCTCTAATTAGTTCGCTGTAAACTTTAACGCAGTTTTACGCTTATACCAAATCAACTCTGCAATATTCACCTTTTTTATCTGAATAGTCGGCTATTTTTACGCATTTATTGACGCTTTACTTACTCTTATTTCACGAATAAAAAATATTTAAGCACCAAAAGCTCACTATTATAAAAGTGCTGAGCTAGCTCCATAAAAATAGCTAGCTACTCGCATTTAAAATTTAACCACTATTTTTTATTCTAAATGTTTAAATCGACTTAAGTGCTGCTTTAACATTTGGTTTTCAGCAATCAACTCATCCCGTTCATCCAATAATTGTAAAACCAAAGCAATAGCAGACCAATCTAACGATAAGTCATGCTGAATACGCGCAGCCTTTTTAACTAAGATCACTGTTGATACCGTAAATTGCCATTCTGTAACGCGCTCGCCCTCAATAGGAATAGCAATGCTGTGCTCAACCAATTCATATAATATGGCTTCGCTAATATCACTACTCACACACAATTCTTGGCTAGTGAGTAAATTGCCTTGTGGTGCCTCGATAATTTTCATTATGACTTGCTCCAATTGCTACGGGGGTCAAAATGGGCTTTTTCGGCCAGCTCTTGCCAAAGCTTTTTGCTAACATCATCACTCAATGCTGGATTAACAATTTTAATCACAGCAAATAAGTCACCTTTGGCTTTTTTACTAATTAACCCTTTACCTTTAATGCGTAAACGTTGACCCGATTGACTATTAGCTGGAATAGTTAGTTGGATTTTTCCGGCTAATGTAGGTAAATTTATTTTAGTGCCCAAAGCAGCTTCCCATGGTGCAAGAGGTACCACTATGTTTAGGTTATGCCCCTCAACGTCAAATAATGGGTGAGGCACTAAGCGAATTTGCAAATACAAATCGCCATTAGGGCCATTTGCCGAACCTAATCCACCTTGGCCTTTTAAGCGAATGCGTTCGCCATTAACCGAGCCGGCAGGAATTTTAACTTTAAGCGATTTTTTAACTTCAGATACACGGCCACTACTGTCTCGCTGCGGCAGCATAAACTCAATTGGTTTAACGGTATCGACTAACGTTTCTTCAAGAAATACCGGGAATTCAATTTCCACATCTTGTCCTTTTTGCGCACGAGCGCCACCAGTTCTGCCCTGCCCGCCATGGTTAAACCCACCTGCGCCGCCAAACATAGAATTTACAAAATCAGAAAACTCCTGATCGGCTTGGGGATCACCTTGCTGATAATGGTTTTGTGACGAGCCATAGCTACCGCCATAATTTGCTTGCTGCTGAGCACGGTTTTGTTGATTACGACGTAACACATCGTATTTAGCGCGCTCTTCTTTGTTGTGAATAACTTCGTAAGCTTCACCTATCTCTTTAAACTTTTCCTCGGCTTGAGGTTCTTTACTTACATCTGGATGATATTTTCTAGCTAGCTTTTTATAAGCTACTTTAACCGCTTTATCGTCTGCATCGGGCGATATTCCAAGCACGGCATAATAATCTACAAATTTCATTCGCAATCCAAATCACAAACTTATGAGCTTTCATCATACTCTTTAAGTAACAACTTTTGTTTATTTAAACAACAATTTAAAGTAGATAACCTGAGCTCCGGATAATAAAACTAAATATAACTATGATTCAATACGTTAGTAAATCTCTTAACCAGAGCTAAGGTTAAATACTAAAGAACGGTAAATATGGCTTTAAGTAAACTTTATCTTTTAGCTTCAAGTCATTAAACTAGCCGCTCCTGTAGTTCACGTATGTGATGGATATGACTCGATTTATTTTAGCCTTGTTGGCTTTTTTTGTATGCTTTTCGCTATCGGCTGAAGAATTCACTCGGTTTTCAACCGCTAAAAGACACCTAATTAAAACCCTCCCTAGTAATGCTAAAAGTATTTACTGTGGCTGCGATATAAAAAAACAGGGTAAAAAACTAGTTCCCGACCCCACTAACTGTGGCTATGTGCCACGCAATACACATACCCGCTCAGGTAACGTAAATGCACGCGCTTTACGCATAGAATGGGAGCATATTGTGCCTGCCTGGGAGTTTGGCCACCAATTACAATGCTGGCAAGATGGCGGGCGTAAAAACTGCCGTAAAGTAAGTGCTAAGTTTAGAAAGATGGAAGCCGATATAAACAACTTAGCTCCTGCTATTGGTGAAATTAACGCAGATCGTTCTAATTATCGATTTGGAATGCTTAGTGAAAGCGCCACCCAATACGGTCGCTGTGAAGTTAAAGTTAACTTTAAACAACGAGTAATAGAGCCTCCTTTTTATGCCCGTAAACAAATAGCCGACGCCTATGCCTATATGCAAAAAACTTACGGCTTAAAAATATCAAATAAACAACAGCAGTTATTTAATGCTTGGCAACAACAAGCGTATGCCGCGCAAACCAATACCAAAAAGCTTTAATTTAAAGGTATTAGGAGCCAGTTTAATATTTAACCTGAACTCTGGTTAAGAGATTTACTAACGTATTGAATCATAGTTATATTTAGCTTTATTTTCTCTAGCCAGAGATTTCCAGTGAAAACAAGGCGAATTTACGCGTCAATAGCTGGCCTATTGCAAGTGAATTCAACGCAGTTAGCGCTGAAAATAGCTGCTTGAGATAGGTTTATTATCCGGAGTTCAGGTTATTTAACGGCACAAAAAAGCGCGCTATTGAAGTAATGCCCAATAGCGCGCTTTTTTAATTGAGTTTTATTCTATAAATATTATAGATCTTGATGCGGGCCAAAAATTTCGTAATGAATGTGTCCGTTATTAACGCCTAATTCTAGCAGTTGTTTTTTCACAAAGGCCATAAAATTAGCGGGTCCACACAAGTAAAAGTCGCCGTTGCTCAGTGGCAATTGCGCTTGTACTGCGTGTAAATCCATAAAACCGGTAAAATCAGCTCCTGCATCGCCTTGATTAAACCAAGTCATGGTTTGTAAGCGCGGGTAAACAGTGCTTAGTTCATTTAAATAATTAGCAAATGAGTGCTGCTGAGTATTTTCGCAAGCATGCAAATACATAATATTTTGATTAGCAGTATCGCTTAATAGCGTCTCTAACATTGCTACCATTGGCGTTTGCCCAACACCCGCTGAAATAAGCACAGCAGGGCTGGTGTTATTTCGTAAAAAGAAATCCCCTGCAGGCGGATATAGCTCTACTATTGCGCCTTGCTCTAGTGAGTGTAAATGGTTAGACACCATGCCAGGGGTTGGTAATAACTCTTTTTTAACGCTAATACGGTAGTTTTTACCATTACTTTTTTGCGAAATAGAATACTGGCGGATCTCTTCATATTCACTAGCCTCTGGCTTAACTTTAATACCTAAATATTGACCCGGTTTATGGGCAATTACTGCCTCGCCATCAACTGGCGTAAGCGTAAAGCTAGTTACCAGCTCTGACTCAGCCTGCTTATTAGTTATTGCAAACTGACGTGTGCCTGCCCAACCGCCTAAGTTATTTTTGCTGTGCTCGTATAAAGCAGCTTCCTCAGTTATACAAATATCAGCAAGTACGCCATACGCTTCACGCCAAGCATATTCAACATCTGGCGTGAACTGCTCAGGAATAAGCTCTTTCAGCGTGCCAATTAAATGTGCACCAACAATTGGGTAGTGCTCCGGCAAAATATTTAAACTAGTATGTTTATGGTTAATACGCCCAAGTGCCGCTTTTAACACCTCTAAATTATCAATGTTTTGTGCATAAGCAGCCAATGCGTTAAATAATGCAAATTGTTGACGGCCGGTATCTTGGTTGCTCATATTAAAAATATTTTTAAGCTCAGGATTATGACTAAATAAACGCTTGTAAAAATGATCAGTAACAACCGTACCTGCCTCTGCTAATAAAGGAACAGTACTTTTAACAATTTCAATAGTTTTATCAGATAACATCTAGGTTTTCCTACGTGTGAATAATACCCAATTAATAAAATAGGTATAGGTTAACCACGACGCCCATCAACACGACGCTGTGTTAAAATAGGTGTGCAGTGAATTAAAAATAATAAAAAGGCAATTAGCCACAGCCCAGCACTTAGCTGCCAAGCTAGGTGTGGCCCAATAACAAAAGGCAGTAAAGAACGAGTAATCCCAGCCACTAACACTAAAGCAAAAGCAACCGCCATATAATGTGGAATAGTCAAAGAGCGCCCGGTATGCCCATGAGATACGCGTGTCATCATGGCTAAAATCATCATCCCTATGGTACTTATGGTAATGAGGTGTAATGCATCTTTAAATAAAATAACACTGCTGTAAAAACTCACGGCTACCAGCATTAAACCTACACCTAGTGCCAAGTACGAAAAATGCAAAGACCATAACAAAGGAACTTTAAGTACGTTTTTATCCCACCAATAAAAACTACGGATTAAATGCAGCACAGCAACAACAGCAAGTGCCCAGCCTGGGTTTAGCTGATTAAAAAATAACTGACTAAGAAAAAACACCGCAATACTAAAAACGCTCATATACAGTAATACTGAGTCAACGTTAGCTGTACGTACCTGTGCTGTTAAACCAAGGCCTTTACTGGTAAAAAATGGCAATACACGCCCTGCTACTATGCCAATTAATAAGGTCATCAGTAATACTGCTGTATCAACAATGGCGAGCGCAAGCTGCATGCTTTGTTCAATCAGCAGGGCCAAGTAAACAATATTTAACGTACACAGCGCCGCTAATAGCACTAAAAATTGATAGTTATTTTTGCTTTTAGCGGTTAATAACATATTAGCTAATGCTGCAATAACACCTAGCCACCATGCGAGCTGTAACACTAACACCGCATATAAATTAAATTGTGCAAAAGCAGGCAAAGACACAAAAAATGCGCCTCGCGCCCCAAGCCATAGCAGCGTTAATAGCATTAACTTTTTGCCACTAATGCTAGGTACTCCAGTCCAAGTTTGCGCGGCGGTAAGTAAAAAACCCACTGCAACAACACCTGCAAAACCAAATAACATTTCATGGGCATGCCATAATGTAGCGGGGATTGTTAACTGCCAAGTTGCACTACCCGTTAAAATTAATAACCAGTAGCCTATTGAACTAAAAGCCAACAAGCCTGCGGCTAAAAAATAGGGTCTAAATGGCAGCATCCATACTGGCCACTGCGTTATTTGGTAAAAGCGAATATTAGCCGGTACCGGCTGAGATAAATTAATAGGTCGCATTAACGAACTTCCTTCCCCATGCCATGCAGTGCGATACAACGCAGCACATAGCTAATTTTTAAAATAGCAGCAATAATAATAGTGCTAATATGTGCCGAAATTTGCACCGGTATAGAAAAGTAATCGGCAAAAGGGTAGCTAATTAAAATACTGGTTATTAGTAATGCACAACTAGCTGCTAATAATGAGTTTGCCACTAGCAGTAGTTTTTTCAGTAAACAAGCTGTCTCAATTTTGTAGCTTGGATTATGTATAACCAAGGTGTTCATAACGGCCTCAACAACTAATGCACTTAACTACCTATTACACTTATCGTGCCAATAAAATAAACATATATATTTCAATGAACTAACTTATCCACCTTTGCTTTTTATGTCTTTATGACCTACCATGAATCAAACTAAAAAACACATAAGAGTCATTTTGACATGAGCAGCGCAATTAACTTCACTGCCGTAGCGGTAAAGCTGGCTCAAAGCACATTAGATAAAAACTGTTTTGAGCAATTACTTACTGTCCTTGAAACAGTGATTGCCAGTGATGCCAGCGCACTGCTTGAGCTACAAGGTGAGCAGCTCAAGCCACTTGCAATTAAAGGCTTAATGCCAGATAGCCTGGGGCGGCGTTTTAAGCTTAGTGAGCATCCGCGCTTAGAAGCTATTTGTAATACTCAGCAACCACTGCAATTTGCCCATGACTGTCCATTGCCCGATCCGTACGACGGCTTACTACTAGCAAAAACTGGCGACATTCCGGTACATGCTTGCTTAGGTTTACCCCTATTTTATCAACAACAGTTATTAGGTGTAATTACGTTTGACAGCCTAAATGCCAATGCCTTTAACGCTATTAGTGCGCAAACGCTTAGCACCTTACAAACGCTATGCAGCGCACATTTTAAAACGGCATTACAGCTGGCTCATTACAAATTACATGCACAGCATTCTAGCGCCTTAGTGCAAGAGCTTAACCGCGAAGCACTCACCCGTGATGGCGGCGAAATTATTGGTCAAAGCTCAGCAATACAAGCACTTAAAAATGATATAAAACTTGTCGCCGCCTCTAATTTTAGTGTGTTAATTTTAGGCGAAACCGGCGTAGGCAAAGAGCTGGTTGCACGTAATATTCATTTACACTCGAAACGCAGTGAGCAGCCACTTATTCATTTAAACTGTGCTTCGCTTGCTGAAAATCTCGCCGAAAGTGAGTTTTTTGGCCATGCTAAAGGCGCTTTTACTGGGGCGGATCATGCGCGCCAAGGTAAGTTTCAGCTAGCGCACGGTGGTACTTTATTTTTAGACGAAATAGGCGAGCTACCACTGGTACTACAAAGTAAATTGCTACGGGTATTACAAAGTGGCGAAATACAAACAGTAGGCGAAGACGAAGTGAAATATGTTGATGTGCGGGTTATTGCTGCTACTAATCGTAATTTAAAAAAAGAAGTAGCCGAAGGACGCTTTAGAGCCGATTTATACCATAGATTAAGTGTCTACCCGCTAACGGTAGCGCCGTTACGCCAGCGTGAAAACGATGTGGTTTTATTAGCTGGTTTTTTTGTTGAGCAAACCGCACGAAAATTAGCAATAAAACAACTTAAGTTAAGTGTCGATGCACAATTATTGTTAACCCAATATCAGTGGCCGGGTAACGTACGGGAGCTAGAACATGTAATTAGCCGCGCAGCACTAAAGGCCAAACAAAGCCAATGGCAACAAGCCATTATTACCATAAAGCCCGAGCACTGTGAGCTAAACCTTAGTGCGAGTAATACAACACAGTTATCATTACCTGCTAGTACCACAAACACCACCACTGGCAGTAGCACTAACATAGCAGAGCAAAATTTATCACTTAAGCAAGCAACCGATACCTTTACCCATCATTTAATTAGTCAGCAGCTTGAGCAACATAATTATAACTGGGCAAGTGCAGCACGCACCTTAAAAGTAGACCGTGCAAACTTAGTTCGCTTGGCTAAACGCTTAGGTATTTCAGTCAAAAAGTCGCTATAAAATAGCTATAAAACCGTCAGTTCATCTAAGTTAGGGGCTTTACAGCAAGTAGCCCCCAGCAGAGCAGCAAGCGATTGATAGTGTGGCGAAAAATACAGTAACACTTCACAATGCAGTCCACTTTTTGCGTAATATTTAACGTAAAGTGGTGCGTTGGTAGCCTTTGCTAGCTGTTTTATTTTAGCCAGCTCTGCATCTGCAAACATAGCATCACCTAAGTTTTTATAATGCCACATTAGCTTGCTTTATTGGTTTGAAAATAGGTTTTTAACAATTGGCTAAACGCCTGTACCTTTGCGGTACGATGCACCAAATGATGCGTTACTAGCCATATATCAGTACACCAGATTAATTCATTAGATAAAATGGGTACTAAATTAGCGTATTGAGCCGCAACATTGTGCTGTAACCCACCAATTCCTAAGCCTTTAATTACAGCACGCGTAGCTTCTGAGGTTTCTGACACACGCAGTTTTATTTGCGGCGCTGCAATATGCTGATCTACCCATTCAAAATACGGCACCCGCGCATTAAAGCCCGCCACGCCAGAAATAAAGTTATGTTGCTGTAAATCACTCAGCGATTTAGGCATACCATATTTATTAATATATCGCCGATTAGCATATAAACCCGAGTTAAGCTGAGCCAAATGCTGTGCAATATAGTCGCCTTCATCGGGCCTTGGCCCTGCCCGTACGGCAATGTGCGCCTGACCGTGATCGAGCCGTAAACGCTTTTGCTCTAAAATCATCTCAAGCTGCACTTGTGGATGTAGCGCCTGAAATTGCTCGCACACATCGCCAAGCACATCCATAAAGCCACTAACCGTGGTTAACAGTAAACTGCCGCGCAGTGTGCTATCAGCCGCAGCAATATCATTATGTAACTGCTCAAGAGAGCTGTCGATCACTTGTGCGGTACTAAACAGCTTAGCGCCTGTTTCTGTTGCTTTATAGCCACGAGCATGGCGATGAAACAAACGTGTGTTTAAGTTTTTTTCAAGATTATTAATTCGCCTAAGCACTGTACTATGGTGCACATTAAGCGCCTCTGCCGCCGCAGTTAAGGTACCTAAACGTGCAACCTCAAAAGCCACTTTAACATCTTGCCAATCTTCAAACTTAACCGCCATACTGTGCCACCTTAAACTTATGTGCATATACGCACATAAGTGTTGCGTTTATTCGGGTTTTCTTCAAGTCATTTTTTGTTAAAGTAGCCCCATATTATCTACATTAACCTGAACTCTGGTTAAGAGATTTACTAACATATTGAATCATCGTTATATTTAATTTTATTTTCTCTAGCCAGAGGTTTTCAGTGAAAACAAGGCGAATTTACGCGTCAATAGCTGGCCTATTGCAATTAAATTCAACGCAGTTAGCGCTGAAAATAGCTGCTTGAGATAAGTTTATTATCCGGAGCTCAGGTTACATTAGCCCGAACTTTGGTTAAGTGATTTACTAACACATTAGCAGGATAAACCATGACAGCACCAAAAATTATTGCTTTAGCAGGTAGTTTACGTAAAGACAGCTTTAATCAACAACTGATCAATGAAGCAGCACGCTTTGCATTAGAAAGTGGTGCAGAAGTAGAAATAATTAAACTTGCCGATTTAAATATCCCACTTTTTAATCAAGATATTGAAGCGCAAGGTACTCCTGCCGATGTGCAGCTGTTAAAAGAGAAGTTACGTGCTGCAGATGGTATTTTATTAGCCAGCCCTGAATACAATGGCTCTATTACTGCAGCGCTTAAAAATGCAATCGACTGGGCTTCTCGCACAGAGCAAGGTGCAGTACCTGCTTTTCGCAATAAAGTAGTGGCGTTATTTGCAGCATCGCCCGGTGGATTAGGTGGTCTACGTGGCTTAAACCACGTGCGTGATATTTTAAGTGGTGTTGGCTCATTAGTACTTGCCGATCAGCTAGCAGTACCGGCTGTGCATACTCTACTCGATGAAAATGGCCAAATTAATAACCCAAATACAGCAGAAAAAGTGTCTGCATTAGCACAACAATTAGTAACTGTTGCCAGCAAGCTTAGCTAACCTGCTAAAGCTCTATTTTGTCGCCGCAATTTTAGCGGCGATAAAATCTACATGAGTTACATATAACAAGCCTGCCACTTTACGTATTACGTACTCTTCTTGCGGATCAATCTCACCATCGGCATAGGCTAAGCGCCATAATAACTCTATTATTTCAATGCGCTGCGCAGCACTACAATGTTGGTTAATTTGTTTTGAAAACTGAAAATAATCTGTCGCGCTATCCACGCTACTGTTTGCATTATTTAGCAGCTCGTTTACGTCTGCATCGTTTAATGCAAAATAGCGTTTTAAGGTAGTCGTTAAAGTATGTTGTTCATCATCATCTAACTTAGCATCGGCGCGCATTACCTCAATTAATAATGCAGCAACCGCTGTTTTTAAATCATGCTCTTGCATACTTGGCTGTTGCTCATCGAATACAGAAAAAAGTTGTTTTATTTGTTTGAACATCACACTTTCCCTTATTGGGTGTTAAACTTAATATAAATAAATAGCGCTTAATACTGATAGTATTAATGGGTATAAAGTTCGCAAATTAAAGGAATTATTTATGCAAGGATTAAACATTAGCTTAGTTATTGGCAGTACTTTGCTAGCTTGTTCAAGCGTAGGCACAGCTTTTGCCGAACAAGCAAAAACAGAAAAACTCTACGACTTTGATAATAAAGTACATTATTACCAAACAAAACTCGACGATGATAACTATAAAATAGAGATCCAGTCAGACGATTACAAACACTTTGCAAATCAGAGTGTATTTTTACTACGCCATGCTAATCGCTTGTGCCTTAATAAAACATTTATGCTTAAAGTGCTGGATGGCGTGCAAGAGTACGAAAGTATGCCTACTAACCCTAGAGCTTACCAACCAGCATTAAGTGTTTTACTACAGTGCGAAGATGAATAATTTTAGTCTGTGTATCCCCAAGGGGCTGCTGGCGGAGTGATGGGTTTAGTTAAATCAAAATCCACTTTAAATTCGCGGCCTTGACGAATTAAACGATAAGTAAATACCTCAGGATAAATATACATTTGCCAAGTATTACCTACCGACTGTGCTATCCCTTGTGCAACAAATAATTCTTTTGAATATTGATCGGCAGGAAACGACTGCATTTGTGCAAAGCCAGCATCATTTGTATGCCCGCCATACATAGTTGAGATGTCGTTAGAACCATTTTGATGGCGATGGTCGTGCTTTAAGCTTAAGCCACTGCCCGTTTTAGTAATAATCCAAGTGCGCGATGCATCATCACCCACATGAAATGGCACTTGCAGCTCACTGTCGGTACATTTACGTACATGCATTACTAATTTTTTGCCCGCAAACGAGCTTGGTCCCGCGGCGTTATCAACACTTACCTTGCCTTCATAAGCTTTACCGCAATGTGCAGCAATATTACTAAAAAACGCATCGTGGCTAGCAATAGACACCAAAGGCGCAGGGCTTGCTACAACAGTTGATGAAGCCAATAATAAAGTGGCTGCAGTTAATAATTTCATCACATATTCCTTATAATAGTTTTTAGTACCATAGCCCTTTAACTCACTTAAAGGAAGTAATCACGATGAACCACCAAAGTGCAGGAGTAACCAACAAATGATACTTGCAACTCGCTGATAATTTTAAAATATAAATTGTTGCAAAAAAAATATAATAATTAAATACTGCCAACTGTAAAATTAATAACTAGCATGGAGCGCAGAACCAAATGACAAATTATATAGGCTTAATAATAGTCATATTATTATTGATTTTACAAAATCGTTATTACCTTTCCCTATGTAAATACCTTGCTCAGCACTACCCAAATGAATGGCAAAAGCTTACCCAAAACTCTTTAGATGGAACAGCACATGCCAACCTTGCTGAATCATTTAAAAATGGCTTTTTTGCGACCATAGATGACTCGAAAGTAACCCGTTTTCAAACCTTTAAAAGGATAAACTTATTAATAATAGCAGCCATTTCCGCCGCTAGTTTAGCTACTGCATTTTTATTTTGAACAAATTGATAAAACAATTAATGTGTTGCCGCTAAAATAAAAAAGCGCAGCTTATGCTGCGCTAAATACGTCTTTTTATTTATTTTAACAACTTACTGCCAAGGACGCTCTGCAGCAAGTTGCTGCTCAAACGCGTCTATTTGTGGGTTAAGCGTTTCGGTTACGCCAATAAAGTCTAGGCCGCTTAATAGACGCTCTTTTACGTCTTTGCGAATATCAAAACTAATGGGGGCAAATTTAGTGCTAGTCAGTGTTTGATTTTCAAGATCGATATCGATATGAATATCGTCATGTTGCTCACTTAACACAAATAATTGCTCTAGCGTATCGCCAGGCAGTGCAATGGCTAACATTTGATTATTGCCACAGTTATTGAAGAAAATATCGGCAAAGCTTTCAGCCAAAATCACTTCAAAACCATATTGCTTTAGTGCCCATGGCGCGTGTTCGCGTGATGACCCACAACCAAAGTTGTCGCGCGTTAGTAATATTTGCGCGCCTTGGTAGCAAGGACGATTTAAAATAAAATCAGGGTTTGGCTCGTCATTTTCTAAATAGCGCCAATCATAAAATAATGCGGCATCAAAGCCTTCGCGGCTGGTTGAGGTTAAAAACTGCTTTGGAATAATTTGATCCGTGTCCACGTTGTTTTTATCCAATGGGGCCATTAAGCCACTAAAATAAATGCTCATTAGGCTTCTCCTCTAATATCAACAAAGTGACCATGTATAGCTGCCGCAGCGGCCATTGCAGGGCTAACCAAATGGGTGCGCCCGCCACGGCCTTGACGTCCTTCAAAGTTACGATTTGAGGTGGATGCACAGCGTTTACCTGCACCTAAGCGGTCGTCGTTCATTGCTAAACACATTGAACAACCCGGTTCACGCCACTCAAAGCCAGCTGCTTTAAAAATATCTGCTAAGCCTTCGTCTTCGGCTTGTTTTTTAACTAAACCAGAACCCGGTACAATTAACGCTTCAATACCGGCAACTACTTTTTTGCCTTCGACTATTTTTGCTGCTGCACGTAAATCTTCAATACGACTATTGGTGCACGAGCCAATAAACACGGTATCTACTTTTGCACTTGATAACTTTTCGCCCGCTTTTAGGCCCATGTACTTTAATGCACTGCGGATCGCATCAGCTTTAATTAGATCAGGTTCTTTATCAGGATCAGGAATACACTCGTCTACGCCAATCACTTGCTCTGGGCTAGTGCCCCAAGTAATTTGTGGCTGAATGCTGCTGGCCTCCAGCTCAACAACATGATCAAACTGCGCACCATCATCTGTTTTTAATGTTTCCCAATACTTAACAGCTGCGTCAAAATCAGCGCCTTTAGGAGCAAATGGGCGACCTTTTAGGTAATCATAAGTGATTTGGTCAGAAGCAATTAAACCTGCCTTGGCACCCATTTCTATACTCATATTACACAACGTCATACGTGCTTCCATCGACAACGCTTCAATTCCTTCACCGCAAAATTCTGCAACGTAGCCCGTGCCACCCGCTGTACCTAACTTACCAATAACCGCCATAATTAAGTCTTTTGCAGTAACGGTGGGACGCAAACGGCCATTTATTTGAATTTTTAACGACTTAGCCTTTTTTTGTTGCAATGTTTGCGTTGCTAATACGTGTTCAACCTCTGAGGTGCCAATACCGTGGGCAAGCGCACCAAATGCGCCATGAGTCGACGTATGGCTGTCACCACATACTATGGTCGTGCCTGGCAAAGTTATACCCTGCTCTGGCCCCATAACATGCACTATGCCTTGATTAATTGAGTTTAAATCGTAAAGCACAATGCCAAACTCTTTACAGTTTGCATCTAGTGCCATTAATTGATTTTTCGACACTTCGCTAGCAGCATCCAATGAGCGACTTTTGGTCGATACATTATGATCCATAGTAGCGAAGGTTTTTTCTGGGCAGCGTACAGTGCGGTTTTTTTCACGCAAACCAGCAAAGGCTTGTGGTGACGTAACTTCGTGTACTAAATGACGGTCAATATAAAGTAAATCGGTTTGCTCGTTGATACTGGCAATTGTATGTGCTTGCCAAATTTTGTCGTATAACGTTTGGGCCACTTGCTAATCCCCTAATCTGTTTTGAGCCGCAGCCTAACGGAGCTGCGGCATTAAAATGTGTTTTTAGTTAAATGCGTGCAACAATCGCTGCAGCAACATCATTGGTAGTGTAGCCAGCGTTTGGAAATATATCTGGCGTACCTACGCCCGCTGCAACGGCTTCAGCTACTGCTTTTTCAATGGTGCGTGCAGCTTCGTCTTGGCCCAATGAGTAACGCAGCATTAGTGCGGCACTTAAAATTTGTGCAATCGGATTTGCCACGCCTTTACCTGCAATATCGGGGGCTGAGCCACCGGCAGGCTCGTATAAACCAAAGCCCGACTGGTTCAAACTAGCCGATGGTAATAACCCCATAGAGCCAGTGATCATCGCGCACTCATCAGACAAAATATCGCCAAATAAGTTATCGCACAGTAATACATCAAACTGGCTTGGTTGTTTTACAAGCTGCATTGCTGCGTTATCTACGTAAATATAATCAAGTTTTACTTCTGGATAGTCTTTGCTTACTTCGGTAACAACTTCGCGCCATAGTACGCTTGATGCTAAAACGTTGGCTTTATCAACCGAAGTAACATGGCTACTACGCAGTTTTGCGGCTTCAAAGGCAAAACGTGCAATACGTTCTATTTCTTTACGTGAGTATCTTTGCGTATCGAATGCTGATTCATTTTCGCCTTCGCCGCTGCGCCCTTTTTCACCAAAATAAATGCCACCGGTTAGCTCACGTACACACAAAATGTCAAAGCCTTGCTCGCTAATATCAGCGCGTAGTGGCGATGCGGTGCTTAGTGCTGGTAATAATTGTGCTGGGCGTAAATTACAAAACAAGCCAAAGTGTTTGCGCAGTGGTAACAGTGATCCACGCTCAGGTTGCTCATCGGGCGGTAAATGCTCCCACTTTGGACCACCAACAGCACCAAATAAAATAGCATCGGCATTTTCACAGGCTGTAACTGTACTTTGTGGTAAGGCTTTTCCATGCTTATCGATGGCTGCCCCACCAATTGCATGGTGTTCGCGGTTTAGAGTAAAACCAAACTTATTGCTCACTGCATCCAGTACTTGCTCTGCTGCTGCCATTATTTCTGGGCCAATACCATCACCCGCTAATACGGCTACACTGTAGTTTGTTTTACTCATCCTGCTTTCCTTTGTTGTTTTAAATCAGACACTTTTTGTGCGCGATAAATTAAATTATAAACACGAACCATAGCGCGTACCGACGCTTCCACCACATCTGCTGCTATGCCGGCACCGTGATAAGGGCGGCCGTTAAATTTAGCAATAATGTTTACCTGCCCAAGTGAACTTGCACCTTGGCCTGTGGCTTCTAAGTTATACTCAATCATTTCTACGCTCATTCCGGTTAAGCGCTCAATAGCAGCAAAAGAGGCTTCAACTGGGCCATTCCCCGTTGCTGCTTCTTGTTTAGCTTCGCCATCTATCAACATGCCAATAGTAGAGCTGGCTACCGATTGTGAGTTAGATACCGAGTTAACAAACTCTAATTGGTACTTTTCGTCTTTGTCGTTAATTTGATTAAAGTAAATCATCGCTTCAAGGTCGTAATCGTATACAGTACCTTTTTGATCAGCCAAGGCTATAAAACTTTCGTATAGACTATCCATATCATAATCAGACTTTTGATAGCCTAATTCTTCTAAGCGATGTTCAATAACATGGCGTCCAGAGCGTGAAGTCATATTTAATTGGTTGCTCGGTACACCCACACTTTCTGGCGACATAATTTCGTAGGTGTTTTGCGCTTTTAATACGCCGTCTTGATGTATACCTGAGCTGTGTGCAAAGGCGTTCTCGCCCACAATGGCTTTATTAGGCTGTACTGGCATATTACAAATTTTAGCGACTTGGCGAGATGCGCGATAAATTTCTTCACTTTTAATATCGGTATACACGTTTAAGTGGTCTTTGCGCATTTTCATGATCATTGCCACTTCTTCAAGTGAGCAGTTACCCGCACGTTCACCAATGCCGTTAATAGTACACTCAATTTGGCGAGCACCCGCTTGCACAGCAGCAATAGAGTTGGCAACAGCTAAGCCTAAATCGTTATGGCAATGCACACTTAAGCGTGCTTTATCAATATTTGGCACATTGTTCATTAAATGACGGATCATGCCTGCGTATTCGTCCGGCGTTACAAAGCCAACTGTATCGGGTAAATTAATAGTAGAAGCACCGGCTTTAATTGCCTGCTCTACAATGCGGCATAAATCCCAATGTGGTGTACGTCCGGCGTCCTCACACGAAAACTCCACATCATCGGTATAGTTACGTGCTAATTTAATTGATTTAACTGCCATAGCAGTGGCATCGTCCAAGCTCATGCGTAACTTGTGCTCAAGGTGCAAAGGGCTGGTAGCAATAAAAGTATGAATTCGACTTTGCTGCGCGTTACGAAGTGCTTCGCCACATGCTTCAATGTCTTTAGCAACTGAGCGCGCTAGGCCACAAATAATTGGCCCTTTAACCTCGGTAGCAATACGCTGCACGGAGCGAAAATCTGCTGGGCTCGATACCGGAAAACCCACTTCCATTACATCTACATTTAAGCGACTAATGGTGTGCGCTAGCTGAATTTTATCATCTTCGGTAAGGCTTGCTTTAAGCGCCTGCTCACCATCACGTAATGTGGTATCAAAAATCCATACTTTATCTTGGTCTTGCATAACAGCCTCTCATTCCAATGCTATTTATTGTTAACTTATCCTACCGCGAGATAAAAAAAACCCCGCAAGTGCGGGGTTTTTTTATGTTTAGCTCAATGCAAACACACTAATCCCCGCTCACTTGCCATAGCAGTAAGAGGTTCAGTTTTAGTGTAATTAAACGAATAATATGCATCTTGCTTTCTTATTTGTGTCGAGTGAGGCTTATTTTTAACATTACCATGCACAAGGTGCAAGCATAAAAATTCTAATATTTGTATTTAACATCGCTTTAAACAGAAATAATTATGCACTAAAGCAAGGTTTGGTGAGGTTTTTTAACAATAAAGCACCGAAAAGTGCTTAAATTACTAAGCACTGTAAAGCACAGTGCTTAGATTAACTTTTTACTCTGTTAAATCTCTTTATTTGTTTCTCGCACATAATGCGTTGCACCACGAGTAATGTAGCGCAATTGCCAAATAACACGCTCTACTAACTCATCGCGTTGTAAGCCCTCTAAATCAAGCGCTTCTGCTCCAGCATTAAATACCAGTGTTACCATGGCTTCAGATTGAATATACGCATGGGTGGCATCGCATTTTGTTTCGCTTTCTAGGTAGTGCGCCAACTCTAAAATAAAGTGCTTAACTTCGCGTGCTACCGCCGCTCTAAACGCTTTTGAAGTACCAGATCGTTCGCGCAGTAATAACCTAAATTGATTACTCGAGTTGTCAATAAACTCCATAAAGGTCACCACCGAGGTATTTATTACGCTACCACCGCTGGCAATGCGTCGGCGCGCTTGGCGCATAAGTTGACGCAGGGTTAAACCCGCTTCATCAACCATGGTTAAACCCAGTTCGTTCATATCTTTAAAATGTCGATAGAAAGAAGTTGGTGCAATACCGGCTTCACGCGCAACTTCGCGTAAACTTAAGTTTGAAAAGCTATGATCGGCACTCAACTGATTGAATGCCGCCTCAATTAACGCTTGTCGTGTTTTTTGTTTCTGTTGCGCTCTAACACCCGACATCAACAGCTCCCTGAATGAATTTATAGCAAATTTTGATTAAAATAGTTTAATTACTCAGTCTAATACTTGACGCCAAGAGTTTGAAATATTATTTTAGCTTACAGTTGTACGCTGAGATAGAGAATTATGAACAAACCACCACTTATTTGGACCAACGTCCTATTTTTTAGCCTTACTTTTTTGGCCGCGATAACGCTTGTGCCTTGGTATGGTATTAACTACGGATTTTCTAGTGCCCACTGGATTGCCTTTGTCGGCTGTATGTTTTATGCAGGCTTATCAATTACTGCCGGTTACCACAGATTGTGGGCACATAAAACCTATAACGCCCATCCGGCGGTTGAGTTTGTGTTTGCCTTAGGCGGTGCATTTGCACTGCAAAACAGTGCACTACATTGGAGCAGCGACCACCGTGTGCATCACGGCCAAGTTGACGACCCAATAAAAGACCCTTATGCCGCAACCAATGGTTTTTGGTATAGCCATATTGGCTGGATGTTACGTGACTATCAAACTGATAGCTACGGCGATTACAGTAACTGTCGCGATTTACAACGCAATAAAATTGTAATGTGGCAACACAAACATTATTTAAAGTTAGCTCTTTTAATGAATGTAGGCCTACCTCTTACGCTAGGATTACTAGTTGGCGATGTATGGGGCATGTTATTACTTGCCGGTTTACTGCGCTTAGTACTTAGTCAGCACTTTACCTTTTTTATTAATTCGGTAGCCCATATTTGGGGCTCTCGTCCGTACACCGAAAAAAATACCGCCCGCGACAACGGCTTTTTAGCCCTATTTACATATGGCGAGGGGTATCATAACTTTCATCATATTTTTGCCAGTGATTACCGTAACGGCATTAGGTGGTTTCATTATGACCCCACTAAATGGGTTATTCGCTCGTTAGCTGCCCTTGGTTTAGCCAGTAAACTAAAGCGCACACCGGTTGAACGCATTGAAAAAGCCAAGGCCGAAACTTTAATGGGCAAAACACAAGTTCGTCTTGCAAAATTGCCTTTAGCACAAGATAAGCTTACATTATTACAACAAGAATATGATTTACTGCTGAAAAAACTGCAAAATTATTGTTCACTACAAAAACAAGTGTTAGAAGTTAAAAAAAATAACATGGCAAAGCAGTGTGAACGTTCAGCATTAATGGCACAATACCATGAGCTGGAAGCCGCCTGGGAAAATCAGAAACAGGCATGGCTAGCACTTAATGCGAGGTTATTAAAAGCCTCTTTTAGTTAATATAGGAGTGGCTGTGGCCAAACAACCAGAAAAGAAAAAAACACCCGTGACATACCAATATGATGCAGTAATTATTGGCACGGGTCCTGGCGGTGAAGGTACCGCTATGAACCTTTCAAAAAATAACAAAAAAGTGGCTGTTATTGAACGCCACGAAGCCGTAGGTGGGGGCTGTGTACATTGGGGAACCATTCCCTCTAAAGCCCTACGTCACTCGGTTAGCCGTTATATAGAATATAAAACAAACCCTTTATTTAATACCGGTGATCGACTTGCTCGACTCACTTTTCCTGACATTTTACGCCATGCCAGCTCAGTTATTTCTAAGCAGTCTAATTTACGTAGCAGTTTTTACGACCGTAACCGTATTCAAATGTTTCAAGGCGACGCGCGTTTTATTGATAAACATACAGTTGAAGTAACTCGCCAAGATGGTTCAACTGAGCGTTTAACGGCCAAGACTATTGTTATTGCTACAGGTTCGCGCCCATACCGTCCGCCAGAAGTAGACTTTACCCATTCTCGTATTTACGACAGCGATACTATTTTAGGGTTAACCCACGATCCACATCGCGTACTTATTTATGGTGCGGGTGTAATTGGTTGTGAGTATGCCTCTATTTTTAAAGGCTTAGGTGCCAAAGTTGATTTAGTTAACACTCGCGACCGCCTACTTGCCTTTATGGACACAGAAATATCTGACGCGCTGAGTTATCACTTTTGGAATAGCGGTATTGTAATTCGTCATAACGAAGAGTTTGATCATATTGAAACCCGTGATGACTGTGTAATTATGCATTTAAAATCGGGTAAACGCGTAAAAGCTGACTGTATTTTGTTTGCTAATGGCCGCACCGGTAATACCGACAAGCTTAACCTTGAAGCAATTGGCTTAAAACCTGATAGCCGTGGTCAGTTAAAAGTAAACGAAACCTATCAAACCGAAATTGACAACGTATACGCTGTAGGCGATGTGATTGGTTACCCAAGCCTAGCGAGTGCCGCATTTGACCAAGGCCGTATTGCAGCAGATGCAATTTCCTGTGGCAACTGTGATGAAAAGCTGATTATTGATATTCCAGCGGGTATTTATACTATTCCTGAAATGAGCTCAGTAGGTAAAACCGAGCAGCAACTTACTGCTGCTAAAGTTCCGTATGAAGTAGGTCGTGCGCAATTTAAACACCTTGCGCGTGCGCAAATTGCGGGTACTGAAGTGGGTACTTTAAAAATATTATTTCATACAGAAACCAAAGAAGTACTGGGTGTACATTGCTTTGGTGAGCGCGCCTCAGAAATTGTCCACATTGGCCAAGCCATAATGGAGCAAAAAAATGGCGGCAATAATATTGAATACTTTGTAAATACCACTTTTAACTACCCAACTATGGCTGAAGCCTACCGAGTTGCAGCGTTAAATGGATTAAATCGCTTATTTAAGTAAAGCTTTTAAGCTAGGAATAACCTATGTAATGTGGTTATTTGATAAATAGGCAATAACGACGCATAAGTGCCAAACACGCCTTATTAAAAAGCCCGCTTACTAAAAATAGTAAGCGGGCTTTTTGTTGTTTAGCTGTTTTGTCCTTAAATGTGTTTACACATTTAAGACTTATTTATGAAAAATAACACACTAAACACTCAGTACTTTATTTGATATTTATTACTTATGGTATTTAGCACTGAACTCATGCACGGCATTAATAAACACACCTGCATTTTCAGGGTCTACATCTGGTGTAATACCATGGCCAAGGTTAAATACGTGGCCATTACCTGTGCCAAAGTCTTCTAAAATAGTCGCTACTTCTTGACGAATACGCTCTGGCGTACCGTGCAGCATTGACGGGTCCATATTACCTTGTAATGCTACTTTGTCGCCTACACGGCGCTTAGCATCGCTAATATTAATGGTCCAATCAAGGCCGATAGCATCACAACCAGTTGCTGCAATTGCTTCAATCCATTGGCCACCATTTTTAGTAAACAAAGTAACTGGTACTCTACGGCCATCGTATTCACGAATTAAACCATCAACAATTTTGTGCATGTACTGCAATGAAAACTCATTGTAGTCGCGCGGGCTTAATACACCGCCCCATGAGTCAAACACCATTAACGATTGTGCACCGGCTTTAATTTGCGCATTTAAGTAATCGATAACCGAATCAGCTAGTTTATCGAGTAATAAATGTAGCGTTTGCGGCTCTGCAAATGCCATTTTTTTAATTTTGCCAAATACTTTGCTGCTGCCGCCTTCAACCATATAAGTCGCTAACGTCCACGGTGACCCCGAAAAACCAATTAATGGTACTTCGCCTTTTAGTTCACGACGAATAGTACTAACCGCATTCATTACATAACCAAGATCGTCGTTTGGATCTAGCTTAGGAATTTTTTTAACATCGGCAAGCGATGAAATTGGACGCTCGAACTTTGGACCTTCACCCGTTTCAAAGTACAGACCTAAGCCCATAGCATCTGGAATGGTTAAAATATCACTAAATAAAATAGCGGCATCTAGCGGGTAGCGGCGTAATGGTTGTAGTGTTACTTCGCAAGCAAGCTCAGCATTTCTACACAGGCTCATAAAATCGCCCGCTTGTGCACGTGTAGCACGGTATTCTGGTAAATAGCGTCCTGCTTGGCGCATCATCCATACTGGAGTTACATCAACAGGTTGTTTTGCAAGTGCACGTAAATAACGGTCGTTTTTTAATTCGCTCATAGCGTAAAATAATCCTAATGCTTATAGAAATTGAGCAAGATTGTACCACCATATTCATTACCTCTCTATCGCTAAGCGATTAAATTGACAGCAACAGGAGGTAGATCAAGATGTTTTGAGTTTTTAACTGTTTTTGACTATTAAACAAGCAAACAGTAGCAACAATTAAAACTTTTCATTAATATGTTTGCAACATACTTAAATCCTTGGTATTGTTTATCCCGCGTTAACAAAAACAATAATAAAAATCTTAAAACAATAAAAATAAAAGTTTTAAAATAACAATAACAAAAATCTTCTAATAAAAATAAGAAAGCTTGTTATAACAAGCCATAGAAAAAAATTAAGCCACCGTAACAGGTGGTTTTTTCTTGCCTGCAATAAATTATCAATTCCCTACAAATAAAATAAACTGCTTCTAGATCATCTATTTTACTAGTTGATATACACATCAATTAACTATATCTTGAGGTATAAACAATTTTTACTTTTAACTAAAAAACCAACCCAGCTTAGGAGAACGATTATGCTGACGCGTGTAGAAAATGCTCAACAAAAGTGGGGGGGTAGCCATACTGTAATTGATAAATGGCTAAACGAGCGACAACGCCTCATTGTGCTTTATTGTAAGCTAGCTGGGTTTTCACCTTCTGATAAAAAAGATCATGCCCTGCCTGAACCACAACAAATTGAAACGTTTTGCCAAATTTTAATGGATTACTTATCTGCCGGTCACTTTGAAATATACGATGACATTGCTAAGGCTTGTGAAAGTAAAGGCCCAGAAAGCCAATTGCTAGCAAATGCTATTTACCCAAAAATAACAGATACCACCGACATTGCGCTAGATTTTAACGATAAATACGCTGAAGTTGATAAAGAAGATTTACTAGTAGGCTTTGACAATGACTTATCTGTTCTTGGTGAAGCACTTGAAGCGCGCTTTGCGCTAGAAGATGAGCTTATTGATAACTTATTTGCTAATCATACGGATTAACAAGCGCACCGTTATTTATACGCATTAAAAAAGGGACTTAAAGTCCCTTTTTGTATATGTAGGCTAAATTATTTTTAGCTTATCTCTTATTTACTCTGCTGCTGCAGCATCTGCATCGCTTTGAATTTCTAATAATTCCACTTCAAATACAAGTGTTGAATTAGCAGGAATTTTACCTAAATCACGGTCGCCATAAGCTAGCTCAGAAGGAATTGTAAATTTATATTTAGAACCAACAGGCATAAGTTGTAAACCTTCAGTCCAACCAGTAATTACACGGTTAAGAGGGAAAGTTGTTGGCTCGTTACGTGAATATGAGCTATCAAATTCAGTACCATCTAAAAGTGTGCCTTTATAATGTACTTTAACTACATCAGTTGCAGCTGGTTTTTCGCCATCACCTTGAGTAATCACTTCGTACTGTAAGCCAGACTCAGTAACAGTAACGCCTTCTTTTTTAGCGTTATCAGCTAGGTATTTTACACCCGCTTCTTTGCTTTTTTCAGACTCTACTTTTGCTTGTGCTTCTTGCTTAGTACGCACTGATGTATCTAACTCAGTTAATACTTCGCGAATTTTTTCTTCGTCAATTTTTGCATTACCAGCAAGTGCATCTTCAAAACCACGAATTAACAGCGCTTGGTCTAGTTCAATACCAATTTCTTTTTTATCGGCTAAGTCTTTATTTAAAAAGTTACCTACCGATGCGCCAATACCGTATGCTTGTTGCTGCGCTACAGTGTCTAGTTTAACTTCAGCTTGCTCTTTTTTTGCTTCTTGATTACATGCTGTAAGCGCTAAAACTGACGCTGCAATCAATGACAATTTAATCGTCTTTTTCATTTTAAATCTCCGACACACTTTGCAGTTGCCATTTATTGTATTATTACTAGTTAAAGATTAACGACCTACATGATAGGCTGCTTGTTTAATAACTAAAATTTACGTTGTTAGCTAAACTAAAAACATATCCAGTGATTAGACAAACAACCTAGGCCTTCAACGAGACCTAGTCTAACCTCTCAATCACTAAGAGTTAAGAGGAAATGCTTGTAATATGCCGTTATTTCGTACTTTTTTTATCGTGTTTTGCTGTTTATCGGCCATCGCCTGTAGTGATGAAAAACAACAAGCTGTTGCCAGTTATGAACATGCTGCACAAGGCGCGTTTTCATCGGCGCTATCGCATGATGGTAGATACAGCTTAGTCTCCTCCATTAACCATGGGGTCGCGCTGTGGGATAATCAACAGCAAGCACTTAAATACCAATGGTTTCAGCAACAAGCCCAAGATAGCCTGGTTTATGCCGTTGCTATCGCTTTTGACAACAGTGTGGCTGTTACCGCCGAAAAAACCACCTTTGCGGTATGGGATATTGCCACCGGCGAAAATAAAGGTTACTACAAAATACAAAAATCCAGTATTCGCGATATTGCTATAAGCAACCAAGGCCGTAGCGTACTATACGGGCGCAGCGATGGCGTAGTGGTGTTTATTAACCTTGAAACTGGCCGCCGTATTGAGTTTTTAGGCCACCAAGAAAAAGTAAACACGGTCGATCTTGCCCCTAACGGGCGCTATGCTTTAAGTGGTTCAAACGATTACGTTGCTTACTTTTGGGATACGCGTACAGGGCAAGTGATTCATCGCTTTAACCACCCTACTCGTGTTACTCAAGTTACGCTTGACCCACAAGGTCGCTATGCATTTACGGCCGACAGTATGGCACAAGCAAATGTATGGAAGCTGACTACAGGTGATCTTGTAAGTAAACTGAAGTATATTGCGCGTCAGAAAATTTTTACGGCGGTACGCTTTAACGATCAAGGTGATTTGCTAGCAACTGGGTCGCCTAATAAACGCATTGATTTATGGCAAATATCGAGCGGTGAAAAAATTCAAACTTGGCAAGTGACACCACGCGAAGGCAGTAAGCCTAAATCGGCCGTGGTGCTCGATGTAACATTTACAGATAACGGCAGGTCGTTATTAACCGAAAGCTCCAGCGGTATCGCAGAGCGATTTATTATACGAGAGAATAATGAACACAATTGAACATCGCTTAATGGAACTTGAGGCCAAAGTGGCTTTTCAAGACGAAACAATTGATATTTTAAATGACGAAATAAAAGTTCACCAGCAGCTGTTGGCAAAAATGAAACGCCAAACAGAGCTACTGGCTGAAAAAATTAAAGAATCGCAGTCATCATCATCGATGATGTCAAACGAACCTGAGCCACCGCCGCCACATTATTAATATGCAGCTATGCAGCAAAGGATTTAATCTCCTGGTTTAAACACGCCTATAACTTGTTCAAACTGGCGTGTTGACGCCTGCACAGCCTGTTCTGGCTGTGCCATTTTATGGCCGCACTCTACACATTCTACTTTTTCTACATCATGCTCTTTGTAAAGCATTAACCTATCCATGGCTTTACATTCAGGACATGTTGCCCCAGCTATAAATCGCTTCTTTTGTTTCACGAGATTTTTCCCACAGTTTGACCTAATGTTATTTTATCGTATTACGTGATGCGTTGATACGGTTGATATGCCCAATACGATCCGTGTTATCATATTGGCAATTCAATTAGGGCACAGTAAAGTAACGCATTTATGATCCAAATCTCAGAAATAGAACTTCTTCGTGGCGGTAAAGCTTTATTAAAAAATGCATCTGCTACGTTATTTCCAGAGCATAAAGTAGGCCTAGTAGGCGCTAATGGTTGTGGTAAATCAACCCTATTTAGCCTCCTCAAAGCAGAGCTACAGCTCGATGGCGGTAACTTTACTATACCTAAAGACTGGTCTATAGCGTCAGTAAAACAAGAAACTCCCGCACTGGAAATAAGCGCAATAGACTATGTACTACAAGGTCATCCGCAGTATTACGCCATGCGTATTGCACTGCGTGAAGCCGAGCAAGCTAACGATGGCGACGCACAAGCTAAAATACATATTCAGCTTGAAAACATTAAAGGCTACAGCATTGAATCAACCGCTGGTGAGCTATTACATGGTTTAGGCTTTGCTAATAACTTAATAGAAAACCCGGTAAGTTCATTTTCGGGTGGCTGGCGTATGCGCTTAAATTTAGCCCAAGCGCTTATTCGCGATGCCGACCTGTTATTACTTGATGAGCCCACTAACCACCTTGATTTAGACGCAGTATATTGGCTTGAACGTTTTTTACGTGCTTATACTGGCACTTTAGTGCTGATATCGCATGACCGTGAGTTTTTAGATGCCGTAGTTGATCAAATTTGGCATATAGATAAACAACTTATCAACGTGTACAAAGGCAACTACTCGCAGTTTGAGCGTCAAAAGGCCGAGCGCATGCTACAGCAGCAAGCCATGTTTGATAAGCAACAAGAGCAAATTGCTCATCTAGAACAGTTTATAACTCGCTTTAAAGCAAAAGCCAGTAAAGCTAAGCAAGCACAAAGCCGCGTGAAAGCACTTGAGCGTATGGAAAAATTAGCTCCAGCACATGCCGACTCGCCATTTAACTTTGAGTTTGCCGAGCCAAAAGCATTACCAAACCCACTAATGACAATAGATAAAGCCAAAGCGGGATATGGTGATATCACCATTTTAAATAATATAGAATTAAACTTAGTACCAGGCAGCCGCATTGCTTTACTTGGCCGAAATGGCGCGGGTAAATCAACGCTAATTAAACTGCTTTCGGGTGATTTAGAGCCTCAAGCTGGCGAAGTTATTCAGCACCATGGGCTAAATATTGGTTATTTTGCGCAGCATCAACTTGAATCTCTTGATTTAAAAGCCAATGCAATAACACATATACAACGACTAAACCCAAAGGCTACTGAGCAATCACTGCGTGATTTTTTAGGCGGATTTGCCTTTATTGGTGATAAAGCGCTTGAGCCAGTAGCACCCTTTTCGGGGGGCGAGAAAGCACGTTTAGTACTTGCCATGCTGGTATATCAAAAGCCAAATTTATTACTACTCGATGAGCCAACCAACCACCTTGATTTAGAAATGCGCCATGCACTTGTTATGGCACTGCAAGGCTTTGAGGGCGCTATGGTTACTGTATCGCACGACCGCCATATGCTTAAAAACACCGCCGATGAATTTTACTTAGTAGATGACGGCAAAGTAACTCAATTTGGTTACGACTTAGATGCGTATTACCAATGGCTGCTTAACGCCAATAAAGAAGCGACTAAAACAGAGCAAAGTGACGAAGTAAAAGCTAATTCAGGTATTAACCGTAAAGAGCAAAAACGCCTTGAGGCCGAATTTAGAAAAGCCACGCAACCGCTTAAAAAACAAATTGAAAAGCTCGAAAAGCAACTCGACAAATACGCTGCAGAGCTCAATGAGGTTGAAGTAGCATTAGGTGATAACGAGCTATATTCTGATGACAATAAAGCCAAGCTAAAAGAGTTACTAGCCAAACAAGCCACACTTACACCTAAGCTTAACGACATTGAAGAAGCGCTCCTTATGGCGCTAGACGAAATGGAACAAAAAGAGCAGGCGTTCGCCGATGAACTTGCTCAATAGCGACCATTTTTGGCAATTTTCCTGCACTTTGTACGCAAAGCCAGTGCAACAACAAACCTTGCTGGAGTTACAAAACCAGCAAGGTAAAAACGTTAATTTGTGTTTATTACTCTTGTATTTAGATTCACTAAACTTAGTTGTAAATAGTCAGCAGCTTGGAGTATTAACACAAGTTGTTAATGAGCTCGATAATAACGTGATGCAGCAACTACGCGCAGCACGCAGTTATTTAAAAGTACACCAACAAGCTATTACTGACTATGCAAACATACGCAAAGAGCTGCTTAGCGCTGAGCTCAAGCTTGAAAAGCAGCAACAGCAAATGCTAATAAATGCAGTAAATGAATGTGAATTGGTAGAGTGTACCGAGCCAAATAATATTGAATTATATTTAAAGGCCAGCTTTTAGGTACAAAGCGCCAGAAAAAACAGCTCGCGCATATTTCAATACTTATGAGTCCTACCCTCTTTTACTGCTCATTCTTTTCTCTTTGTGCAAAAGATCTTTAAGTGACTTATTCACAAACAGGTTAAAAGGCGCTGCGCTTTTATAGGGAAAAATTAAAACCTCTTTAATCCTTATATTCTCAGTGGTCAAAGCTGTTTTCACCTGCTCCCTTTACCCATCAGTTAAACCTAATACCTTCTTCTCAAAACATGATCCAAATCAACTTCATATCGCTCATTATTTCACTTAGGTAAATAACTTGATCTTGATCATAACTGTATCCCTAAACCCAGCTTATGATTAACCCATAGACATTAGGAGGCAAGTTATGGACGTATTCTTCAGAGATTTTTTTACCGACCCAGTACTGTTCTTATCGTTTGGTTTTCTGGGGATCGTTATTAGCTTGTGCCTTTTCTTTGTATACTACTTTATTAAGAAAGTACAAGAAGCAGAAATTCCTGACCAAAATTAAGCACGACGCACAAAGCGCCTATCAGTTTACTGATTAGGCGCTTTTTATTTTCCTAGTCGAAAAATTTGCTACACTAGCGCCTCGTTTATTGCAAAGTGTGTAGTACAAACATGATCCATAAGTTCAAACCCGCATGGTGGATGACCAATCGTCACGTTCAGACCATAATGCCGCGTTTTTTCCGCCCATTTCATCATACTCGCTACCAATTGGAGCAACTTGATACTCCCGATGGTGACTTTATCGAGCTTGCTTGGTCGCTACCGCATAACGAAACGGCTCCTCTTGCTGTGGTACTACATGGACTTGAAGGCAATATAAATAGCTTTTATGCCAAAGGCATGATGAAAGCCTTAAAAAAGCAAGGTTTTGCAGTGGTGCTTATGCATTTTAGAAACTGCTCCACCGAAGTAAATCGCTTACCACGTGCTTATCACAGTGGTGATACCGCCGACTTAAGCTTTTTTATAAACCACTTAAAGCAGCTATATCCAAACCGACCTTTAGTTGCGGTAGGCTTTTCGCTAGGTGGTAATGTATTAGCTAAGTATTTAGGCGAGCAACAGCAACAATGCCCGCTAAGTGCAGCAGCACTGGTATCTGCACCTTATGATTTATCGGCATCATCGGATGTTATTCGCAAAAGTTTAGGTAAAATTTATCAAAAATATTTACTCGATCGCATGAAAAAATCAATGCAGCGTAAATTGCCACAAATTAAGCAGCAAATATCGATAACTACCGATCAATTAATGGAAATTGACGACTTGTTAGAGTTTGATAATCAACTTACCGCGCCTTTACACGGCTTTGAAAATGCACATGATTATTACCGCCAAGCCAGTGCTATGCCATATTTAAAACATATAGCGGTGCCAACATTAATTATTCATGCCAAAGACGATCCTATGCTCTCTATAAAGGCCGTACCAAGTAGGCAAGATGTGAGTGAGCATGTTACGCTGCGCATCTCTGAAAAAGGCGGGCATGTGGGCTTTATTAGCGGTAAAAATCCATTTAAGCCGGTATTTTGGTTAGAGCAAGCGGTGCCAAGTTATTTTGGCCAATATGTATTAAATAAAACCAACAAAGAGTCAGTATGATCATTCCTTACGAGCAACTTGATAAAGACACCTTATACAACCTAATAGAAAGCTATGTACTGCGCGAAGGCACTGATTATGGCGAAGTAGAAGCCAGTATTGAATCGAAAGTAAACCAAGTAAAGCTGCAGCTTAAAAGTGGTGAAGCTATGGTATTTTTCTCAGAACTACATGAGTCGGTAACTATCATTTCCAAAGGCGAATTTAAAGCGCTGCAAAGTGAAGAGCATCAGGCACAATCGTTTGATTAGATACAGTTAACTTTGTAGCACTTGTAACTTTTGTATTGAAAGTACACAATGGCTTTTTACCCAAAGAGCCATAAAATGATAAAACTCAGCACTCTAGTGGTAGCCATATCACTAGCATTAAGTAGCCAAGCCAATGCAACAACAATAACCGCATCAGATAAAGCAATTAAGCTGGCAAAAGACACAATTTTAATTGATACCCATATTGATGTACCTTACCGTCTACACGACAAATGGGCCGACGTTACCAAAGCCACCGACGATGGTGACTTTGACTACCCTCGCGCTATACAAGGCGGTTTAAATGCCCCATTTATGTCGATTTACATTCCTGCTCACTTAGAATTTGAAGGCAAAGGTAAAAGCTATCAACTTGCTAATTTACTTATTGATAGTATGGAAGCAATCGCACAACGTGCACCCGACAAATTTGCAATTGCCAGCTCAACTGTCGATATAGAAGAGCAGTTTAAGCAAGGTAAGCTTTCGATTGCTATGGGCATGGAAAATGGCTCACCTATTGAAGGTGATATGAAAAATCTACAACACTTTTTCGACCGTGGTGTGCGTTATATTACCCTTGCTCATTCGCAAAGCAACCATATTTCTGACTCGTCATACGACATTCGCCGTAAATGGAAAGGCTTAAGCCCTTTTGGTAAAAAGCTAGTTACTGAAATGAACAACATTGGCATGTTAATCGACGTTTCGCACATTTCTGATGATGCGTTTTATCAGGTAATAGAACTCTCTAAAACACCCGTTATAGCTTCGCATTCATCGCTACGCAAATACACACCCGGTTTTGAGCGTAATATGAATGACGACATGCTACTGGCGCTGAAAAAAAATGGCGGGGTTATTCAAATTAACTTTGGCTCAAGCTTTGTTACCGCTAAAGCAGGTAGTTGGGGCAAGCAGCTAAAAAGTACAAAAGAGTCTGCAAAAAAAGAAGGCACCAAATTAAGTAATGATTTTGATGCTGCATACCGCGCTAAAAACCCCTACCCATTTGCCAGCCTCGAGCAGGTGCTTGATCATATTGATCACGTAGTTGCGCTAATTGGTATTGATTATGTAGGTATTGGTTCTGATTATGATGGTGTTGGCGATTCGCTGCCAATTGGCTTAAAAGACGTATCTAGCTATCCTAATCTAGTACAAGGTTTAATGGACAGGGGCTACAGTGATACCGATATTAAAAAGATTTTAAGCGGCAACACACTACGCGTTTGGAAACAAGCCGAAGCGTATGCGAAAAAGCATAAGGCTCTAGGTATCAGGTATCAGGTATCAGGTATCAGGTATCAGGTTAGAAAAGCATAGCGAACACTAACTTTAATATATAACGCGGCCAATGGCCGCGTGTTTCTATCCTCAACTTGCATAAGTCTAAGCCAACAACGCCACCCTCATGCTTTATCCTCGAGGTTCGTAAGCCTCAACCCACGCTACGACGATAAAGTTAACACCGCTCTGCTCTACCTGAAGCCTCGTACCTAATATCTAAAACCTAATACCTGCAACCTGCACTTTATTACAGGCATTAAAAAAGGCCACCTAAGTGACCTTTTTCTAACAATTAACTTAAACGTTAATTATTACGCTACGATGTTTGCAACAACGCCAGCGCCTACAGTACGACCACCTTCACGGATAGCGAAACGAAGACCTTCATCCATCGCGATTGGCGCGATTAGAGTTACTGTCATCTTAACGTTATCACCAGGCATTACCATTTCTACGCCTTCTGGTAACTGTACGTCACCAGTTACGTCAGTTGTACGGAAGTAGAACTGTGGACGGTAACCTTTGAAGAATGGAGTATGACGACCACCTTCATCTTTTGAAAGTACGTATACCTCTGATTCAAAAGTAGTGTGTGGCTTGATTGAACCAGGCTTAGCTAGTACTTGACCACGTTCAACGTCTTCACGCTTAGTACCACGTAAAAGCGCACCAATGTTCTCACCAGCACGACCTTCGTCAAGCAGTTTACGGAACATTTCAACACCAGTACAGATTGACTTAGTTGTATCACGGATACCAACAATTTCAATCTCGTCGTTGATGCGGATAATACCAGCTTCAACACGACCAGTTACAACAGTACCACGGCCTTGGATTGAGAAAACGTCTTCGATAGGCATGATGAATGCTTTATCGATGTCACGCTCTGGCTCTGGAATGTAAGAATCAAGTGCGTTTGCAAGCTCAACAATCTTATCTTCCCACTCTTTCTCGCCTTCAAGCGCTTTAAGTGCTGAACCTTGAATTAGTGGTAAGTCATCACCTGGGAAATCGTATTCTGAAAGAAGTTCACGAACTTCCATTTCTACTAGCTCAAGTAGCTCTTCGTCATCAACCATGTCACATTTGTTCATGAACACGATGATGTAAGGAACGCCAACTTGGCGAGAAAGTAGGATGTGCTCACGTGTTTGTGGCATAGGACCATCAGTCGCAGCTACTACTAAAATAGCACCGTCCATTTGAGCAGCACCAGTGATCATGTTTTTAACATAATCGGCGTGACCAGGACAATCTACGTGTGCGTAGTGACGAGTAGGCGTATCGTATTCAACGTGAGACGTTGAAATTGTGATACCGCGCTCGCGCTCTTCTGGAGCGTTGTCGATTGATGCGAAATCTTTAGCAACACCGCCGTATACTTTTGCAAGTACGTTAGTGATTGCTGCAGTTAATGTAGTTTTACCGTGGTCAACGTGGCCAATTGTACCTACGTTAACATGCGGTTTTACGCGTTCAAACTTTGCTTTTGCCATGACGGAACCTATCAGTTTTGTGTATCTATATTACATATGAAAATAATCCACCATAGGTAGATTAAGTTGATTTTTTCAAATTTCAAATAGTTTTTTTCTGACAGATAAAGGAAGCGCTTAAGGAGGTTCTTAAAACTGGTGCTGATAGGCAGAGTCGAACTGCCGACCTCACCCTTACCAAGGGTGCGCTCTACCAACTGAGCTATATCAGCATCACCATAAACTGGAGCGGGCAGCGGGAATCGAACCCGCATCATCAGCTTGGAAGGCTGAGGTAATAGCCATTATACGATGCCCGCGTTAGGAACCTGTTCTTAAAATACCTCTAACCGTCAAGAATAAAGTGGTGGAGGGAGCTGGATTCGAACCAGCGAAGGCTGAGCCGTCAGATTTACAGTCTGATCCCTTTGGCCGCTCGGGAACCCCTCCACGATAATTCTTTACTAATGCACTTTCGGTAAAAGGAAAGTGGTGCCGACTAACCGAGTCGAACGGTTGACCTACTGATTACAAGTCAGTTGCTCTACCAGCTGAGCTAAGTCGGCACTGCTTTAGTACGGGGCGAGATATTAGAGTAAGCTTTATTGGGATGCAACTATAAAATTAAAATAAATGAGAATTTATTGTTTAAATGCTCACAATTCAGGCAAAAACCGGCTTTTTTATAATTTATTGCTGTTTTCATCTAATTCATACCAATAATTTAAGCCTTTAATAACCAGCATAGGATCAAAAATACTCGCTTTGAATTGCTGTTGTAATAACGCACCATGACCACCGGCAAAAATAATTTGCATATTTTTATCATTTAAATAAGGTTTAGCTTGGTTAATTGCTCCTATGGTGGCAACCAAGGCACCATTTTTCAAACCATTTGGGGTGTTTTTCCCCAGTTGATTAGTAAATGGCGTATTTTCATCATCAAAAACACGCTGGGTATTTTGCGTTAACGAGCGGGTCATTAAATCAAGGCCAGGTAAAATCCAGCCACCTAAGTGCTGCCCGTCACAATTGAGTACATCAATTGTGGTAGCCGTACCGGCATCAACAACTATGCAGGCCCTATTTGGATACAAGGTAAAGCTTGCAATAAGTGCCAGCCATCTATCTATGCCTAAATTATTAAAATGCTCGTAAGCACAGGTGAGCCCACCTAGCGTTTTAGTTACTTTAGCTTCAAAGCAGCTAATACTATTAAAGGCGGCTTGCGCTAAAATAGTGTTAAGTAGCTCACTGCGCCCTACGCAGGCATAAATAACGTGTGTAATTGTATGCCAAGGTAAATTATTTAAATCACATGTTTGAACTTGCTCGTTTTGCCACAGCTTAGCTTTGAGTGAGGTATTGCCTACATCAATGAGTAATTTCATAGTTGCGCCTTTCTGAGCGAAATTTCGCCGCCGTAGTAGCTTTTCACTTCACCATCTTGGCGAATCCGAATTCCGCCTTGTGAGTCTATTCCCTCACATATTCCGCGCCAACTACGATGCCCGGTATTTAACTCTACACATTCACCAGCAAATGCATTTAAAGCATTCCATTGCTGATGCATGGTGTGTAAACCGCTTTCACTATATTGCTCTAAACGCTGCTCTAAATGATAAGTAAGCGAGGCAACCAACTGATTTTTATTAAGCTGCTGCGTATGTTGACTTAAGTCGGTCCATGCTTGATCAATGTGCTGACTAAAACTCTCTGGCATTTGTAAGTTAATACCTATGCCTATAACTAACTGACAAGGACCTTGCGGTTGCGCGTCTAGCTCAACTAATACGCCCGCGAGCTTTTGTTTATTGAGGTATATATCGTTAGGCCACTTTAGCTCTACTTCTATGTTGTATAGCGCTTTAATAGCATCATATACAGCTAAGCCAACCACTATAGATACGCCCATAGCGGCCTGTATGCCATCATCTAAGCGCCAAAAGTAACTATAATATAAGTTGGCTCCAAATGGTGATTGCCAAACCCGGCCCCGACGCCCACGCCCCAACTGCTGCATTTCGGCCACAATAACAGTGCCCGACTCAAGCTCATTTTTTGCTTGTATGCGGCGCATTAGCTCACTATTAGTGGAGTCTATTATGGGGTGTACTTCTACTTTGGCGGTAGTTGCACCTAACGCTTGATAATATTGATGTATTTGCGCTTGGTTTAACAGCCCTACTTGGCTATTTAAGCTATAACCTTTACCGGTTACCTTAAAAATATCTAAGCCCATTTCTTGTAAGCTTTTAATATGCTTACTAATAGCAGCGCGGCTAATACCCAGTTGCTCGCCTAATACCTGCCCAGAAATAAAACCACCTTGATTGAGGGCATTTAAAATGGCGAGTTTATTTCCATCGGGTGCTTTCATCGCGTTAGCTCCGCTGCAATATGACATTCACTATTGTTATTAATTAAGCGTACTTCGTGCTCTAGCATAATGTTGTAACAAGAAAATACGCTGTGTTGAATATGTTTAATCATTGCAATTAAATCGCTTCCTTGGCTTTGGCCGTAATTTACTAGCACTAGGGCTTGTTGTTTATGTACCTCAATACCTGCAATGCGGTAGCCTTTTAAACCCGCTTGCTCTATTAGCCAACCCGCAGCCACTTTATGGTGCTTTGCACCGTGTTTATAATGCGGTAAATCTACAAAGGTAGTTAATAAGGTAGCTAAACATTGATTAGTAATAATGGGGTTTTTAAAAAAACTACCTGCATTAGGTAAGGTATAAGGATTGGGTAATTTGCTGTTACGTGTTGCTATTACTTGCTCAAATACCGCCTGTGGCGTAACGGCTGCAAGTTGCTGCAGCGGTCCATAACTCAATACCGGCTGCCACTCTTTAGGCAAGGCTAAATGCACAGTAGTGATCACCGCTTTATTTTTTAACACGTGTTTAAAAATAGAATCGCGATAGCCAAATTCACATTGTGCATTACTTAAAGTATTAAAGGTTTTGTTCGCTATATCAAAATACTCAACCGACTCTACAAATTTAGCCAATTCAACCCCGTAGGCACCAATATTTTGCACCGGCGCAGCACCCACAGTACCGGGAATAAGCGCCAGGTTTTCAAGCCCAGGAATGTTTTTAGCCAATAGCTCGCTGACTAGTTGATGCCAGTTTTCGCCAGCGGCCACGCTAATTAAGTAATCGTTTGCGCGCTCTTTTATTTGTACACCTTGAGTTGCCATTTTAATAACAGTACCGGTGTAGTCATTTAAAAATACCGTATTGCTGCCCTCGCCTAAAAGGCAAAATGGGGGCTTAAAGCTTTGCGCTTTAAGCTGTTCTAGGTTATTAATTTCAACAAATTGTTGGCATTCGCTGGTTAATGCAAATGTATGTAACGTTTGTAATGAGTGCGCCACAAAGCTCTCTAAATATACCGGTAACTAATCGCGTTAGTTTAACGCATTGTCGCAAATAGCGCATCTGAATGTAAAAATTGCTCAACCCGCCTCGCCAATCATGATATAAAACTACCACTTATTTATTTGTGTTTAGGGTAATTATGAAAATCACACCTCTTTTTTTAAGCCTAGCTATGGCTGGTATGTGCTCACAAGCAATGGCCAATGCTATTGATCAAAACTCGTATGCTAATCTTAATGACGTTATTACTACGCATTTAAACCTTGATTTAGATGTCGACTTTGCCGACAAGCAATTAGAAGGTTTTGTTGAGCACACCCTAGAATGGCAAAATAACAACAGTAAAACTCTAGTGCTCGATACTCGCGATTTAGATATTGATAAAGTAATGTATCAAACGCAAAACGGCACATGGCATAAAGCTAAATTTAGTTTAGCAACACGCGATGATGTTAAAGGCTCAAAATTAACAATTACTTTTAAAAGCCAAGCGCCAAAAGTACGTATTTACTATAATAGCCGCCCTGAAGCGTCTGGCCTACAATGGTTAACACCAGAGCAAACAGCCAGCAAAACACACCCGTTTATGTACAGCCAATCGCAAGCAATTCATGCACGTAGTTGGATCCCAGTACAAGACACGCCAGCAATGCGAGTAACGTACTCGGCGCGCATTCATACGCCTAAAGATATACGTGCGGTAATGAGTGCCGACAATAAAGACGCTCTTTATAAAGATGGCGACTACATTTTTGATATGCCACAAGCAATTTCGCCTTACTTAATTGCTATTGGCGCAGGTAATTTAGAATTTAAAGCCATGTCGCATCAAACCGGTATTTTTGCTGAACCAACTATTTTAGATGCTTCAGTTGCCGAATTTAACGACACCCAAGCGATGATCGATAAAACTAACGCACTTTACGGCGATTATGCGTGGGGTCGTTACGACTTACTTATGCTACCGCCAAGTTTTCCGTTTGGTGGCATGGAAAACCCACGCCTTTCGTTTATTACCCCAACCGTGGTTGCAGGCGATAAAAGCTTAGTAAATCTAATTGCACATGAGCTTGCTCATTCTTGGTCTGGTAACTTAGTTACCAATGCAACCTGGGAAGATTTATGGTTAAACGAAGGTTTTACCTCGTACGTTGAAAACCGCATTATGGAAGAAGTATTTGGTCGCGACCGCGCAGTAATGGAACAAGCCCTTGACGCTGCCGGTATTCGCGCCCAAATTAAAACGCTTGATGCGCCAGACACGCGCCTTAACTTAAAGCTTAATGGCCGCGATCCTGATGATGCGTTTAGCTCTGTACCTTATACCAAAGGGCAATTATTCTTAATTTACCTAGAAGAAAAATATGGCCGCGATAAGTTTGACGCCTTTGTAAAAACTTATTTTAACGAATTTGCCTTTAAATCTTTAACCACTGCACAATTTGTTACTTACCTAAAAGCTAACTTAATTGATAAGTACCCTGGTATTGTGAGCATGGATAAAGTAAATGAATGGATTTTTGCGCCAGGTTTACCAAGCGATACACCTAATCCAACATCAGATGCTTTTGATAAAGTAGATACAGCAACAGCTACTTGGTTAAATGGCGATATCACAGCAGCGCAATTACCTACAGCTAATTGGTCGGTGCATGAATGGTTACACTTTTTAAATAACTTACCGCGCGATTTAAGCCAAACACATATGAGCGAGCTTGATACTGCGTATAACTTAACGCAATCAACTAACGCTGAGCGTGCATTTGCTTGGTTTATGCTAGCGGTAGGTAATGGCTACCAGCCAATTTACCCAGCGCTTGATAAGCACTTAACCAGTATTGGTCGTCGTAAGCTAATTGTCCCGCTTTATAAGTCACTTATTGATAACGGCAAAAAAGACTGGGCACAAAGCGTGTATTTAAAAGCTCGCCCGGGGTACCACCCACTAGCACATGGCACTATAGACGCATTATTTGAATAAATTATTTAAATAAGAACGAGCTTAATAATAAGCGAGTATTTAAAATACAAAAAGGGCCGACATTCGGCCCTTTTTTAATTGTATAAAAAGCTACTTGGTTACTTTTTCTAAAAAGGCTTGTTGCTGAGCTGGGGTTGCTTGTTGCCACCAAAAGTCGAGCATTGCTGCTGCGCTGGGCATGCCCTTACCATTAATAGGTGCAACGGGTTTACTTACTTCGCTTGCGCTTGTTGCCATTGCAGTTGTATTACTAACTTGCTGTACTGGCACAGTGTTTGTGATCTGGGCATTAGAAATTACACTTAATGGCGCAGCCAGTGCACTCCCTTTTGCTTTTAAGCTTACTTGTGGCGACTGTGCAAATACTTTAGCCGCAACCGCATTTTTGGCACGATTAAACTCTAAAGCATAATCTTTACCCGCTTCAATAGTTACATTTACCCAAAATGATTCAGACTCTACCACTTCGTGATCGTCGTAACCTAGGTCATACAAGTCAGTATATTTAAGCTTTAATTTATAACTACCCGGTGCTAGCTCTATGTCGTCAACGCGGCTAAATATAGAGCTTTCAATAATACGCTCATCAACTTGCAGAGGTACAAGCTCTTCTGGAAAGTGAATATTTTCTGCCATGCTCGACACACTAAACAATAGCGCTGCGGCACTACCTAATAATATTGATTTACGCATATTTTCTCCTTTATTTGATTTCAGTTTGACACTGCTTGTAAAGTTTGTCATTAGTGGAGCTTACTTTAATCATACTTAATTAGGGGCCATATAATGAGCCAAGAGACTATTTTTACTAAAATAATTAATCGTGAGATCCCAGCTGATATTATTTATGAAGATGAGCATACTCTCGCCTTTAAAGATATAAACCCTCAGGCGCCATTTCACGCGCTTATTATCCCCAAAAAGGCAATTGCTACTATTAACGATGTAACACCTGAAAACTCGCATTTAGTAGGTAATTTATATGTAGTAGCGGCTAAATTAGCCAAGCAACTAAATTTTGCCGATGATGGCTACCGAGTAGTCATGAATTGCAATGAGCATGGTGGCCAAACCGTATATCATATTCATTTACATATGCTTGCAGGTAAAGAGATGGGCTGGCCTCCTTATCAAAACACCAAAAAAGTGGCGCTATAAACAACTATTTATTTTATACAATTAGTTATAAGCTTTTTAAGTTGTTTTATTTTGTAATCGCAATCAATAAATAATTACTTATTTGCAACATTTTATGTTTAAATAATCACAATATCGTACTTGTTTTTTGCGTTACAACGCGACTTTCTAATACAAAAGGTGTGGAGGTCGTGGTAAACTTAATCATAAGCTTTATAAAAGAGTAAAAATAATATGAGCAGTTCAGCCTTTTTGTTATTAGATGAAGAGCCCATTAACACTATTGGTATTAACGTTTTAGAACCTTTGTTAAAAACGCAAGGTATTAGCGTAACCACAGGCACCAATATTTTAGATGTGCCTGTAGGAACACGACTTTTGTTTATCGAAACATCGAGCAAAGATGCGTGGGGAAAATTAAAAGAGCAACTGGTTAATTTACGGATTAAATGCGATATCGTATTATTTAATTTGGATGAAAACCCAGAGCTTGCTAATCGTGCCTTACTTAGCGGAATTCGTGGTGTATTTTACACCACAGATAACGCCGATGTGTTGATGAAAGGTATTCGCTTACTACTTGAAGATCAACTTTGGTATCGCAGAGATATAATGTGTAATGCATTAAATCGTATGTTGCAGTTTAATAAAGATGCACTGCATAAGCTTACCGAAGGCGATATTGAGCCAGTTAAACTTACCAAGCGCGAAAAAGCCATAATTTCATTAATGAGTAATGGCTCAAAAAATAAAGAAATTGCTGAAGAGCTAAGCATTAGCCCTCACACAGTTAAAACTCATTTATACAGCGCATTTAGAAAAACAAAATGTCGTAACCGTATTGAGCTACTATCGTGGGCACAGCAGCATATTCCAGACGAAATACGTTAATTTAAACTTTAGTTTAAACACAAAACAGGCACATACGTGTCTGTTTTTGTATCTGGGCAAGCTTAATCAGCAAACTCAAACTTTAAATAATAAGTCGCTCCCCAGCAAATAAAATATACGTTTTAATTTCAATACAGCTCAATGTGCTAAACAATATATTGAGCTATTTTCGGTTAAGTAATTATTGTTATACTTTTAATCTAATAACACGCTATTGGTGCCTCAATGCTCGACTCTTTTACTCTTTATTTTGCCAGTATCGCCGTTATGGTTGTAATGACCCTGCTAAATTTTTTAACCTGGCGCACCAATAAACACACTCCAGGCACTCTGCTTTATATTTTTTATCCTGTTTTATTGCTCGGCGTTATTATTGGCTTTACTCTGATCGGGCGAGTCCCTGAACTTGTCGCCATTAGCATTGCCAATATATTGATGTTTGCGGCCTCAATTGTGCATTGCCTTGCTATTAGCCAGTTTTTAGATTATCGCGGTATTGGCTTTAAACTTGTTTGTGCATTTACTGCTTTTAGCAGCGTAATGCTGGGTTATTACAGCTTTTTTTCGCTATCTATTCAAGATAGGCTGTTTATATCTGATATACAGCATATAGCTGAAGCTGCATTTTTACTGTTTATATTTATAAAGTATGCACGTAAGCCCTATCCCAACGGCAGCATTGTTTATATTATAATTTTAACTTTAGTTGCCGTAAGCTTTATTGCCCGCTCGATATTTATGCAAAAAATTGAGCAACATGACACCCTATTAAGCCCTTGGTTTAGCTCGTTACTTTTTTTAAACGGGGTTATAGCACCTATGTTTTATGCCGCTGGCATGGCACTGTTGTGTAATGAGCGCAGAGAGCAGCATCTTAATAAGCTCACTAAAAAAGCCCGTAAAGACCTAGAAATACGTGGGTTGTTTTTATCAACTATCAGCCACGAAATTCGCACCCCTTTAAACGGCATTTTAGGCAGTGCTCAGTTAGTTATGAACCAAACAAGTGATGCTCGCAATAAAGCCTATTGCGAGGCAATTATTAACTCTGCCGAATCCCTTAATTTACTGGTTGATAAAGTACTCGACTACGCCAGCCTTGATCAAAGCGACGAAGCTCTTTACGAAGAAGATATTGAGTTTAAAACTTGGATACAAAATTTATGCTTATTACTAAGCCCTCTGGCAGAGCAAAAGCAACTAAAGTTTGAGCTACTTTGCAATATACCCGATCAAGCCTGTTACTACTGCGATCAGCAAAAACTCAGACAAATTATTATTAACCTTGTGGGTAACGCAATTAAATTTACCGACCAAGGTAGCGTTAAAATTCAAATTGATCTAATCACTGAAAAACAACTTGAACACACTATTAAAATAAGCGTAAAAGACTCAGGCCCCGGCATCGAGAATGACGAAATAGCCTACCTAACCGAACCCTATGTGCAAAGTAGCGCCGGAAAAGAAAAAGGCGGTACAGGCCTTGGTTTAGCAATAACCAGCCGCTTACTCGAAAAACTGCATAGCAAGTTAGAAATAGCCAGTAGCCTAGGGAGTGGCAGCGCGTTTAGCTTTGATATTACGTGTGCGCTGGGCGAGCTCAGCCTAGTAGCGCAACGTCATCAAAGTAAAGATTATTTAACCGGTTTAAAGGTGTTGTTAGTAGAGGATTTAGATTTAAATCAAAAAATAGCCGTAGAATTTATGGCCGACGACGAACATAAAATTAAGTTAGCAAAAGACGGTAAAACTGCAATAGAGTTAATGCAAGCGCATCATTTTGATGTAGTGCTGCTCGATATGAACCTACCTGATTTGACCGGCCAACAAGTACTTAAAACATTGGCTAAAATTGAGCATAAAAACCAGCGCACTCCCGTACTAGCCTTTACTGCAAGCTTAAGCCCTAGTGAGGTAAAAGAGTACTTAGCGCTGGGTATAAAAGACATTGTAGGTAAACCTATTAAACACCAAAAATTGCGCCAAGCACTAAGCGATTCACAGTCAACTAAAACGGCTACTGTAGCTGTAGATTTGGTTGATACTTTATATGACGCAAGCGCTAGCGAAACGCTTACCAGCTCTTTTAGTATTGATGAAGTGTCGTCTATTTATAACGAGTTTGTGCTCTCTACCCGCAGTAAACTAAATCACTGCCAAGCGCTCGTAGAACAACAGCCCGAGCAATGCATTAAATTATTACATCGCCAAGCCAATACCGCACTACAGCTGGGCTTTAACCGTTATGGTTTAGCGCTGAAAAAAATAGAGCGTCGTATGCTTGATAAAAAGCCGCTAAAAAACGCCATCAATGAAGCGCTCGACCTTTGGCAGCAAAGTTTAGAAGAGTATTTAAGGTGTGTACGCAAAGGGCTGCAGTAAAGCGTTGTTAGTTTCTGCCATATTTATCATCAAACCGTTCAATGTCGCTTTCATCTAAAATAGTGCCTGTTTGTACCTCAATTACTATTAACGGCGCATTTTTATTATTAGCCAAACTATGAATTTGCTTAGCGGCAATATAACAAGACTGATCTGCACTGAGTGTTAGTGCTTGCTTATCAATGCATACATCGGCAACCCCAGATACAACTACCCAATGCTCGGCACGATATTGATGACGCTGCGTAGAGAGCTTAGCGCCGCTGTTTACGGTTATTTTTTTAACCTTAAATCCACTGCTTTCTACCAAGGTACGATAATTTCCCCACGGCCGATAAACAACTTGGTGGTGGGTTAACTTGTCAGTTTGCGTAAGCGCTACTTTTTTGAGTAATAACGGCAGTGCATCAAGCTCATTTTGATTCGCAATAAGCGTGGCATCGTGGGTATGAATAACAGCTAAATTACTTACCCCTAACGTGGCAATAGTATGATCGGTTTCGCTTATTATTAGATTGTTTTTACTGTTTTGCGCTACATAGTTAGTATTTAAGTTATTGCCTTGCGGATCTTTTTTTAGCAACTTAGCAAGTGATGAAAAACCACCTACGTCACTCCAGTTTAAGGCAACAGGCATGACAACTACGTTATCACTGCGCTCTAAAATAGCATAATCTATGGAGTCACTCGGGCAAGCTTCGAGCGTTTTTGCACTGGGCCGTGTAAAGCCTAAGTCCTGACTAAAATTGGCGGCGTTAGCCACACAATTGGCAATTTTAGGTGCAAAGCGAGCCAACTCTTGTAAATACGCTGCAGCAGTAAACAAAAACATACCGCTATTCCAACTATAACTTCCATCTAACAGGTAGCTTGTTGCGGTGGTTAAGCTGGGTTTTTCTTTAAATTCAGCTACTTCAAAGCAGTCAGTACCGGTAATGGCGCTTCCTTGTTTTATATACCCGTAACCTGTGTGTGGCTCGGTAGGCGTAATAGAAAAGGTAACTAATTTACCTTGCTCAGCTAATATTGTCGCGCCGTGTAACTGCTCGGTGAGTAAGTTAAAATTATTTATATGATGATCCGCTGGCATAACTAACAGTGGCCCTGTTATGCCATTTTGTAGCGCATAATGCGCAGCTAAAGCAATTGCTGGGGCAGTATTTTTACCTGTGGGTTCTAAAAGTAATACGCGCGGATTTGCACTAGCAGCTTGCTCAGCGGCAATAAATCGGTGCTGTTCGTTACACACTAAAATAGCTCGATTGAATACCCTACCGGTTACCCGTGTTAGGGTATTTTGTAATAACGACTGCCCAGTAGGTTCAGCATCGAGTAAGGGTAAAAACTGTTTTGGCATTGCTTGGCGCGACAACGGCCATAAACGAGAGCCAATGCCGCCCGCTAAAATAACTGGAGTAATTAAAGAGTTGTTCATAGTGCTGCCGCCAATAAATATCAGCGGCTATTTTAACACTTAATTAGCCGCTGGCTAATTTAAGCTGCTTTATACTAAGTTAAAAGCATCCGCATCTAAATGCGCCGGAAATTTAGCCTTAAAGTCATTTAATGGTGCTTTGTGTAAAGTAGTGGTTATTAGCGCTTGGCTATTATCTGCAGCTTTTACTAAAGCATCACCTTTAAAGTCATATACCGCTGTGCCACCATTGTGAGCAACACCATTGGCATCATCACCAATGCGATTTACCCCAACCACATAACATACATTTTCCATCGCTCGCGCCATTAATAATGTATCCCAAACATGGCGTCGCACTGCGGGCCAATTAGCAATATTAATCATTACATCGTAATCGTTGTTATTGCGCTGAAATACCGGAAAGCGTAGGTCGTAGCACACTTGTGGTAATAGCTTAAAGCCATTAATAGTAAACACTTTGCGCGCTTGTCCTGCTACTACAAAGTCGCCTTCGTTGCCTAAACAAAACAAATGACGCTTATCGTAAAAGTCTACTTCTCCATTGGGCTGCACCCAATAAAACCGATTGGCCTTTTTACTGCCTTGCGTAACAAATACTGAGCCTGCAATTACTGCGTTATGTTTATGCGCTTGCGCCTTTAACCAGGTAAGTACTTTGCCGTTTTCAGGCTCAGCGCAATCTAAGTTTATTGCAAAGCCTGTGGCAAAGGTTTCGGGCAGTAAAATCAAGTCTGACTGCTGAGTCACTGCATCTAGCTGCTTATTAAACATAGCTAAATTAGCGTCTTTATCGAGCCAGTGTAGTGAGCTTTGCAATAATGTAAGTGTTAAAGTTGACATAGTTTTGTGCCGCCCTCTTTTAAGTTTTTAGTGTTTTTAGCTAAACCAACTTAATTGTTATTAGAGTTTGATAAAACATACCTTATGCTGATAGCTTAGTTATTAACACTCTATATCCTTAATTGTGGTTTTGCACGCAAAGCGGTGCTACCATCACTTAATATAGAAGTTTAGCCGTCTAAATACAATTAACTGATGCTCGTTTGTGAGGAATATATGCAAAACAACAATACCGCTATTTCGCAACTTATTGAAGCTGGGAAGTGGGTTAGCCAAAAAGAGTGGATACCCGCAACCGGTGGGAATTTTTCAGCAAGAACTGAGTCGGGCTTTGTAATAACAGCTAGTGGCCAAGATAAAGGCAAGTTGACCAATGAGCACTTTTTACAGCTAGATCTACAAGGCAAGCCTTTGGCAGGAACAAAAAAACGCTCAGCCGAAACACAACTGCACTTGAGCTTGTATCAGCTAATTCCCGAAGCGCAATGTGTACTGCACACGCATTCTGTTGCGGCTACCGTGCTTTCGCAAATAACAAAAAGTCATAAACTCGATTTAACTGGCTACGAAATGCAAAAAGCTTTAACCGGTTTTACCTCGCATTTAGAAACCCTAAGCATTCCTATTTTTAATAACGACCAAGACATAGATCATTTAAGTTTATTGGTAAGCGACCATCATTTACACACACCTATTGAACACGGAGTGCTTATACGTGGCCATGGTTTATATGCTGTAGGGCGAAATATTGATGAAGTTCGTCGTCATTTAGAAGTGCTGGAATTTTTATTTAGCTGTGAATTAGAGCGTTTAAAAATTACCGGCATTCAAGCAAATAATAAATAATTAATGACCTAATAAATATTGAGTGCATAAAAAAGCAGCTTAGTTTAGTGCGCTTAAGCACTCATATATTTAATGCTCACTGTGTTATTTATAATTTTCGTAAATTTTATCTAATGGCTCTGAAAGACCACTTTCTTGAACTATACGCACATGTTCACGTTTTAACTCTCGCGCACTAGATACGCCGCACGAGTGCGCGATTAAGCCCGCTCCATAGTGCACATACTTATTATAGTTTGCCACACGCTGTGCTTTGTCTGCCACATTTAAGCCACGTTGCAGGCGCTTGTCGTGCGTGGTGATCCCTGTAGGGCAAGTGTCTTTATTACATTGCATTGCTTGAATACACCCTAGTGCAAACATATGGCCGCGAGCAGATACAACAAAATCAGCCCCCAGTGCTAATGCCCATGCAACTTTAGAGGGTACGATTAACTTACCTGAGGCAATAACCTTTACTCGCTCTCTGAGCCCATGTTTTTCTAACAAGTTAATTACTAATGGCAAGCTTTCTCGCAGTGGTAAGCCCACTGAATCTAATAATGACTGTGGTGCGGCGCCTGTGCCACCGTCTGCACTATCAATAGTAATAAAGTCGGGCGCTGACTCAACACCGCGATGATTTATTTCAGCGAAAAGAGTTTCTAACCAAGTATACTCACCAATTACCGCTTTAAAGCCGGTTGGTTTACCGGTTGCGTTACGTACGGTTGCCAACATATCAAGAATATCTGACGGCTTTTTAATTTCAAGATGGCCATTAGGGCTAATTGAATCTTGCCCTTCGGGAATACCGCGTATTTTTGCAATTTCAGCGTTAACTTTTCGCCCTGGTAACATACCGCCTTTACCTGGTTTAGCGCCTTGGCTTAGCTTTATTTCAAACATTTTTACTTGTTCGTGAGCTGCTATTTCTTTTAATTTAGCAGTGCTTAAATTGCCATTATCGTCGCGCACACCGTATTTAGCAGTACCAATTTGAAATACAATATCTCCCCCGCCTTCTAAATGATACGGGCTTAAACCGCCTTCACCGGTATTATACCAACAGCCAGCAAGCTTAGCTCCTTTAGATAAAGCACGTACTGCAGGTTTTGACAAAGCACCAAAACTCATACCTGAAATATTAAATATTGAATTAGTGGTGTAAGGTGTTTTACAGTAAGGGCCTAAAGTCACATTACTAGGATCGAGCGCTTCTTCATCTAAAGTAGGAAATGCACAGTTCATAAACATCACTGTACCGGTTACTTCAAGGCTTTGAGTCGAGCCAAACGCAGCAGTATGATCAACATCTTTTGCAGCGCGATATACCCAACTACGTTCAGCACGATTAAACGGCATTTCTTCTCTATCAAGTGCGAAAAAGTACTGGCGGAAAAATTCTCCTTGGCGCTCAAAAAAATATCGAAACCGACCAATTACCGGATAGTTGCGCCTAATTGCATGCTTTGTTTGGGTTATATCTCTAAAATAAAAAATAATAACCGATAAAACTATAAACCCTAATACAACAATAAAAAGGCTCGCAAATACATTAATACTTAGAACTATAAAATTGTTCACTCAAAACCCCTCTGCAGTACTTTTTCGCCAATAAATGAAAATGGCTTCAATAGACAAATGCGCATATCACTTATTATAGATGATATGCGCATTTTATTAATTTATAACCCTAGGGTCTGTTGACCTTTGCGGATTGAAATTTGTTCAAACTAGGGGCGATTTAATCACGGCGCGAGGTTTGTAACCTAGTGGGCTAAGTAAAAACCGAGCCACAAAGAGTCAATCGCCCCTAGGCAGAACCCTTCGGGCAGCGCATGTTTGGCATTGATGCTACGTTATCGCCTATTTATGGGGAGTAACCACACCACATAGGCTCTGCCTTGCCTAAATACCAAACACACTGCTGCAAATTTAACCTTGAAAGATAAACAGACCCTAATATAAGCCATTACGATTGATGCGGATTAATTAAATATCCTGTTTAGCTAGTTCGTTTTTAATATACAAACGAATTTGCTGCTCAAGTACAGATAACGGTACTGAACCATGGCGTAGCACTTGATGATGGAACTCTCGCACATCAAATTTTTGGCCAAGGGCCTGCTCCGCTTCTTTACGTAAGCGCTTAATAGTTAATTCTCCAATTTTATACGATAACGCCTGCGCAGGCCATGAAATATAACGATCTGTTTCAGTTTTAACGTTGTGCAACGACAAAGCAGTGTTATCGCCCATAAAGTTCATCGCGCGTTCACGGCTCCAGCCATACATATGCATTCCCGTATCAACAACTAAACGTGCAGCGCGCCACATTTCATAGGTTAAACGTCCGAAACGGCTATATGGATCTTGATAAAACCCAGCTTCTATTCCTAAGTACTCAGAATAAAGCCCCCACCCCTCGCCAAATGCTGATAAATAAGCATCACGACGATAACTCGGCAAATTTTCTAGCTCAGCATTAAGTGATATTTGTAAATGGTGCCCTGGTACAGCTTCATGCAGCGTTAACGCCTCTAGCGCGTAAAGAGGTCGCTTATCTAGCGCATAAGTGTTTACCCAGTAATAACCAGCTTGATCGTCGCGGTTCGAACCCGAGTAACGCCCTGTAGTATATTTAGGAGCAATATTGGCGGGAACAGCCACTACGCCATAAGGTTTGCGCGGCAAGGTATGAAATAATCTAGGCAGTTGCGCATCCATTTTTTTAGCAATATAAGCAGCTTCTTTTAGTAACTGCTCTGGAGTAGTTGCGTAGAACTGCGGATCAGTACGTAAAAAGTGGATAAATTCAGCGAACGTGCCTTTAAAACCAACTTCTTTTATTACCTCTTCCATTTCGCTACGAATACGTGCCACTTCTTTTAGGCCCAACTCATGAATTTCTTTTGGGGTCATATCTGTAGTGGTGTAATGCTTGGCGCGATTAGCATAAAAAGCAGCCCCATTAGGCGTTGCCGAAATACCAATACTGTCTCGAGCACCTGCTTGATACTCTTCAGTAAAAAAGGTGAGATAATCTTTATATGCTGCTATTACTTGTTCTTTAATTATTGTTTTAGCTTGGAGTTGCAGCTCATAAAATTCGCTGCTACTTAAGCCTGCAGTATTCGTTAAAAATGGCTGATAAAATTCAGATTGTGTTACATCATCAACAATATAAACACTAATTGAATCTTCATAACCTTTAAGTACAGCTTTAGGCTGCGTTAACCCTATAGCTAAACCTTGTTTCATCCAATAAATATTTTGCTCAAAAAAGCGTGGTACCTGAGCTAATCGCGCTAAATAATTTTTATAATCTTGTAACGTTTTATATTGTGAACTTTTAACCATAAACGACAAGCTTGAATGAAACCCATATTCAGATGTAAGCGGCATATAGTGGGCATTAAATACATACTCATCCACGCTATTTTGCACTTGAGCACGCAAAATACTAAAGTTAATCCGATTTTCATCACTTAACTTATCAATGTTTACCGTATCTAAATCGGCAAGTAGCTGGGTATTTTTTTTATATTCTTGCGCTAAATACTCGGCAGTTAAGTTAGGTAGTAAGTAGCCATCTACACCCTGAGGATTATTACTGTAGGGGCTAGCATCTTGTCTATTTTGCACAATGTTTTCGGCAACTTGAGTAAATTGCTTATCGGCATTAAGTGAGGTTGTTTGGCATGCACTTAAGGTGCATAAAAAAGTAATTCCCAGTAGCGAGTGGCGTAATGGTCGAGATAAAAGTTGATTCATTATTATATAGCTTCACAATTAAATAGATTTTGTAAACCTATCGCAGGCTAAATAAATAGCAAGATAAATACGACCAAGCACGCAAAAACTAATACGACTGATATAAGTAGGTTGGTATTTAATAACCAGTAATAAAACATGCTTTTGAATGAAACAAAAAGTAATTGATGATAAAAGCAGCCATTATGTTGCTAAAGTTACAATTTAGATAACTAACTGTCGTTTTTACTTTTAAATAACCGATATAATGATTATGGTACAAGTGCTTGGATGCGAAACGCTTCATTGGATGAGTTTATAAATTAATACGCATATGTATTTAGTTGGTATTTGCAAATGATGTTCCATGACTCTATGACTGTAGCACAAGATAAAATGACAAAAGTGTGTGTATTTTTAGAGCGCCATGCTTTGCCACCTACACCACTTAATTATCAGGTTGTTTATACTTATATTAGCCAAGTAAACAACGACCTTAATAGCGCCATTGAGCGCGCTATTGCAAGTAACACTCTTATTGACAGTTTATTTACCGAGCAACTCTATTTTGAGCATTTAAATCAAGGCCATGCCACTGAAGTGTCGATGATAGAGAATGTTAATGGGGTAATTAACTCGCTGTCTAAAAGCGCACAACACACTGAAAAACAATTTATTAATTTTGCCGGCCATATTAGCGAGTGTATGCATTCGCTTGATGAAAATAACATTAAAAATAGCCGGATCGCACTTACAAGGCTAGATCAGCAAACAGCAACACTGTTAACGCAACACAAACAGTTTAAACAACAATTAAGTAATGCTAAACAACTCCACGAAAAAACTAAAAAGCAGCTTAACACCCTGCGTAAACAACATATTATTGATAGTCAAACTGGCTTGTATAAACGCCATTATTTAACCAAGCAAGTGCAAATATGGGCAAATCAACATAAACCGGTTTGTGCTATTGCTATTCAAATAGACAATTTAGATCACTTTATTGATAACTTTGGCGATGTAATCGCAGAAGCAATTTTAAGCAAAGTGGCTAAACAAGTACAAAAATATGTGTTTCAAAGCGGCCTAGCGGGGCGTACTGCAAAAGATCAATTTACTGTACTACTTACCGACGTAGATTGTGAAACAACCAATTTAATTGCAGAAAAAGTACGCGCTGGTGTTGCAAAGCTGCGCTTTATCAGCTCAAAAAACGCGCTGGCATTACCTGCAATTAAGCTCTCTTTGGGGATTGCGCAGCAACAACAAGCTGACTTTGAGCAATTAACTAAAAGTGCTTCTAATGCGGCATTTAAAGCACGCTCTTTAGGGCAAAATAGCTTTACTGCGGAGCATTAATTAGCTGATAAATCATATTCAAATTGCACCTTCAGGGCACAATCAAGTACACTAGTCTTTATTACCACGATAGAGATTAATGATGAGCGAAACACCACAAAAGACCACGCATTTTGGCTATAAAACGGTAGCCGAAAACGATAAAGCCTCAATGGTTGCAGACGTATTTCATTCAGTTGCGGCAAAATATGACGTAATGAATGACTTAATGTCTTTTGGGGTACATCGTTTATGGAAACGTCAAACAATAGCCAGCTCTGGCGTTCGTAAAGGCCACCATGTTTTAGATTTAGCCGGTGGTACGGGCGATTTAACTGCAAAATTTAGCCAACTAGTCGGAGAAACCGGTCAGGTTATACTCGGTGATATTAACTCGTCTATGTTAAAAGTGGGCCGTGAAAAACTCCATAATTTAGGCTTAGTTGGCAATATTGACTACGTGCAAATGAACGCTGAAGCCTTACCATTCCCAGATAATAGCTTTGATCTGATCACTATTGCATTTGGTTTACGTAATGTAACCGACAAAGACAAAGCATTACGTTCAATGTACCGCATTTTAAAACCAGGCGGGCGCTTACTGGTATTAGAGTTTTCAAAGCCAGAGCATGAAATACTCAGTAAAGCATACGACTTTTATTCATTTAACTTATTACCAACTATGGGTAAGTTAGTGGCAAACGACAGCGAATCGTACAAGTATTTAGCTGAGTCGATTCGTATGCATCCAGATCAAGACACGCTTAAAAGCATGATGTCTGATGCAGGCTTTGAGCAAACCACTTATCAAAACTTAACCGGTGGTATTGTTGCGCTGCATCGTGGCTTTAAGTACTAAGGTAAATAATTATGGCGCTTGAGCAAGCAACCGAAAAAAATTCTACTGAGGCTCCCTCAACTGATTTTTTTATGTTACCCAACTTAGTACTTTCGCTCGTGGAGCGAATACTTAATCAAGCACTTAAACTCGATACAAGCCTATCGGGAAAGTTGGCAGCAGTTAAGCATCAGCGCTTAGTCGTTGATGTTAGGGGCTCTCAGCTAAAGCTGCTGCTAGTGTTTAGCGACAAGCAACTTCATTTATATAGCGCAACCAGTGATACAGACGCAGATTGCATGATTAGCGCCGACCTTAACACCCTGCTTGCGCTAAAAAACCCAGCCATGCTTACCCAGCTAATTCGCCAAGACAAACTTGATTTACAAGGCGATTTAAACATAGCTCAAACCTATAGCAATGCATTTTCAACACTAGATATAGATTGGCCTGAGCAGCTTTCATCGCACCTTGGTGATGCTCCCGCACAGCAATTATATTTACACTTCAAAACGCTCCAGCAACACGGCAATAAAGCAAAAGCGCAGTTAAGCCGCACCCTAACAAGCTTATGCCAAGATGAATTGGCAATTACCATTCATCCGTTAGAGCTTAAACAATTTAAACAACAAAACCGTGAGCTTAAAGGCCAAGTTGCTGCTATAGAACAACGTATTAATGCCTTACTAACCACTTTGACTACCCGCTAAGGATTTTTTGTGTCAACTGCACGACTGTATTACATCACTAAAACACTGCTTAGCTACGGATTAGATGAGTTAGTACCAAAACATAAAATCCCTTGGTTTGCGAAAATAGCCCGAGGTAGTTTATTTTGGCTGCGTAATCAGCATAAAGATAAGCCCGCAGGGCTGCGATTACGTTTAGCCCTACAACAGCTTGGCCCAGTATGGGTTAAGTTTGGCCAAATGCTTTCTACGCGTCGTGACTTACTGCCGCACGAAATTGCATTAGAGCTGGCATTTTTGCAAGATCAGGTTGAACCTTTTCCCGGCGAACTTGCACAAAAAATAATAGAAAAAGCTCTCGAAATTAATGACATAAGCGAGCGTTTTAGTGAGTTTTCACAAACACCACTGGCGTCGGCATCAATAGCACAAGTACATACCGCAACGTTAGTTGACACAAATGGTATAGAGCAAGATGTAGTTATTAAAGTAATCCGCCCTAACATTAATCAACAAATTAACGCCGACTTAGCCTTAATGGAAAAGCTCGCTAAGGTGTTAGCAAAAGTACACCACGAGTCAAAACGTCTGCGTCCTGTGGAAGTAGTAAAAGAGTACAAAAAGACTCTACTTGATGAACTTGATTTAATGCGCGAAGGTGCAAACGGCATTCAACTTAAACGTAACTTTGAAGACTCAGATTCGCTTTACATCCCTACCGTTTATAGCGATTACAGCCGCCATAATATATTAGTAATGGAGCGTATTTATGGTATTGCGGTATCAGATACTGATGCTTTATTAGCGCAAAACACCAATATGAAACTACTGGCTGAGCGTGGCGTTGAAGTGTTTTTTACCCAAGTGTTCAGAGACAGCTTTTTTCATGCTGACATGCACCCAGGTAATATTTTTGTTTCTCGTGAGCACCCCGAAAACCCTAAATATATTGGTATAGATTGCGGTATTGTAGGCACCTTAAACAAAGAAGATAAACGCTATTTAGCGGAAAACTTTATAGCCTTTTTTAATCGTGATTATCGCCAAGTTGCGCAGTTGCATGTGGACTCGGGTTGGGTACCGCCCGACACCAGTATTGAAGAGTTTGAATTTGCTATTCGCACTGTCTGCGAACCTATATTTAATAAGCCTTTAGCTGAAATTTCGTTTGGTCATGTATTGGTTAATTTATTTAATACTGCAAGGCGCTTTAATATGCAGGTACAACCACAATTGGTATTACTGCAAAAAACCTTACTGTATGTTGAAGGTTTAGGCCGCCAGCTTTATCCACAATTAGATTTATGGAAAACCGCTAAGCCCTTTTTAGAAGACTGGGTTAAGCAACAAGTTGGTCCGTTATCGGTTATAAAGCAAATGTATGCACAATTACCCTTTTGGGCCGAAAAAATGCCAGAGCTGCCCGATCTAATTTATCAAAGCTTAAAACGCCCATCACAAATTCAAGTACAGGCTCCGAAGAGATCTCATAAACCTTTGGTTTTAGGTTTGTTTAGCAGTGCGGCTATGGTTATTGCTGCATTATTTTATTTACAGCACGATTTAATTGCTGCAAGTATCGCTATAAGTAGCGCTATTATTGGTTTTATAGCAGCATGGCGTAGCACATAAACTAAGTGCTATTTACATTTTTAGGCGTATAATTAGTATTTAAAATATACACTTTATAATTATGAAAACGGGAGATAAACATGGGATTTGGCGGTATTAGTCTTTGGCAGTTATTGATTGTATTAGCAATTATTGTACTTTTGTTTGGCACTAAAAAATTACGCGGTATTGGTGGTGATTTAGGTGGAGCAGTTAAAGGCTTTAAAAAAGCAATGTCTGACGAACAAAATACAGATAAAGAAAAGCCAGAGCAGATTCAAAAATCAGAAGAAAGTGCACCGCTTGATTCTGCCGATACTGAAAAAAATAAAGACAATAACAAGGTTTAATTAGCATGGGGATGTGGGAGCTAATTGTTGTTTTAATTGTTGGTTTAGTGGTGCTTGGTCCAGAGCGTTTACCTGTAGCAATTAGAACGGTAAGCCGCTGGATAAAAACTGCAAAGTCGCTTGCTAACTCAGTGAAAGCTGAAGTGAGCGAAGAGTTGCGTGTGCACGAATTACACGAAAACCTTAAAAAAGCGGAGCAACAAAACTTAACCGATTTAAGTCCTGAACTACAAAGTTCACTAACTGAACTACAACAGGCCGCTCAGTCTGTGACCCACAGTTATAAAAAAACTCAAATCGATCCCTCTAATAAGCAAAATATTGATGATACAAAGTGAAATTAATTTCTCACTTTGTGGTCAACTTACTAAATGGTATAAAAAATAATGGCTGAGGAAGTAAAATCGGGGTTTGTCGCGCATTTAATTGAATTACGCGATCGGCTGATTAAATCACTATTAAGCATTTTAGTTATTTTTATTGCAATAGTGTATTTTGCAAACGACATTTATACATTTGTTGCAGCGCCATTAATTTCACATTTGCCAAGCACTGCAACCATGATAGCAACTGATGTCACAGCGCCATTTTTTGCCCCTTTTAAACTAACGTTATTTGTCGCATTATTTGCCTCTATTCCGTGGATATTACACCAGGTTTGGGGTTTTATAGCTCCGGGATTGTATAAGCACGAAAAACGCATGTTAATGCCAATACTCGCCTCAAGCATCTTTTTGTTTTATGGTGGTATTGCCTTTTGCTACTTTGTAGTACTGCCAATTATTTTAGGCTTTTTTACCAGTGCGGGTCCTGCAATGCTCACCTTAGCACCGGATATTAGTAGCTACTTAGGGTTTGTACTAAAACTATTTTTTGCCTTTGGTGTCGCTTTCGAAATTCCAGTAGCCATTATGCTGCTGTGCTGGAGCGGCGCTACAACAACGCAAAGCTTAAAAGAAAAACGTCCCTATATTGTAGTGGGTGTTTTTGTAGTAGCGATGTTTTTAACACCGCCCGATGTATTGTCACAAACTTTATTAGCGCTACCTATGCTTATTTTGTTTGAGCTAGGCCTAATTTTAGCTAAATTTTATACCGCTAAACCACAACAAGAATCTGAGGAATAACATGAACAAAAAACTACTCTCACTATTAGTTTTGTTAAGCGCACCGACTTTTGCAGCCACAGCTATTAACGAGCAAGCACTGCAAGCATGTAGCTTTATTGAAAACGACTTTAACCGCCTGCTTTGTTACGATAATACGGTTGCCGGTAAACCGCTGAGCAAGCCTACTGTAAATAAAACACTCTCACCAACAAATACAGAAGCCACCGCACCTGTTGCTGTAGCGGTAACACAAGCAGAAGAGTTTGGTTTAGAGCATAAAAATATTGCGAAAGAAAATGACAGCTCTATTAGCTCAACTGTATCAGCCATTAAAGAAGCAGCTTATGGTGAGTTAATTATTACTCTAGAAAACGGCCAACAATGGCGCCAAATTGGATCTGACGGCATAACGCTAAAAGAAGATGACAACGTGGTTATTAGTCGTGGTGTATTTAATTCTTTTTTATTAAAAAAAGAAGGTCAAAACCGCTCTATACGCGTTAAACGTACTCAATAATGCCATACAGCTTAATTGATGCTGGGGTTAATTTAACTAACCATCAGTTTGATAAACAGCATCAAGATATTATTGCCCGCGCTAATGCTGCGGGAGTAAAGCATATGCTGATTATAGGCTGCGATGTAGCAGCCAGTGAGCAGTCGCTTGAGCTGGCTATAGCGCATCAGCAATTTTCTACAGCAGGCGTACATCCTCACGATGCTAAATCGGCTTCTGATGAGCTTGAGACGCAACTCACTCAACTTGCAAGCCATAAACAAGTTATAGCCATTGGGGAGTGCGGCCTTGATTATAACCGTGATTTTTCGCCTCGCGATGTACAACGAAGTGTACTTAGACGCCAGCTTGCCCTAGCTGAACAGCTAAACTTACCTGTATATTTGCATGAACGTGATGCCAGCGAAGACATGCTCAGTATTTTAAAAGAATTTAATGTACGCGGCGTATTACATTGCTTTACAGGTAACGCTCAGGCATTAAAAAGCTACTTAGCGTTAGGGCTTTATATAGGCATTACCGGCTGGGTTTGCGATGAACGCCGTGGAAAAGAACTACAACAATTAATCCCCAGTATCCCTCTTAATAAACTGCTAATAGAAACTGATGCGCCTTTTTTGATTCCGCGCACCGTTAACCCAAAGCCTAAATCTCGCCGTAATGAACCTGCCTTATTAACTTATGTGTGCGAAACAATTGCCCAATTATATAACCTTACTCCTGAGGCAATAGCGCAGCAAACGACTCTAAATTTTTATAATATTTTTGATTTAAAAGCTAAGTAATGAAAGTTATTGGGGTGTTATTAAGTCTATTAACTATCCTTTTTGCTGGTTTAGCAGCCGCTAATACGATAGAGATAGATGAGCAGTTTACATCTGAAAAAATAAACTCTATTTATTATTCTTTTGCGCCTACATCTATAACAACCGCCCAGCAGAGCGATCTTAAACAGTGGCAAACGTTAACCAACAAACCTCTTAATTTAGGCGTTGAACAACGCCCTGTTTGGATCCAATTTACAATTAAAAACACGCTCAATACACGCGTAACGCCAATACTCTCTATCGATAATCCGCTATTAAATGAAGTACAGGTATATCACTTACTCGATAAGCGACGATCCTCCTCAATAAATATTAATGCCCCTCCTTTACTGCCACAACAACAAATAAAAAACGAACCTTTGCTGGTAAAATTAACGCTTCCTGCTCACAGTAATACCACTGTTATCGTTAAAGTGAGCAATAGCTCAGGATTACGCGTGCCTTTAACCTTATGGCAGGCAGATGCGCTCTTTACATATAAAAGTAAGCTTAATTTGCTTTACGGATTATTAATTGGCTTTGTTTTTTCTTTAGCGATTAGCTGTCTTATTTTATATGCTTTTTCGCGTAAGCAATACTTTGCTTATACGGGCGCTATAACATTAATGCTCAGCATCTTATTATATTTTATTTGTGGCTTTAGTTTCATCCACACACGTTCTGCGGGCACAGTACAACTTATGATCCCCATGTTGGTGATGCTGATAACGGTACTTTTTTTACCTCTACAGCAACAGGTATGCCAGCCTAAAACCGTTACATGGTTTAAAGTGCAAAAAATTATAATAGCTATATATGCACTGCTTATTGCGTTTATTTGGCTTTTTCCCACACTTGTTGTCACCTTATTTTGCCTTATTACCACTCCCATTGTTTTAGGCTACTATGTTGTAACAACCTTACTTTGTATTCGCCAAAACCCATCAGAACCCCAAAAAGCACTTTTGCTAGCTTTATGCAGCTTTTTAGCCGCAATTGTTTATTTTATTATTACTGTTTCAGGGCTTTATATATTTACAAACAGTAGAGTGGCTTTTGTGTTTATTTGCTCTCTTAGCTGCGCTTTCTCCCTTGGATATGCGGTGATGAAACTCTTTATTTTACAGCGCGATGAACAAGTAACTACTCAACAAACCTTAATAGCCAAAAGTGCTGCCCAAGATGCCTTATTACATGAGCGGCTATCTTTACAAGAAAGCGTGCGTCAAGAGCTCGAAACACAAGTAGATGAGCGTACTTTTGAGTTACAAGTAACACTAAGAGAACTAGAAGAAAAAAACCGTGAGCTTGAACAGCTAAACATGGAAGATCCCTTAACTGGTATTAAAAACCGACGCTTTTTTGATAAAAAATTAGTGATGGAGTTGCGCCGCTCGCGTCGCGAACAAACACCATTAAGTGTTATTATGCTTGATATAGACAAATTTAAGGTAATAAACGATACCTATGGCCACCTAACTGGCGATCAGGTTATTCGTACTGCTGCTGATACTATTAAAAAGCAATTACAACGCCCGCTTGATGAAGTAGCACGTTACGGCGGCGAAGAATTTGTGGTGCTATTGCCCAACACCCAAAATGATGGCGCGATAGCCATTGCTGAAAAAATTCGCCACGCTATTGCTACTAATAATGTGCATGTGGCTGGCACTACTATTTCATTTACAATCAGCGCGGGAGTGTATACTAGCGTTGCTGAAGATATAAATAATCCTGAAATTTTTACCGAACGTGCCGACAAAGCACTGTATTTTGCCAAGCAGCATGGTCGTAACCAAGTGATTAATTTTCCAATCCCACAATCCCAAAGTAGGAGCGTATAAATATGGCCCAATCTGGTCTAGATCTTTTCCCATATACTCGCATGCGCAGAATGCGCCGCGATGATTTTTCACGCCGTCTTATGGCTGAAAACCAGCTTAGCGTTAATGATCTTATTTATCCGGTATTTGTACTCGAAGGTAAAAACCGTCGTGAAGCAATTGAATCAATGCCCGGTATCGAGCGCTTATCAATTGACTTACTGCTTATAGAAGCCAAAGAACTGGTTGAGCTCGGTGTGCCCGCCATTGCTATTTTCCCGGTAACACCGGCCGACAAAAAGTCATTACATGCTGAAGAAGCGTATAGCGATGATGGTTTAGCACAACGTACAGTACGTGCATTAAAAGAAGCATTCCCTGAGTTAGGTGTAATTACTGATGCCGCGCTAGACCCGTTTACCACCCACGGACAAGACGGCATTATTGATGAAAGTGGCTATGTAATTAACGACATCACAACTGACATACTAGTTAAGCAAGCACTGTCGCACGCCCGAGCAGGTGCTGACGTTATTGCCCCTTCGGACATGATGGATGGCAGAATTGCCGCTATTCGCGAGGCACTTGAAGCCGATGGCTACATTCACACTCGCATTATGGCTTACTCAGCTAAATACGCCTCAAGCTATTATGGCCCATTTAGAGACGCGGTAGGCTCTGCCGGTAACTTAAAGGGTGCAGATAAAAAAACCTATCAAATGGATCCAGCTAATTCTGACGAAGCCATTCGCGAGGTCGCGCTTGATTTGCAAGAAGGCGCCGACATGGTAATGGTTAAACCTGGCATGCCATATTTGGATGTTGTACGCCGAGTTAAAGATGAGTTTGGCGTGCCAACCTTCGCTTATCAAGTAAGTGGGGAATACGCCATGCACAAAGCTGCAATTGATAACGGCTGGTTAGCTGAAGAGGCCACTATTATGGAGTCGCTACTGGCATTTAAACGTGCTGGCGCCGACGGTATTCTTACCTATTTTGCTAAGCAAGCTGCACAATACTTAGCTAAAAAGTAAGCCTTACAAGGCGGGCAACAAGCCCGCCTTACTTTATTTTTAATTACAAACTTAAATAGTGCTACATCATTTTTACGCTGCTATAACTCAACAAAAACTGCTACCTATATAACCAGTATTAGCCCTCCTCTTTGCTTTATTTAATTGGGATTAATTTTGTACCAATTAAAACCTAATATATACAAATGTAATTCAGACAAGCTTCAGTAAACTTTGTGTACTATCCGTACTAAATCTACTCACTCTCGTATTTAGCCTGTAAACAACAAAGCATACTTGAGCCTTTTTATACGTTTATTATTAAAAGTACCAATGAAACAAATTAATAAATCGATATTAATCTTAACTGTAAAAATAAGTCATGTTTTTATAAAGGAACGAAAATGAAAGCACCAATTCACCTAATATCAACATGGAAAAAAGCCTCAGTACCATTACTTAGCTTGTTTCTTGTTTTTTCAGCTCAGCAAGCATTTTCCGCTACGCTTGACGTTGCCATCCCGCAAGACAGTTTATTTGATGTGATCAGCGCCCGCGCTCAAAAATTAGCGAGTGAGGAGTATATTGCCCCTAAAAACATCGAGCTAGATGCGCTAAATAATATTGAATATCAAGATTATCGCTCTATTCGTTTTAAACAAGACAAGTCAATGTGGAAAGATGAAGGTCTTTACGAGCTACAGTTGTTTCACCCCGGCTTTTTATATAAAACACCAGTAACAATTAATACAGTTGATAGCGATTCTAAACTTAGCCGTTTGCCGTTTAGTACTGACTTTTATCAGTACGATGGTACTGCAGCACCTTTAAAAGATGAAATAGCCAAGAGTATTGCCAATAAACAATTAGGCCATGCTGGATTTAGGCTGCATTACCCAATTAATACCACTGAGTACAAAGATGAAGTAATGGTGTTTCAAGGTGCTTCTTATTTTAGAGTTGTTGGGCCTAATCAAGTGTATGGCCTATCGGCGCGAGGGTTAGCAATTGATACTGCTGAAGCGTCTGGTGAGGAGTTTCCTGTGTTTAAAGAGTTTTGGCTAGTAAAACCACAGCCAGAACAAACTAACATTATCATTTTTGCACTGCTTGATAGCCCATCGGTTGCCGGCGCTTATAAGTTTAGTATTGACCCTACCACCAACACCAGCGTTAAAGTAGATATGCAAATTTTTGCCCGTAAAGACGTGAAAAAATTAGGCGTAGCACCACTAACAAGCATGTTTTATCACGGCGAAAACAGCACTAAGTTTTTTGACGATTACCGCCCAGAAGTGCATGACTCAGACGGACTGTTAACCCAATCTCAGGATAACAACTGGATTTGGCGTCCGCTTAATAATCCGTCGCAACTTAGCGTAACCTCTTTTTCATACGAGAACCCTAAGGGATTTGGCTTAGCGCAACGTGATCGTGAATTTAATAATTACTTTGATATTGAAGCGCATTATCACAACCGCCCTAGCCTGTGGATAGAGCCTGAAGGTGACTGGGGAAATGGTCGAGTAGAGCTGGTAGAAATACCGACAGATACAGAAACAAACGACAACATAGTGAGCTACTGGGTACCTGAAAAACCATTTAAAGCAGGCGATTCGTTAAAGCTAAGCTATAAAATGACCACCTTTAATGCTTACTTAACTCAGCATGATAAGGCACGCGCAGTTCGCACTCGCATTGGTAGCGCGGCATTACCGGGTGAAGATAATCCGCCACCTAAAAGCCATCGCCAATTTACGGTTGATTTTGCTGGGCCTGATATAAATAAGCTTTCAGAAAAGTTAAATTTAAATGCCGACATCCAATTAACAACGGGTGAGGTTAGAGATGTAACTGTGCAAAAATTACCTGATTCATTAGGCTGGCGAGTTGCTTTTAAAATAGCTCCACAAAATGGCAAACCTGTAGACATGCGCTTATCGTTAAAGCTGCATGATAAAGAAATTAGCGAGGTATGGAGTTATGTTTGGTATCCAAATGACATCAAGTAAACAAACCACCAAAATATCTATGCCCTTTAAGGCACTTCGTATTTGGTTATTTGCCATTGCCGCAATTGGTATATCTGCGTATGGCATCTCTATTATGTTTGAAATTTTAAACTCAAATGGTATGACACCACTTGAATATGCTTTGCTGGCATTATTTTCAATTACCTTTGCATGGATTGTTACCGCATTTTGTAGTGGTACTATAGGGTTTGTACTGCAGTTACTGCGTATTGATCCGCTTACCCTTAGGCGCATAAAACCTATAAAGCTTGATAGTCAGGCATTTTCTCAGCAAAAAACTGCCATAGTAATGCCTATTTATAACGAAGATACACACCGTGTTATTGCAGGCTTTGAAGTGAGCTTACAGTCATTAAAAGAGACTGGGGAATTAGCCAACTTTGATTTTTATTTACTCAGTGATACACAAGATCCAACAATAGCTAAAAATGAACTAAGTGCTTGGCATGCTTTGTGTGAGCGCCTAGGCGAGACATCAAAGCAGTTGTTTTATCGTCGCCGCGAAGATAATAAACACCGTAAAGTAGGTAATTTAACCGACTTTTGTGAGCGCTGGGGAAGCCAGTACGATCATATGATTGTCCTTGATGCCGACAGCGTTATGACAGGTAAATGCATGCTAGAGCTAACGGCAAGCATGATTAACAACCCGCAAGTAGGACTTATTCAAACCATTCCTATTCCGGTACGCCAAGATACCTTTTTTGGTCGTTTTTTACAGTTTGCTTCGGTACTTTATAGCCCTATGCTGGCAACAGGATCGGCATTTTGGCAAACCGATAAAGCAAACTACTGGGGCCATAATGCCATAATTAGAGTAAGCGCATTTATTGACTGCTGTGGTTTACCCACACTTAAAGGCAATGCTCCTTTTGGTGGTGAAATACTCAGCCATGACTTTGTAGAAGCATCATTACTACACAGTGCAAATTGGGAAGTATTACTACTTGCAGATATTGAAGGCAGCTATGAAGAAGTCCCAAGTAATATTTTAGATTATGCCGTGCGCGACAGACGTTGGGTACAGGGTAATATTCAACACATTGGATTACTCCCGTCACCAAAGTTAAAGCTGATGAGCAAATTTCACTTTTTACTTGGCGCTACCGCTTATATTTCGTCATTAATATGGTTACTTATGCTCGCGTTAAGTACGGTTGATGCCGTAACACGTGCTTTAAATAGCGACGTTTATTTTAACCGCGCTTATCAATTGTTCCCTACTTGGCAAATAGCTAAAACCGATTTAATTGATGCTCTGCTCTATCTTACTATTGTTATTTTATTGCTACCAAAACTAATGGGTATAATCGTAACCTTGGTGCACAGAAAAAACCGCTTCGGTGGTGCTATTAAGCTTACGTTAGGCGCAATTATAGAAACAGTTTTTGCTATTGTCATGGCTCCATTAATGATGGTGTTTCATGCTTATTTTGTTGTTTGTGTGTTTTTAGGCAAAAAAGTTAAGTGGGATGCTCAACCACGAGAAGGCCGTATGGTGCCATGGAAAGAAGCGTTTAGTTATACGTTATTTTCTACTTTGGTCGCTATTGCTTGGGGTAGCACAGCGTATTACTTCACGCCGGTATTTTTTTTGTGGCTATCACCTATATTACTAGGTTTAGTACTAGCTGCACCTATAGTGCGTTATTCAAGCAGTATAAAACTGGGGGTTAAACTCAGAAAGCTAGGTATATTTATCTGCCCTAGTGAAGTAGATAACGATACCATGCTAGAGGCACTTAAAGTGCACCTTAAAGAGATTTCGGTACCCACCGCAGGGCAATACCCTTTAACTATACCCGCATTGCCAAAAGAGCACTTGGTTACCATGCCAATACAAAGCTTTAATAAGTCACGCTCGCCAAAGATGAAAGCGCTAAAAGAAAAGCTAATTAAAAAGCTTAGCTAGCGCCACACTTTAAAATAAAAAAGGAGCTACAAATAGCTCCTTTTTTATTATCGGCAATTAGCTGTTTACACCTTTTTTATTAATTGTATTAAATTAGTAGCGTTTATAGGCAAAGGTATACCACTCAACAATAATATCATGGTGTATAGCGCATCATCGTAATACTCCTCACACTTGCATACGCACAGCTAAGTTAACAACTCATTTAGCTCACTGTAGCCGTTATATTTAACGCCAAATTAGCGCATGCTGGGCATTTATGCGCCGTTATTACCTAACCTTAAAAGGAAACGCAATGCTGTAAATTTAACCTCGAAAGATAAGCACACCCTAATATATCAATTTTATTATGGGCAATAAAAAACCCGCAACATGTGCGGGTTTTTAAAGAGTTAAGGTGCTAATTACTTAGCAGCTTTTTTCTCTTTTTCTGCAGCGATTACAGCTTCAGCAACGTTATTAGGACATGGTGCGTAATGTGAGAACTCCATAGAGAACTGACCACGACCTGATGTCATTGTACGTAATGAACCGATGTAACCGAACATTTCTGATAACGGTACGTCTACTTTAATGCGAACGCCAGTTAAACCAGGCTCTTGGTCTTTCATCATACCACGACGACGGTTAAGGTCACCGATTACGTCACCTACATGATCTTCCGGCGTGAACACGTCAACTTTCATGATTGGCTCAAGAAGTTGTGCACCCGCTTTAGGGATAGATTGACGGAAAGCACCTTTAGCAGCGATTTCGAACGCGATTGCTGATGAATCCACTGCGTGGAAGCCACCATCAAAAAGCTCAACTTCAACGTCAAGTACTGGGAAGCCAGCTAGAACACCAGTGCCCATCATTGACTTAAAGCCTTTCTCAACTGCAGGCCAGAATTCTTTAGGTACGTTACCACCAACAACAGATGATTTAAACGTGAAACCAGAAGCAACTTCGCCTGGCTTAATACGGTAATCAATTTTACCGAACTGACCAGAACCACCAGACTGTTTCTTATGCGTGTAGCTATCTTCAATTTCTTTAGTGATAGTTTCACGGTAAGCAACCTGTGGTTGACCAACAATAAGGTCTACACCGTAAGTACGCTTAAGGATATCTACTTTGATATCTAAGTGAAGCTCGCCCATTCCTTTAAGAATAGTTTCGCCTGAATCTTCATCAGTCTCAACTTGGAAAGATGGATCTTCTGCAACCATTTTACCGATAGCAACACCCATTTTCTCATTACCGCCTTTATCTTTAGGCTGTACAGCAATCGAGATTACTGGAGTTGGGAATACCATTGGCTCAAGTGTTACTGGGTGCTTAGGATCACATAATGTGTGACCAGTTTGCACGTTTTTCATGCCTACGATAGCAATGATGTCACCAGCTTGTGCGCTAGCTAATTCATTACGGTCATCTGCTTGCATCTCAACCATACGGCCAACACGCTCAGTTTTACCAGTAAACGCATTAAGGATAGTGTCACCCTTGTTTAGTTTACCTGAGTAAATACGTACGAATGTTAACGCACCAAAACGGTCATCCATTATTTTGAATGCTAACGCTTTAAATGGTAGGTCTGTAGATACGATAGCGAATTCGCCGTTTTCATTACCTTCTTCATCCATAAGAGGTTGAGGATCAACTTCTGTAGGAGATGGTAAGTAATCAACAACTGCGTCAAGAATAAGCTGCATACCTTTGTTTTTGTATGCTGAGCCACAGTATGTTGGGAAGAAAGCAAGGTCACGAGTACCTTTACGAATACAACGCTTCACATCTTCAATTGAAGGGATTACACCTTCCATGTACGTTTCTAGTAGCTCATCGTCTTGCTCAACAGCAGTTTCGATAAGTAACTCATGGTATTCCTCAACTTGGTCAACCATGTCTGCAGGAACGTCTTCAATAGTGTAGTTCTCTGGAAGACCAGTCGCATCCCAAACATATGCTTGCTTGGTTAGAACGTCAACAACACCAACAAACTCATCTTCTCTACCGATTGGTAAAGTCATGATTAATGGAGTTGCACCAAGTACTTTTTGTACTTGATTAGTTACACGGAAGAAATCAGCACCCATACGGTCTAATTTGTTTACGAAAATAACACGTGCTACACCTGACTCATTCGCATAACGCCAGTTAGTTTCTGATTGTGGTTCAACACCACCAGAGCCACAGAATACACCGATGCCGCCATCTAATACTTTAAGTGAACGGTAAACTTCAACAGTGAAGTCAACGTGTCCAGGAGTATCGATAACGTTAAAACGGTGATCTTTCCAGAAACAGCTTACAGCCGCAGACTGAATAGTAATACCGCGCTCAGACTCTTGATCCATGAAATCTGTAACTGATGTGCCATCGTGCGTGTCACCACTTTTGTGGATTTGACCAGTAAGCTTTAGTATACGCTCAGTGGTGGTAGTTTTACCCGCATCAACGTGCGCGAAAATACCAATGTTTCTGTACTTCGATAAATCTGCCATTAGTTTACTCTTAATAAAGTCGAAAAATTATTCGGCCAGAGTATAACATCACTTAAAGCGAACATCACCATAGAAGTCGCTTAAAATGCAGCCAATTATATAAAAAAAATGATCCATCCTTTGAAATAGCTATTTTTTGTAGTGCGAGCGAGCGATCTATTTACCTAATGAGGCCTTACCTTACTCTGTACTCTTTATTTTATTGGCATATTTTATAGCAACGCTCTGGACGACCAATACTACCATAGCTTTGATCAGCTCTAACCTGCTCTGCTTCAAGCATGTATTCTAGATATCGGCGAGCAGTCGATCGGCTTACACCCACTAAATCACCCATTTGCTGAGCTGTAAATGCTGTTTCTTTATGTTCATTAAATGCAGTTATTATTTTTTTTAAGGTAAGCGAGTCGACTCCTTTGGGTAAGCGTGTTGTGGTACTAACACGCTCTTTTGAACCAAATAGGGTATCAACCATAGACTGCGTCACCTCAACAGCAGCCGAAAAGCATTGTTGCCGAGCTTCAAAACGTGCCAGAGCTTGATCTAACCTACTTAACATGAGTGGTTTTACTAAAAAGTCACTGGCGCCTAACTGCATTGCTTTTTCGAGTATTTCCACTTCTTTTGCCGCTGTGAGCAACATCACTTCGCTTTTTATGTTTAAGCGGCGCAAATCACTCAATAAGTCTAAGCCGTTACCGTCGGGCAAATGAATATCAAGTAACACTAAATCTGGATTAACTGCCTGCAACAAAGCCTTTGCCGTAGCTAAGTTACCGGCAATGCCCACTACCTGATACTGCCCTTGCCTGAGACTTTGCTTGGGTGTGTTGTTTCCTGCAACACCATTGGGTAGCAGTAAATATTGTGCTAATAACTGCGCAACCTCTACTTCATCTTCCACTATCACTACTGAGTACGTCATGTTTTATTACTCTTATTATTTGGGGATATAAACACTGAGGCGCGCACCCAGTAGATCTGATTCACCTATTTCTAAACTCCCACCGCACGAATCTAAATTAGTTTTAACTAAATACAAACCAATTCCATGTTCCGCCCCCGACTTAGAGCTGTATTGTGGGGTAAATATCACATTATGATCAGGTCCTAAACCAAAACCGCTATCTTCTACATCAAAAAGTAGCGTTTTGCTGGTTTCATCAACCGTTACCCGCACTTTAGCAGCACGAGTATCTGATGCTCGAATGGCCGCATCAATCGCGTTGTCGATTAGGTTACCTAAAATAGATACCACCCGCTCTAAAATATCTTTGCGAGTTATTTCACCAAGCAAGCTATCAGGGTTAAGCGTTAACACCACATTTAACTCTCTTGCTTTATGGTATTTACCAACTAACAAACCTGCAAGCACAGGATCTTGTATTCGCTCTAACAAGTTATGTATTTGCGCCTGCGATCCTTGGCTTTCTTGACCTATAATTTCAATCGCTTGCTCATTTTTGCCCATTTGCACTAACGCCCCAATTAAATTGAGCTTATTTGAATAGTCATGAGTTTGCACTCTTAACAGCTCCGCAAACGCTTGCACTTTAGTAAGTTGTTGGCTTAAATATTCGAGTTCATCAGAGGGGCGCATACTAAGTAAAATGCCATCGGCTTGGCCTTGTACCTGCAAAGCAAAGCGCGATAATATTATTCGTTTATCGGCGGCAAATAGTTCAAACCCTACTATTTCGCGTGACTGGTTACGCAGCAAAAATTCAGCATGCTCAGGAAGTAAATCAGCAAGCGTGAGGGGTTGGTGAGTATAAGCAAGAGGTTTATCTAAAATTTCGCAAGCACGTTGATTCAACTTACGTACATTCCCCTCGGGGTCGAGCGCAATTATACCGTTACGCACCGTATTTAAAATAGCATTTTGTTCTGAAAACAACCGCGCAATCTCATCTGGCTGTAAACCAAAAATAGCATTTCGCACCCGCTGACCAATATAAATAGCCACCACAATACTTAAGCCCACCACCACTAAGCCCCAAATTAAAATCTCAATACTGCGAGAACGTATAAGAGGGTCAATTGACTGCACTAAAAACCCGACCGATACCAAGCCTATTATTTGGTTATTATTCGAATAAACAGGCACCTTACCGCGAATTGACTCTCCTAAACTGCCACGGGCAAGCGAAATATAGCGCTCACCCTTTAATGCAGCTTGGCTATCGCCACCCACCATACGCTTGCCAATTTTCTTTTCATCAGGATGCACAATACGCAATGCATTTTCATCGCCAATAACAATAAAGTCGGCTCCAGTGAGTTGCCTTATTTCTTCTACTTCCTCGTTAATAGCCAATAAATCTTTTGGATTTTGCAGTGCTTTTATAACATCAACGCGTGAGGCTATACTGCTGGCAACGGCCAATGCTTTGTCGCCAATGTGACTATGTAAGCTTTGCGCCGTAAGCTGATACACCAACGCGCCAAACAACAATGCTTGTAATACACATAAACCGGTTACCCAAATAATTAGCCGAGTTTCTAGGCGTTTAGGTTTTTTAACCATATGTTGCAATGGGCTTAGCGGGTTGGTGTTTTTCATTTTATGACTCTGTTAAGCCTGCTCTTGAAGCGCAGCTTTATCTGCACGGCGCTGCATTAAGTAATCTTTTAACGGAAATAAAAGCACTAAAATTGAAATAACAAATATACTCAATGTAAGTGGGCGATCCCATAAAAAGCTCAATGAACCATCAGAAATCATCATAGAGCGACGGAAATTACGTTCTATCATATCACCCAAAATAAAACCGAGTAATAAAGGTGCCATAGGAAAAGCTAATAATCGTAATACCAACGCCACTAAGGCAAATCCCACCATCATAAATAAGTCAAAGGTATTAAAAGACACCAAATACACACCAATTAAGCTAAAGAACAAAATCATTACTGTGAGTACCGATTTGGGCATAGCTAATACTTTTGCAAAGTAAGGAATAAGCGGTAAGTTTAAAATAAGCAGCACTATATTACCAAAGTACATACTAACAATAACAGACCAAAAAACACTGGGGTTTTCTTGCATAAGCATTGGCCCTGGTTGTATACCATAGGCAATTAATGCCCCTAGCATAATAGCCGTAGTACCTGAGCCCGGAATACCTAGCGTTAACAAAGGTACAAATGAGCCAGTACATGCCGCATTATTAGCCGATTCGGGTGCAGCTAAACCACGTAATGAGCCTTTACCAAATTTTTCTTTTAAGCCTTTCGGTGCTAAGTTGCGCTCGGTTGCATAAGCCATAAAACTTGCAATAGTTGCGCCTGCGCCCGGTAACACACCGACAATAAAGCCCAAAATAGACGAGCGACCAATCACTGGCGCTATTTCTTTAATCTCGCTTTTAGTTAACTTAGTTGAACCTATTTGCGGCGTATCTGAATCGTTAATATTTTTGGCGTCTTTTTTCTCTGGTTTTACTACGTTAACTAACGCTTCTGCTAATGCAAAGGTTGCCATAGCCACTAATAAAAAGCTAATACCATCAAGTAAGTCCGCTTGGCCAAAAGTAAATCGGTCGGTGCCCGATGAAGGATCGATGCCAACAGTAGCAAGCATTAGCCCAAATACCGTCATCATCATCGCTTTTAAAAATTGTCCTTTATTAGAAAACGCTGCAATTGCGGTTAAGCCTAAAAACATCAGCACTACATAATCTGGTGATTGAAAACTCAGCGATACTTTAGCTAATAAAGGTGCGGCAACCATTAACAATATAGCGCCGATAGTGCCCCCTATAAAGGAGGAGTAGGCAGCAATTGCCAATGCTTTACCTGCATGGCCTTGTTTTGCCAGTGGGTAGCCATCAAAGGAGGATGCCACCGTACCCGCAACCCCTGGTGCGTTAATTAAAATAGATGAAGTAGAACCACCAAAAATGGCACCATAATAAACACCTGCCATTAAAATCATGCCTGAGTCGGCACCTATGCTATAAGTAATCGGGATCATTAATGCAATCGCAGTAATTGGCCCTAACCCCGGTAACATACCAATAAAAGTGCCCACTAGGCAGCCAGCAATCACATACATTAAATTATTAAAGTCGAGCACGGTCGACAAACCAAGCATAATTCCATCAAACATAATTTAACTCCACAAATCGCCCGGAACTAAGTAAATACCTAGCACTTGAGTCATTAAAAACCAAAACACCACAGCAACCGGAATCGATGCAAATAATAAAATACCTTTGCGCCTTTCACCCATTACAAAAAAGCCTGCTAACAAAAATGTACTGGTCGAAATTAAAAACCCAACCGGCTCTAACATGGCGCTATAAATCACCATTAGCACTAATAAGCTAATAGTACGCAGTACATGTGATTTTTCGAGGTTTTCATCGGTAGCTTCTTTTTCGCTTGGTTTAAGTAATGTTGTAGCAATAGCAAGTAAACACACCACAATACCAAACGCGGCATATACTTTAGGTAGAGTTGCAGAAGTCACCGTTTCGTATTCTTCAAACGGTAAAAGTGGAATTTGCCATGCAACAACGGCGTACAGGGTAAATAGCGCCAAGAATAAACTTGGCCCTAGTAATTCGCGATTCATCATTTTAAACCTCGATTATTGCAATGTACGGATAAAGCCAAGCTCTTCCATCACTACTTTAAGCTGCGCTTCTTGCGCTTCTAATGACTTAATAAACTGCTCTTTTTCTTGGAATAAATTTAACCAACCGTTACGTGCACGGACAACTTCCCACTCAGGAGTACTTTGTAATTTGCGCAGTTTTTTGGTGTACTCTGCCAATTTTTCAGCAGGTAAGTTCGGCGCTGCAAAAAAACCACGCCAGTTTACAAATTCCATATCGTAACCAAGAGATTTAAGGGTAGGTATTTCTGGGTAATCCGGTAACGGCCCACCTGAGGTAACCGCTAAAATGCGTGCTTGACCACCATTAGCTACTTCTAGTGCTTCACTTAAGCCGGTAGAAAGTAAGTTAACTTCGCCTGATAGTAATCCAGCTTTTGCTTTACCACCGGCGTCGTAAGGAATATAACGTAAACGTCGACCATCAATACCCGCCGCTTTAACTGCTTGCGCTGCAACTAAATGATCCATACTGCCACGCGCAGAACCGCCCGCTACCTTTACTGAGCTTGGATCTTCTTTGATTGATTTAACAACATCTTGCCACGTTTTAAATGGCGAATCGTTACGCACCACAAATGCGCCATAATCGGCAATCATGCTGGCAACAGGAGTTAAATCGCGGTAGCTATAAGGAATGCGACCAGTTAATGCACGCAATACGATAGGTGTTGAGTTAACCATTAAAATATCGCCCTTTTTAGTGCCCGACTCAATTAAGTAAGCAATAGCACGACCGCCGCCGCCACCCGACATATTTTGAAAAGACGCATTATCTTCAATACCTGACTTAACTAAACCTTCGCCTACACCACGTGCTGTTGTATCCCAACCGCCACCAGGGCCGCCAGGTACTAAAAAGTGAATGTCGGCCATTACAAATGGGCTGCTAAGTACCAGCGATGCTGCAAGTACTGTGGTTTTTAGTGATTTAAGTGACTTAAATAATTTCATTGTATGATTCCTTAAAATAAATACTGCATACGCGCACTAAAGCCCATACCAGAGTCTTCATCGCCTACCAAAGCTGTAGTACCAGGGCCTGTCACATCACTGTAAATAAGGTTGCCCATAAACTTAATATCGCTACTGATGTAATAAGATGTGCCTAATGTATAAGTAGTTGCTTGCGTCCCTTGTAAGCTGCTAGTTGCATCCATTTGTGAAACACGCGCAACTAACTCCCATGCATTTTTAATGTTTTTAGGTTGTACAAATAATGCTGAACTTGCTTTGTATTGGCGCTGCTCGCCACCTAAAAAGTAACTTGCCGATACATGAAAACCATCAAAGCGCTCGCCATCTAGCAAGTCTGCGCTATTAACTGCGTTTAACGAGCGGCTTGCATATTCAGCTTCAAGGGTTAAAGAATCTGCTTGGTAAGCAAATTCAAGTCCGCTTTGCGATAAGCTATCAAGTGCTGCGGTTACGCCACCAGCGGCATAATCAACAAGCCTAGTATTAGCTTCGCGAACTTCTCCACGAGCAAAACGCGCACCTAATTCATTGCCGCCCATATCACGATATGAATGCCACGCCCCTAAATGAATCACATCACCCGGTGCAGCACTTGACCACGTTACGCGCCCTGTTGCAGCCAAAGTTAGCCTGTCGTTTTCATCATTACCCGTTGCGCCAAAGGCATCATTTTTATAAACACCCACTGCGTAGCGAAATCCCGAATCTTTAAAGTATTGGTAAGCCGATGCACCCCAACGAAAAAATGGCGAGAAGGTATTTGCTAAACTACTACGCTCAATAGTGTTGATATGTTTTGAGCTGGTTAATGCATTAAGCGATATATCTTCGCGAATTTTACCTGCTTTAATTTTAAGCCCGTTATCAAACGCATAACGTACACGTGCCATAACAATTTCAGCTGTGCCTTCGCCAAATTCGAGTAATAACTTGTGATCCCAATTACCATGCTCGCTAGCAACGTAAGTACGAATACGTCGCGGAAAAAAATCACTGCCGCCAGAGCCGCCATTATCTGCATTGTAAGCGCCATCAAAATAGTTGTAGTCAAGCTGTACGCGTCCACCAAACTCTAAATTAAAACCACTCGATTTTTTTAATGCACTGACTTCTTTTTGTAATGCATCTAATTGCTGTTGTAATTTATCGGTATCGTTATCGGCTAAAACTGATGTGCTCGCTAATGCGGCAGCTACTGCCAAAGCGAGTTGTGTGTTACTTGCTTTCATTGTTGTCTCCACGCTGTGTTGGTGTATTTATTGTCAGGTAGATAAGCGACTACAAACTGCTATCTAAAGCGCAGCTTATTGTTAACGTGAAATTAACTAAATATTTAGACGGTAAGGTGCATTGATGATCTTTACGCGCTTTTTGTGCATAAAAACCATGCGCAAAAAGGACAAAACTAGCCGCGCATTACTCTTTGATTTATAGTGCCTTTATATTTAAAGTGGTTTTATAACGCGGATTCAAATTGGTAGCTTTTTAAGTTATAAAAAAACCCGCAACAATGCGGGCTTAATTAATAAGCTATTATTAAAATGTCATTTCGGGTGTGTTTTTAGGGATAATTAAACGCCCCTGTGTTTTCGCTTGAATTTCTTCTACGCTCACTCCGGGGGCGCGCTCTAATAAATGAAATGCACCATCTTTAATTTCCAGTAAGGCCAAGTCGGTAATTACTTTATTAATACACCCCACACCGGTGAGCGGTAAGCTGCACTCACTGAGTAATTTTGACTCACCATGCTTGTTAGCGTGGGTCATGGTACAAATAATGTTTTTTGCACCAGCTACTAAATCCATCGCACCGCCCATACCTTTTATTAACTTATTGGGGATCATCCAGCTAGCAATATTGCCGTTTTGGTCAACCTCAAAGGCACCCAATACGGTTAAGTCAACATGACCGCCGCGGATCATCGCAAAGCTTTCGGCTGAGTTAAAAATTGCTGCGCCAGTGGCGGCAGTAACGGTTTCTTTACCGGCGTTTATCATATCAGCATCGAGCGCATCGGCAGCAGGATACTGCCCCATACCCAGTAGGCCATTTTCTGATTGCAGCATTACTGCAATATTATCGGGGACATAGTTAGCTACTAAGGTAGGAATACCAATGCCTAAATTAACGTAATAGCCATCTTGTAATTCCATCGCGACTCGCTTGGCGATTTGTTCACGTGTTAATGCCATTAGCTTACTCCTTATTGCTTTGCTGCTTGGGTGGTCACTTTTTCTATGCGTTTTTCAAACACCCCTTTTATAACCCGATCGATATAAATACCGGGAGTGTGTATTTGGCTTGGCTCTAACTCCCCAGGCTCTACAATTTCTTCTACTTCGAGTACAGTTATTTTACCTGCGGTGGCGGCCATAGGATTAAAGTTCATCGCGGTATGGCGATAAATACAATTACCAAAGCGATCCGCTTTCCAGGCTTTTACAATGGCAAAGTCACCGGTAATACTGTGTTCTAACAAGTAGTCTCGACCATTAATATTGCGCGTTTCTTTGCCCTCAGCCACTGGCGTGCCTACTCCAGTGGCGGTATAAAAAGCAGGAATACCTGCACCACCAGCGCGCATTTTTTCAGCCAGTGTACCTTGTGGAGTAAGCTCTACATCTAGCTCACCACTAAGTAGTTGCTGCTCAAATAAGGCATTTTCGCCCACATACGAGGCCACCATTTTGCGTATTTGTTTATCCTCTAGTAACACGCCTAAACCAAAACCATCTACGCCACAGTTATTAGACACCACAGTTAAGTTACGAATACCTTGGCGTTTAATTTGGCCAATAAGTCCCTCCGGTATACCGCACAAGCCAAAACCACCGGCAATCACTGTCATGCCATCCTCAAGCCCTGCCATTGCTTCGCTGTAACTGCTTACTACTTTATCGAATCCTGCCATTGTTAGCTCCTATTGTGCGGTCCAGCCGCCATCTATTGCTATAGCTTGTGCGGTAATGTTTCGCGCCGCATCAGCCATTAAAAAGGTTACCGTATGGTGTATTTCATCTAAACCAATAAAGGCTTTTTTAGGCATGGGTGCTAGCATAATAGTATCGATAACTTGTTGCTCAGATAAACCATGCTCTTTGGCTTGTGCGGCAATTTGCTGCTCTACTAGCGGAGTTTTCACATACGCGGGGCACACGGTATTAATGGTTATATTGGCATCTCCTGTTTCAAGCGCTATGGTTTTACTAAAGCCAATTAAGCCATGTTTGGCGGCCACATAGGCCGACTTATATTTAGAGGCCACCATGGCATGAATAGAGCCAATATTAATAATTCGGCCAAAATTTTGTTCGCGCATTTTAGGCAATACCGCTTGGGTCATCATTGCGGGCCCAACGAGCATTACTTGCTGCAAAAATTGCCATTTATCAGCCGGAAATTCTTCAAGCTTTGCTACGTGCTGAATGCCGGCATTATTTATAAGTACATCAACAGCTTGCGGTAACTGCTTAAAAAAAACGGTAATTGCCTCGCTGTCGGCCACATTTAATGCATAACCTTGGGCTTTCCCGCCATTAGTAACAATATCTTCTGCCGCTTCTTTTGCGTGCGCTGCATTTAGGTCGGTTACTATAATATGATGACCCGCTGCGGCTAATTGCTGTGCTATATATAAGCCAATACCGCTGGCTGCACCGGTTATTAAAATTGTTTTGCTCATGCAGGCCTCCTAGTTGGCTAAAAACTCACTAATTTGCTGCGCTTTAGGCGTAATCGAAAATAGCCCATCTAAATGACCCCAGCCTCCCGCAATTTCAGAAATAGTAACCTCCTTACCTAGTTCATCCATTATTGAGTGCATTTTGCGGACATTTTCGGGACGTAGTAATAAATCGTTAGTGGCAGGTAGCAATAAGGTTTTTGCCTGCACCTTTTTTAGGGCATCAGTTAAATTGGCTGATCTACCTGCGGTAAATAACTGCGATGCTCGCACTAAGTACAACACATGGTTTGCATCTTGTAGCTTAGCTTTAGCTAATGCTCTAGCCTCTAAAACCTGGTTTACTTTTGGTAGAGTACGAATATCTTGCAGTGCGTCGTCATCTAGCACCTCAAAATTTGGGAAACTAGCGTTATAAATAAGCGGATGCATAGCATCTTGGGTAATGTTTAGTAGCGTAGCGGTAAGCCCTGCAAGCGGGCGCTCTTTATTATAGTAATTACCTTGCTGCCAGTTTTTATCTAAACGAATTGGCATAGCCCACTTTTCTAGTGCCGACACAGTCCATGCATCCATGGTTGCCGCACCAATTACATGTACTAAGCGCTCTACTTGCTCTGGATAACGTACCGCCCACTCCAGTGCCTGAAACGATCCCATTGAGGCACCTATTACGGCATGCAGTTTGTTAATACCTAAACTATCGAGTAAGCGTTTTTGCACTTCAACAAAATCAGTAATGGTCACTACCGGAAAATCAAGGCCATACGGTTTACCTGTTGCCGGATTAGTTGATGCAGGGCCAGTCGTAATTACATTAGGATCGTGCCAATTGGCATTAACTAAAGTGTCTGAGCTAATTACAAAGTATTTATTAGTGTCGATTGCTTTACCTGGACCAATTAACGCATCCCAATAACCCGCCAAGGCATCATCGGCTTTATATTTACCAGCTGCATGCGACGTGCCCGAAAAATAATGCGTAATTAGTACCACATTATCTTTAGCTTTATTTAAAGTACCGTAGCTCTCCCAGCCTACGTCTACTTGGCTAAGCGTAACTCCCGACACAGTAGTAAAATTTTTAGTGGTAAAATGTTGTTTTTCAACCAACATAGGCGCTGTTTTATCATTGCTATAAGCAACTGTGCTTACTATTAACAGCAGTACACTCATTATTAATTTAGTTTTCATTGTTATCCCTTAAAAGAAAATAAATAAGCCAATTGCTAATGCAACCCCAATTAGCGGTACTACGGTTGTTAACGCAGCCATAGACCAATAAGCACGCTGATGTGTTTCTTTACAAATAGCGCGGATCAAAGTAACTACATAACCATTGTGCGGCAAGGTATCTAGCGCACCTGAACTAATAGCTACCACGCGGTGTAGTTGCTCTGGGTTAACCCCCATATCTATATATCCTGGAGCAACCAGTGGTAATGCAATAACTTGCCCTCCTGAGGCAGAACCCGTTAGCCCCGCTATTACACTTACCGCTACGGCCGCGCCTACTAGCTCATTACCTGGCATATGGGTCATTACTTCAACCGCGGCAGTAAATGCTGGTGACACTTTGGCAACTGCACCAAACCCAACCACCGCGGCTGTATTTCCTATTGCCACTAATGCCCCGGTTGTTCCTACATTTACAGCGCCAGCCAGATCATGAAAGTACTTAAAGTTAATTACCATAATACTCAGCACGCCACCTAGTAGGGCAATAATAAGCGCGGTTTGTTGTAATGTATCATGTAAAGTGAATGACAATAGCAGCACCACTAATAGCGGAATAAGCCCAGTAATAGGGTGTGGCCTTTTACGATCAACCACGCTTGGATCGTCATCGCGCTCTTCAAAATGCTCACCATTGGCAAGCGCTTTTTTTATCATTTTATTGAGCCAATAATAGCCAAATGTCGCCATAAAAATAGCCACCACTAGGCTTACTTCCCATGCGGCATAGGGGGAGGTGCCTAAATATTTTATTGGGATCCAATTTTGAATTTCGGGCGATCCTGCCGAGGTCATAGTAAAAGTAACCGAACCAAAAGCCAGCGTGGCCGGAATAAAGCGCCGTGGCAGGTTTGCGTCTTTAAATAAGCTAAGCGCCATCGGGTACACCGAAAAAGCCACCACAAATAAACTAACACCACCATAGGTTAATACCGCACACGCTATCACTATTGCTAAAACAGCATGTTTCATACCTAATTTGCCAACTATATAACTGGCCACACTATCGGCAGCGCCGGTGTCTTCCATAAACTTACCAAATAGTGATCCCAGCAAGAACATAAAAAACCATGCACTTAAAAAACTAGCAAAACCATCCATATAAGCATTTATAAAATTAATATCGGCCGTGACAGGAAAAATTGCCATGTCGCTACTCAGTGCTACAAGTAACGCGCATAGCGGTGCGGCTATAAATAAATTTACCCCGCGCAAAGTTAAAATAATCAGCAGTATTAAACCACCTACTAGCCCTATCATGCTCAGCATAAGCTTTCCTAAAGTTATTGTTATTACAAAGATGAGGTGACATCGCAGTAATGTTAATTATATTGTTGCTTATTTGTAATTAAATACATAGCACTATGGTACTACATAGTTATATTTAGGCTTGCAGGCATTGTTATATATGGGTTTAACCTAGGTATAGCACTATGGTACTAATTCATTTTTTGTAACAATCTTCTAAAGTAGTTAACAGGTGACATGAGCAATGAGTAAAGGTCTGCAGCAATCTTAGTCGTTAGCGATGGCGAGGCTTAAACAACGGCACTTAGGTATAGGCAAATAAATAGCTGGTATTTATTCCGTTGGCATTAATCACAACAATAAAAGGTAATCAACATGATAAAGCTCAATAAAAAAGTCGCACCCGTTACACTCGCTGTGTCATTGGCGCTGATCGGTGCAAATAGTTATGCAGCAGAACAACAAACTAACCAAGTTAACAAAGGCGAGCTAGAGCGCATTGAAGTAACGGCGCGTAAAACGGTAGAAAACTTACAAGAAGTACCGGTAGCAGTAACCTCTATTGGCGCACAAGAGCTGGCTGAAAACGGTATTAGTGTAATGACCGAAGTACAACAATTTTCGCCTAACACTACACTGCAATCTAGCCGTGGTACTAACTCAACTATTACTGCATTTATTAGGGGTGTAGGCCAACAAGATCCGCTATGGGGATACGAAGCCGGTGTAGGTATTTATATAGATGACGTATACATAGCGCGTCCACAAGGCGCGGTACTTGACCTGCTCGACGTGCAACAAATTGAAGTACTACGCGGCCCGCAAGGCACGCTATATGGTAAAAACACTATTGGCGGCGCAATTAAATACGTCACCAAAGAAATGGATGGCGATGCAACCCTTAACATTAAAGGCACGGTAGGTAGTTATGGTCAAAAAGATCTAAAAGTTACCGGGCAACTACCGCTTATTGATGAAAAGCTCTATGTTGGCTTTGGTTTTGCTACTTTAAACCGCGATGGTTTTGGTGAGTTTTTAACCTCAGATTTAACCAATCAAGATCGTGAAAACTACAACAAAGACGTAACCGCAGCCCGCGTTACCCTAGAATACACGCCAACAGATGACTTGTTTTTTAAACTTGCTTGGGATAAAACCAAAGACACCTCAAACTCAAAAGGCGGCTATCGTTTACTACCTAGTATACTCACTGACGCTCCAGTACCCGACAGCGTATACGACTCTTACACCAGCTTACCTACCTGGAACGAAGTAGAGCTTGAAGGTTATAGTTTTACCGCACGTTGGGATATGAGTGACAGCACAAGCATTAAATATGTTGGCGCCAGCCGAGATGGTTACTCGCCAACCAATATCGACTTTGATAACACCTCAAAGCGTATTTTTGATGTACCCGCTATATATGAAGATGAGCAAACCACTCACGAAATACAACTAAATCATCAAGGCGATAACTATAAATTAGTGTCGGGCTTGTATTACTACGATGGCGAGTCGTGTGGCCAGTTTGAAGCCATACTCGAAGAATTTGGTAAATCTTTAAACTTACCAGGTTTAACTCGTGAAGTAAGTGGTTGTAGTAACTCAACAAGTAAAGCCGCTTATATTCAAGGCTCTTACGACTTTGATAACAAATGGTCAATGACCCTAGGCGCGCGTTATACCAAAGACAGCAAAGAAGCGATTGTAAATAATGGCCTCATATTCGACACTGTTTACCCTGAGTCGGGCTGGATCCCAGGTTATGTTCGCCCAGAAGGACAACTAGTACCTACCGTACTAGATGATAGCGAAGATTGGTCGCGCTTTACCCCAAGAGCGGGCGTTGAGTACCAATACAGTAACGATATTATGTTTTTTGCCAGTTACGCCCAAGGCTTTAAGTCGGGTACATTTAACCCAAGAGCCACCACGCCTGAACCAGCAGCAAAGCCAGAAGTTGTTGATTCATTTGAATTTGGTATGAAAAGCGAATGGAATAATAACTTACGCGCAAACATAACCTTGTTTACCCTTGATCATAAAGACCGCCAGTATATTTCGGTACTCCCAGGCGACAGCGGATCTGACCTAAACCAACGTTTAGGTAATATTGGTGAATCAACATCAGATGGCGTAGAAATAGAGCTTAACTATGTTGCTACTGAGTCACTAAGCTTTAATGCCTCAATTGGTTATATAGACAGTAGCTTTGATAACGTAATTGATTTTGACCCAAATACCGGCGCAGCCTTTGATAAATCTGATCGCTTTAGCGTATCAAACACGCCAGACTTAACCTTTAACTTAGGCGCTACGTACCGCATGTACACAGATATGGGCGACTTTGTAGTTAATGGTAATTACTACCACCGTGGTGATTACGCCTTATTTGAAGAAGACAGCCTACTAACTCAAGACGCGTACGGACTGCTTAATCTAGGCGTTACTTGGTACAGCGCCGACGGCCATTGGACCGCTGGTGTATATGGTAAAAACCTCACCAATGAAGAATACATGATTGGCGGTTACCAGTTTGTAGCACCCGATCCGAGTGATCCAACGAATGTAAGCAAATACCAGCCTGGTTTAGGTGGTGATAATACCTTAATTGGCTACTTTGGCGACCCACGTACTGTGTCGTTAACTGTTGGCTACCGCTTCTAGTCTTTATTATGTGAAAGGTTTGTCTGTGTTATCCCCAACAGACAAACCTTGTTTCACTGTGCAAAATCACTTATAACTAAATGTATTGGAGAATATTTGGAATGTCTTTTGCTGTGAATACCATAATTGCCGACGACCACCCGTTGTTTAGAAGTGCATTACGCCAAGCAGCCGCAACCTGCGTTCCTGAAGAACATATACAAGAAACCAGCGACATAGACGGACTGTTTGCCTTACTCAAAATACACCCAGAAATAGAACTTATATTTTTAGATTTAACCATTCCCGGTGCTAATGGCCTACAAGCGCTATCGCAACTACGTAATCATTACCCCGACATTTTAGTAATTATGGTTTCTGCCAACGAAACTCCCAGCATTATAAAACAAGCTATGAGCTTAGGTGCCGCAGGTTATATTCCTAAATCATCATCGCTCGATATAATAGGCGAAGCTATTGGCCATGTACTCAATGGCGACACTTGGCTGCCCGCAGATATTGATTTAACCGACGTAGTTGTTAATGACGAGCAAAGCAGCTTTGCCCTAAATCTCGAAAAGCTTACCCCGCAACAATACCGCGTACTTGCCATGATTGCCGACGGTTTACTGAATAAGCAAATAGCTTTTGAAATGTCGATTCAAGAAACCACTATTAAGCAGCATGTTTCTGCTATTTTACGCAAACTCAACGTTTATAACCGCACCCAAGCTGGCATTTTATTTAACCAGCTATCGCAAGTCGGTAAGTTAGAAGTAAACTAGCCCACAAACACTACACGTTAACTTACTTGGTTAGTCGCTTAATCATACGCTTTAATGCCGGTGCTTTTAGCGGTTTATACAATAGCGGATAACCTGCATCAAGCACTTGCTCACGTATGCTTTCATCATGATTTGCTGTATTTACAATTACCGGCAAGTTAGTAAGCAGCGCCTTATTAAGCACCTCAAGCCCGGTTACACCATCATCGAGCTGATAATCAATAATAAGTAGTTGTGGTAATGCAGCGCTTGCTTTTAATTGCTCAAGCTCAGCTAAATTAGTTGCCGTGGCTATTTCGCAGCCCCAGTTTTGCAGTAGTTGCTTAAGTGCATCAAGCACATTTTTATCGTTATCAAGCAGCCAAATACGCAAGCGACCTAGTTCGGTATCGGGGTTAAGCATTACCCGCTGAGTAGGTTGTACCGCTTTACTTACTGTGCATGCCATGGTGAGCGTAAATTGCGTTCCTTTACCTAGCTCAGAACCCATAACCAAAGGTATTTGCAGTAAGTCGCAAATACGCTTAGTGATCGACAATCCTAACCCTAGGCCTTCGGCATTGGGCTTTTCGCCCAGCTGCTTAAACTCTTGATAAATACTTTGCTGATCGCTTGCGGCAATCCCCACACCGGTATCTTCAATAACAAACGACACATGGCTGTCATCTTCAAGCAACACTTTTAAGCGTACCTCGCCGCGCTCGGTATAGCGTATGGCATTACTAAGTAAATTACGTAATACCCGCCGCAACAGTGCTTTATCTGTATGTATGCGTACATCGCATTGCTTTACAATAAATTTAAGGCCTTTTTCTGCTGCTAATGCCGAATAATCGTTGCGTAGCGGCTCAATTAAACTACTAACATCAAACTCGCTGGCCTGCACTTTAAATGAGCCAGAATCTAACTTGGTTAATTCTAAAATACTGCTAAGCAGTTCTTCTGCACTGCCTAATGAGTTTTTAATATTGAGTGCTAGCGCTTTTAGCTCAGAGCTTTGTGCTTTTTCGTTCATTAAAGAACAAAACAAGCTGGCGGCATTAAATGGTTGCAATAAGTCATGGCTGGCCGCCGCAAAAAAGCGGGTTTTGCTCACAGTAGCTTGCTCGGCTACTTGTTTTGCCTGCGATAACTCTTGGTTAGCTTGCGTTAATGCTGCGGTACGAGTTGCTACTTTTTCCTCTAGGCTTACATTGGCTAGCGTTAGTGCTTTTTGTTGTTTTACAAACTCGGTAATATCGGTATAAGTAGTTACAAAGCCACCACCGGGCAGTGGGTTGCCTTGCATTTCGAACACTCGGCCATCGCTGTGCGAACGCTGAAACTTATAAGCACTGCCTTGCTTTAAATACGCTAAGCGCTTATCTATTTCAATGGCAATATTACCGCTATTAAATAACCCTCGCAGCGCATTAAAGCGAATAATATCGGCTACTGGGCGGCCAATATATAAAGCATCGTCTGGGTAAGTAAACATACGTTTATAGCCTTTATTCCACGCCACTAAACGCAATTCACTATCTACCACACTTATACCTTGTTGAATGTTTTCAATTGTAGATTGTAAAAGATCGCGGTTAAATTTAAGTACTTGGCTGGCCTCATCTACAAATTCGGCCACTTGCTCTAATGGTTGGCGTTGCTCATTTTTAGCTACGTCTAAAATAAGCCGTGCCGATGCACCGCCTATTACTGCCGACATTTCACGCTCTACCAATAACTCTAACTCGGCTTTAGCCGGGCTTTTCCATTGGCTTTTATCATCTGGAAAATAATGATTAACTAACGATTGGCTGGCCTCTTTTTCAGCAAAACGCTGCAATAAAGCCCCCAGGTCATGATAACTCAACGGATGCAATGTAGTGTCTAGGCGCGAATCATGGGGTTGTGCAATAAATTTATTACTTTGTAATCGCTCAGCAAGAGTGGCTTGGCTAAAAAAGGGCATTAATAAATACACTAAGCAATTTGCACCTAAAGATAGCAATAACGCTTGGCTAATACTCTCCAAACCAAGCGACAATAAATCGGTAGGCGCCAGCCAAGCTATTTGCCATGGCCCTTCTGTTAGCCAACTACTTTGGCTCCCCAGGCCACTGGCCAAGTTTGGTAATAGTAAGGTATAACCCCAAATAACAAAGCCGGTTAAAATACCCAGTTGCGCGCCTCTGCAAGAGGCATGTCGCCACCACAAACCAATTATCATGGCAGGTGCAAACTGCGCCACTAAAGTAAACGACATTAAGCCCACTGTGGCTAAAGTGCTGGTTTCTCCAAGTACTCGGTGAGTAAAGTAACTAAGTAGTAAAATGAGTACAATAACAATTTTGCGCGCATGTAATAAGTTGTTTTTATCTAACCCACGGCTACTTGAGGTAAGCTGCGAGCGACGTAAAATAAACTGATTAATAAAATCATTAGTGATCATTACCGATAATACAATCGACGATACAATCACCATGCTGGTTGCTGCCGAAAACCCACCTAAAAATGCCAATAACGTTACCAGGGTATTGTTTGCCGCCATAGGCAATGCTAATACAAAAGAATCGTGGCCAATATCATTGCCATTAAAGTAAACCAAGCCGGCGTAAGCTATAGGTAAAATAAATAAATTAATTAGTAGCAAATAAAGTGGAAATATCCACCGCGCTTTGGCCAGTTCATTGTCGTTATTGTTTTCAATAAAGCTCATATGAAACTGACGCGGCAAACATAACGTAGCTAAAAGCCCTAGTAAGGTGTGCGCAACATATACATAAACAGGGCTTTGCGTAGCGGTAACTTGGGTGGGTAGTTTAAGCTCATAGGCTTTTTCGTATAAGGCGACTGGGTTATCAAATAGTGCAAAGCAAACATATAAACCCACTGTAATAAATGCCAGTAACTTTACCACCGACTCAAACGCAATACTGGCGATAAGCCCTGGGTTATGCTCGCTTGGGCGTAACCGCCTAGCACCAAATAAAATAGCAAATAAAGCTAAAAGCAAGGTGATATAAAAAGTACTGTCGGCCCACACTGCATTACTTTGCGTGGGTGCTCGGTCGGTAAGCAAGTTAATACTTTGCGCCGTAGCACTAAGCTGCAAAGAAATATACGGCACAATTGCAATCACCGAAATAAGCGACACCAAACCCGACAAACTCGATGATTGTCCATACCGAGTGGCTATAAAGTCGGCCATTGAGGTAAGTTTTTGTTGCCGACAAATATGCGCAATGCGGCAATATAGCTGCCAACCAAAAATAAATAATATAATAGTGCCCGCATAAGTAGGGGCGAGCCACCAGCCATTACTTGCAGCCTGTGCGGTAGTGCCAAAAAAAGCCCACGAGGTACAATAAACCCCTAACGACAAACCATAAGTTAAGCCTTTAAAAGGTAAAACCTTACGCTTATCGGCCCACCCTGCAACAGCAAACAATATGCCTAAATACACCACGGCAATTAAGCTAATCGACCAAATAGAAAACATAGTTTTATTCTTTTAATTATTTTTATAATTATTTAACTAGCATATGTGTTTTTGCAGAAAAAAGCAGCACCCACTTTAGTGCTAACAATTCAAAACATACTCGATAAAAATAAATAAGAACTATTTGCATTTGAGTGTTGACACACACCTAAATCTAATTGATAATCACTATCAACAAGAAGGAAGTACATCCTAACTTGTTACGAAATAAACTGATTTGTTTCTCGACCCTGGAACAACGTGTAGCGCACGTTAACTGCTATGGTTACTTGTAAATTCAACACAACGCCCCTTGATGTTGATAACGAGTAACCGCCCTACTATTTTACTTGCTACATTGCTCATATCGGTGACGGTAGATATGAAACTAAAAAAGCCCTTACGGGCTTTTTTTATGTCTGTAATTTAGCTATTAAATTACTTTCAGTTATCTAAATTCAGGTTAATTATTAACGACGATTTTTACGCGCTCGCGCTCGGCGTTGTAACTTTTCGTCTTCTTTGGCTTGCTTTTTAGCCGCCGCAGCCGCACGTAAACCAGCAACCATTATCTCTTCCTCCTCACGCATTTGTGGGGTTTCCATAGTAATGCGGCCAATAATGCCATCGCGTAGTTCGTTAATTAAAATTTCCGACATTTTGTAAGTGTCTATTTGGTTACCACCACGAATACAACCACGCTTTTTACCCGCTAATTCAACAAACTCCCAGTCACTCTCTGGTAGTTCATCTATTTTGTAGCGTGTTTTTAGTAGCTCAGGGTACGCCTTTATTAAATACTCAGCTGTGTAGCTCGCCACTTCTTCATACTCAAGTGCTGTATCGCGTATTGCGCCAGTTGCGCCTAAGCGGTAACCCGAGTTTTCATTTTCAACTTTTGGCCATAGCATACCCGGCGTATCGTAAAGCATAATGCCGTCTTCAAGCTTAATACGTTGCTGCGCTTTAGTTACCGCAGGTTCGTTACCTGTTTTAGCAACTATACGCCCAGCTAACACATTAATTAACGTAGATTTCCCCACGTTAGGAATACCCATAATCATGGCTTTAATTTGCTTATCGGCACCCACCTTGTGAGGCACTAACTTTTTACACAGCTCATTAATACGGTGTACTTCAGCCGCTTTATCATTACCAAAAGCAATTGCTTTTACGCCGTTTTCTTGCTCAAAGTAATCTTTCCATATTTGAGTCATTTTTGGATCGGCTAAATCGGCTTTATTCAAAATTTTAATTACCGGTTTACCTTCACGCAGCGTCGCCACCATAGGGTTTTCGCTACTATAAGGAATGCGCGCATCAAGCACCTCAATAATCACATCCATTTGCGGCATTATTTCTTTAATTTCGTTGCGGGCTTTATTCATGTGCCCAGGGAACCACTGTATTCCTGCTCTACTCATTTGATTTATATGACCTTTAATTAAAGACCGCAGCCTATGGGTACTAATGTGGGTACTAAAAGTAAAACTATGCTTTTGTACTTTTCGTAATGAGAGTAAGTTTACTACACAATGGTACTTTAATTCTTCTTAAAATAAATTAGGCACGGAATATGACATTATTCCCTATAAATAAGAAAGGCGCCTAGTGGCGCCTTTCTTATTTATAGGATTTATTGGTTTGGTATCTGGACATATATTTCATCATCCTTGCGTATATCTACTGTAATATACACATCCACTCCATTATTCATAACAGCAGTACCTTTATAGAAGCCACTTTTAACTTCTTCATCTAGCGTTACAGCTATACATTCGCTTGATTTTTGGTAAAACTGCTCTTGATAGATTTCGGTCACTAACTGACAGGCTTGCTCTTCTATTGCGTTATCATTAATCATTTCTGTTATAAATGTTGAAAATATAAATGCAATAACCCAAGCGAAAAATGCTTTCTTGTCTTGTTTGTTGAGCTTAACTCTCTGCCAAATATATATTGGCACAACTAGAACCATCCAATGTGCAGGGGCGATTCGGTCAGTCTTTTTTAATTCTTTTTCATCGAGAATAGAGAAACCAACATTGAGACCTAAATAAATGAAAAAGCTATACATTAACGGTATAGATAAGGCCAACTCAATTACTAGGCCTAAAATAGGAACTACACATAATGCCCACAAAAAGCGATCTGGGTGCTCTTGAATAAATTTAAACGGGGATTCTTTAGGGTCAATCGCTTTAGGTTCTACTGTATTTGATTCTACTACTGAATTATTTTCTTCGTTCATTTTAAGTCCATTAATTTTAAGTTTGGAGTATTAACAACTTATACATCCATGTTTGTAGAATTTCAGTTTACCAAAATAGGATAGGATTACTAGATTTTATTATGAAAACAATGCTTTATACTTATTTAATTGTGATCGGCTTTTATAAAAACAAGCAGGTAGATGCGATAGGTAAACGTTTTAATCACAATTATATTAACGAGGATTACCTGAAGCAAAAATACGGCATAAAAAGGAAACCCCAAGCTTCCCTTTAGATTCGTTTTAAGCTGTTTGTGCTTTTAAATTTAGCCAGTCTTCTTGTTTGAGCTTGTTCCAAGCAGCAAGGATATGGGTGGGCTTCATTTGCGACTTTCTAGCATTCCAGCTATGTACTGTATTAATAAGCTCTTCATCAGTAATGTTATTGCCCTCTAGCTCATTCGTTGCAACCCAATGCACAGTTGAAAGTAACTCCATACCGTTTTGCGACTCAAAACCTTCTATTAGCCTGGCGACTTTATCAAATCGTTGCTTTGTTTCAGGGCATGCTTGCAAATAGTTAATTGCTTCGATAGCCGCATCATCTTTAAGCTCAATTGGCGTATCTGGCTTGTTTATGCCATCTGCATAGCCGGTAATAAAGTGGCCTTCCATTTTATCTAACACATGGCGAAGTACATCAGCATTAGGACCATAATGATGCTTTTGAAATACCACTTTATTTAAAGGCTCACCCGCCGCTGTTAAAAAATAAACCAGCTTTTGCACTTCTAGTAGCGATAAGCGATAACCAAACCCTGTAGAGGTATAACGTTCTATCAAACCTAAAACGGCAGCTCTACCGAGTGTCATATCGGGTCTTTTAGTTTTATTAGGCATCGCCTGGGCAGTTGGTGCATTTTGTGGTGGATATACATGCCACTCAACGTCTGGCAATTCATTTAAAGAACGCTGTATTAGTGAATCGACAGCATTCCAATCTAAGCCACCTAAGCCACTTCCCAGTGCTGGTAAAGCAACTGATTTAAGACCTAATCGTTTTACCTCAGCTTTTAAGCTGTTAAGCCCTTGCTCTATATATTCAAGCTTAGAACTACCTTTCCAATGCGCTTTAGTGGGGAAGTTAATAATATAAAATGGTGCATTAATAGAGTTAAGCTCAACTGTTAACACCTCACCTGTTATTAGCTCTTTATCATCACAGGCTTTTTTGTATATCTTAAAGTTATCAGGAAAGGCCTTTTTAAACTGCAAAGCAAGCCCTTTACCCATTACCCCTACAGTGTTAACTGTATTGATAATAGCATCAGCTTGATCATGTAATATATTGCCTGTTTGATAAGTAATCATCTTAACCTCAGTAGTACCACTGCGGCCTAACTACGACCTCAGGTTTATGTTGTGCAATCCTGTAAACATTTCCGCTACACCCCTAGAGCTGCCCACCCACACCTTTAAACTTCTCAACAAAAGCGGCGATTTTCTGAAAAACTGTTTGCTTCTGGGTTCGGTACTGTGGATTCAATGGGCTAAGCTTTGGTAGCGCTTCATTAAGTGCAGTGCCATTTTCAGAGGCATACTCTCGCTTAAGTGATGAGGCAATGTAGCGTTTGGCAGCTTCTTCATTTAGCTTTTCAGAGGCGATAATGGTATCGGCTTCGCGCTTCTGCTCCGCCTGAGCAAACTTGAAGAAGGCGTCGATGATGCTGGCTTTGTCATTGATCTCATCAAGGTTTGTCTGGTTAATAAAATCAACTACTAAGCTCTCTTTAGCTCTATTTCCAAGGCTACCGCGAATCATACGGCGGACTTCTTCAATCAAGCCACCTTTGCTCTTGTTCTTCTTATTGTGGTCAAAAATCAGTTCTAGAATGTAGTCGAGGTTGATTTCTTGAGATTTAAGCAAATCAATTTCAAATACCACATCGTCCCAGTCTACCGTTGACTTATCTTTGTCCTGGCCTTCTTTATCGCGTCGTAACCAGTCACGGGTATCGTTGTAAGTAGAACGATAATCTTGGATAGAACGCTCGCTAGGCATATCGATGGTTTGCATTGCCTCGATATCAGCATCGTCCAGATAGTACTTTGACTTAAACTCTTCAACTGCTTGTTCATCATTGGTATCTAGGCTTTGCAGCGCTTTTAAACCAGCAAACTCATCGTAGTTTTGTAAAATATTTTCTGCTTTTAGGTATTCACCAAACAGCTTTGCAAATTCTTTTTTATCTTGTTCTTTTTCAATGTTTTCTGGGTTTGGAAAGCGTTCTTGCAGCTCTTTTACGATATCAACAAAACCTCGACGCGCTTGTTTGTTAACAATATCGTAGAAGCCTTCCATGTATTCTTTGTAGCTCTTCTCCAACACCACATTTTTGGTGTTTTTGTCACCAAACAAGGTGATGGCATCAATGGTTGCCTGTTCCAAGTCCCGAAAGGTAACAATATTGCCAAAGGTCTTAGTCGCATCATAAATGCGGTTAGTGCGAGAAAACGCCTGCATCAAGCCGTGATAGCGCAAATTCTTATCAACAAACAAAGTGTTGAGCGTAGGCGCATCAAAGCCCGTTAAAAACATACCCACCACGATGAGCAAGTCTATTTCCTGGTTCTTAACTCGTTGGGCAAGGTCGCGGTAATAGTTCTGAAAGCCATTACTGTCCACGCCATAGTTGGATTTAAACATGGCGTTATAATCAGTGATCGCGGCGCTCAAAAACTCTTTCGCACTGCTGTTTAGGCTACTTACTTCAAAGCTCTCATCTAAAATATCACCAATGGCGTCCTGCTCTTCATTAGCAGCAAATGAGAAGATAGTAGCAATGCGTAAAGGCTTACTTGTGGGTCCATTCTCATCCTGGGCCTGCAATGTTTTAAAGCTTTCATAATACGCTTTAGCCGCATCAACACTACTTACCGCAAACATGGCGTTAAACCCTTTCGCGCCAGAATAGGCTCGATGCGTTTTCTGGTTAAAATGGCTCAGAATATACTGCGAGATTTCACGAATGCGCATCGGATGCAAAAATGCCTGCTTGTTCTCCGCGGCACTGAGCTTCTTATCATCCTGTTCAGTCTCAATACTCTTAAATTGTGGGCGAACATCGTTATAGTCCACTTTAAACTTAAGTACTTTCTCATCACGAATGGCATCAGTGATCACATAAGTGTGCAACTGCTGACCAAACACGTCGCCCGTTGTTTCTGCACCCAAGGCATTTTCAGGAAAAATGGGCGTACCCGTAAAGCCAAACTGGTAGTACTTTTTGAATTTCTTCTTCAGGTTTTTCTGTGCCTCACCGAACTGACTTCGATGGCACTCATCAAAAATAAATACCACTTGCTTGTTGTATATCGCTAAATCGCTCTCATTCTTTATTAAATTGTTGAGCTTTTGAATTGTCGTAACAACGATCTTGTTATCGTCTTTATCTAAGTTGCTTTTAAGCCCTGCGGTACTGTCTGAACCGTTCACACTATCAGGCGAGAATCGCTGATATTCTTTCATGGTTTGAAAATCGAGATCTTTACGGTCAACCACAAAAAAGACCTTATCAATACAGTCTAAATCGGTGGCTAAACGCGCGGCTTTAAAGCTGGTGAGGGTTTTGCCTGAACCTGTGGTATGCCAAATATACCCGCCGCTTTCAGGCTTAGCCCAACTTTTACTGTTAAATGCACTTTTTATCTTCCATAAAATACGTTCGGTGGCCGCAATCTGATAGGGGCGCATCACGAGCAAGGTATTGCTAACATCAAACACCGAGTAATGTAAGAGCACTTCAAGCAACGTCTCTTTCTGGAAAAAAGTAGCCGTGAAATCTTTCAAATCCTTAATCAGTGTATTGTCTGACTTCGCCCAGTTCATCGTAAAGTCGAAGCTGTTTTTGTCTCGCTTAGTGGTATTGGCAAAATAGCGCGTGTCGGTGCCATTGGAGATCACAAAAAGCTGCAAGAACTTGTACAGTGAATTCTCTGCATTAAAACTCTCTTTACTGTACCTATGTATTTGATTAAATGCTTCGCGGATCGCCACACCACGCTTTTTCAGTTCGATTTGCACCAAAGGCAAACCATTGACCAAAATCGTCACATCATAACGGTTTGCATGGCTCCCCGTTTGTTCAAACTGCTTAATCACCTGCACTTTGTTACGCGCAATGGTCTTCTTGTCGAACAGGTAGATGTTTTCTATATGGCCATCATCAAAAACAAAATCGAAGATATAGTCACTGTGCACCTTGCGGGTTTTGTCGAAAATATTGTCGCTGGGTGTGTTCAAGTATTGATCACAAAAGCGAACCCATTCAGCATCGGTAAACTCAACCTTATTCAGGGCTTGTAGTTGTTTGCGCACATTCACCAGCATGGCATTGGGTGTCGTTAGCGCAGGTAAATACTCATAGCCCTGGTTGCTTAGGTCCTGAATCAGCTCACGCTCTAAATCACCTTCGCTCTGAAAGTTTTCATTAACTTGCCAGTCTTTAGTGTATTTATCTAAAACAATAAAATTATTGGATTCTGCCACCGTTTTATAAGTCGTCATTCGTTTACATCCTTTTTCTTACTTCCATGCCCAAGTAGCTTTTTAACTTCGCGGTCAAAGTCAGATTCTATTTTTTGTTGTTTGTTAAATTGCTCATAAGCTTCATGGGCTTTTTGCTCAGCCGCCTTGCGGGTTACATTGCCATAGCCTTCTAATACTTGGTATTCGTTAAATGCCAAAAACTTATTCACACTTTCAGCGAAGGCTTCCATGGTAAAAGTATTACGGCGTTCAATAATACCTTCTATGTAATCAAAAAATGCTGACACAGCGCGTTCGAGCTTTTTAATTTCATCTTCTGCCAGATAGTTTTTCGCGATGGTCGTATCTGATTTAAGTATCCGCCCCTCAGGTGCATTTTTATAAGTTGTCATACCCATTAATGGCTGACTGGCATCGGCTTTAAGTGCAATAATTTCAGCCGCAGTATGGCCGGTAATAGCAAAGTGAAACTTGTCTTGCACGTGGGCGTAAAACAAACGCGTAGTTTCTGATTTAGGATCGTAATCAATACTGCATTCAGCAAAAATATCGGTGATTTGCTGATAAATACGTCGCTCACTGGTGCGAATAGAGCGCACTCGTTCCAGCAACTCTTTAAAATAATCTTTACCAAAAAAACGGCCATTTTTAAGGCGTTCATCATCCATGGCAAAGCCTTTGATGATGTAGTCTTTAATCAGCTGTGTTGCCCAAATCCTAAACTGTGTAGCTTGAGTTGAGTTAACCCGATAGCCAACGGAAATAACGGCATCTAGGTTGTAGTATTTCACCGCTTTGGTTTGGGTCTTGTCAGCTATCGCGCCATGTGCAGTGGTATGTTCCAAAATGGAACATACCAGTTGCTCTTGTAATTCACCGCTTTCAAAAATATTTTTTAAATGTTTGGTAATCGCCGGTCGCTGCACGCCAAACAGCTCTGCAATACGTTCTTGCGTCAACCAAATGGTTTCACCACTAAGTAGCACTTCCACTTTAACTTCGCCACTAGGTGCTGTGTAGAGTAAAAATTCAGAGGTTTGGTCTTGTATGGTCAAATTCTTATTGGTCACCTTCAGCCTCCAGTTTCAAAAAGCCATATTCACTGCTTAAAAAATTAACAAGTTCTTCTAGTTTTACTTTATCATTTTCCTCAACCTCTCCAGTCTCTTCACCTGCATGTGCAGAATGGCTAGATAACTGTAGAATTCGATTGGCATATGAGTCGAAAGAATTATCAGCGACTTTGGGAAGAAGGCTTTCCCATTTATCGTGCCCTAAAAACGTAGCGGTTTTCTCTAAAATATTTCTTATAAAATTAAAGTGATACTTTTTAACTTGATTATCATTAATGGCTTTTCTTATCTCCGACAATAAGTGCAAATGATATGAAAACGGCGTTTTCACACCAAGTTCAATTAAATCAAACTTCTCTTCGATATTTTTATTTAAACGATATTTCTGGCATTGGTTTGGCTTATAGTTCCAAACACGCGGCTGAGCTTCAGGATTTTTACACCATTTATTATTAAACTCATTAGATAGCACATTATAAAAAAGCGGGTTATGAGTGGTAATTACGAACTTAATATTACACTCACTTGATTTTATAAGGCTTGCCAAATTAACGGCTAATTCAATTAAGTGGTTATCATCTAAAGAGCTTACCGGATCATCGATAAAAACATACTCAAGTTCATTAAAATAGTCATCTTCACGTTTATCTATATCAGGCTCTTTTAAGATCTCCATAACTTCTTCAAGTAGCGTAAAAAAAACACTCCACACGAAGTTACTTTCTTCACCTTTGGATATTTTAATCGGCGGGGTATGTTCTGTTCCACGCTCATAGGTAAATTTAACTTCCGGAAAGGTACTAATATTAACTCTTCGACCATTCTCAGATATTTGTTTTGTTTGCTCAATAAACTGAGGCGTTAACTTATTATTGGTATAGCGCTGAAAGTTGGTAATAATGTTTTGATCTTGTCCACGATCTCTTATGATCCAATCGGTAAACGTATTGGGTTGGATTTTTAACTTCGGCTCTGAATCAGCATCTAAGTCGTTATCCCAGTAAAACAAGTCTTCCGTAAACGCGTTGTAATACAAAATCTTGTGGCGCGACAGTGGCGCTTGCTCTGCACCATCAAGATCATCAAGCCCATCTTCCTTTGGCGCGATAATCTCTTTAAATTCACGGGATAAACGCGTCTTACCTGTGCCATTAAAGGCATAGATTAACTGCACTTTTTTATCAGTATTCTTTAATTTATGAGCAATCCCTGCAAGTGATTTTAAATACTCCCCATAAAATTCAGAAATATCACATTTCTTAACGGCCCAATGCCCCCGGTGAAACTCAAAATCATCGATATCTAATTTTTGTTGTTTCTCCTTTAGAAGCCCTCTGGTTAAAGGGTAGTAGTCTTTGCCAAATCTATACTTAATGCGTAAATTATTAGAATTAACTTTAATATCGGTAATTTCCCCAATTCTTGCATCAACAACTTCATTCTCGACCGCAAACATGGTTGGCAGATTCTTGAGCTTATTTATTGCATCCTGATCTAATGATTGAAATTGCCCTTTGATAGCGGCTTCCGTGTATTCAAGAAACCTGTCTTTCGGAATCGTGAATTCCCCTTGATCGCCTGAGTAAAAGCTAGGCACGCTTGCCATGATCAGGTTGTACATTTGACCGCTCATTTACGCTGGTTCCTCCATAGGTTCAGGGAAGCTCAACAACAGGTCACGATAATATTCGTATTGCTTTTGGCGTAACTCGATTTCGCGTGGGAGACCTTCGGTAATAGAGCTAGTTAGTGCGTCGAATTTATCGAGAATAGTAACGATGCGTTCTTGCTCAGAAAGCGATTTCTCTTTATTGCTAGCAAATGGTACTGGAACCAAATACTCCATAATTTTTAGCTTATTTCCTCGTGGCATTTTTGCACCTTTCGCATGCTGCATGTTGTATTCAAAAAACTTATCATCAGCCAACACTTGATACAAATATCGTGGATTTATAGTTTTATCAGTAGGATGAACAACAAGAACATCACCATTCGTGCCGCCAACTCGATCTGCATGCCAAATTTTCTTCAAATAAGGGCGTATATTCCCTATTAAGATGTCACCTGGATTGTATTGTGTAAGATTTCCACTATCTGGAGTACGAGTGGAGTCTATTTTACCAGCTCGATTCTGAAGCAAGCTTTCAACACCAACATAATTATTGTCATCTAGTTCTATGTGACTAATACGAGCCTTTGAATACTCGGCAACTTCACCTAACGTCTTCCACTCAACTTCACCACCTTCAAAACTCAACAACTGGTCGCGGTAGTAGTTGTATTGTTTTTTCCGTAGGTTAAGCTCGGCGGTCAGCTCGGCGGTCATGGCGGTAAATGCGTCCAGAATACGCACTATTTCAGCTTGTATTGCCAGCGATTTTTCTAGGTCATCTGGGCATGGGATGGGGATGAGTATTTTTGCTAGGTTGTCCTTTGACACTCTTCGAACTTTTGCGCCAGTTATAAATTTCCGTTTTTGCTCTTGAAATGAATCAGATGTGAAAAAATGAGCTAAGTATTTAACGTTATTACTATGCCTGTAAAGCATCATGTCACCTGAAATTGCAACATCGTCACCTAACCACGCAAGCGGCTTAACTACATCTTCATCATTCTCTGATGTTGTTGCTAACAAAAGATCATTCTTTTTGGCTTTTTTTAGTTTTTTCGCTAATTCATGAGTTACATAAACGAAAGTACTCTGTGCTTCTAGTCCGTACCGTGTATAAATTTGGCCATAATGGATTGCTGGAAAGCCAGTGTCAGTAAAGTCTTTTTTTTGCAATCCATTTCCTCTAATAAACTCACCTACCTCACCCAATGGTTTCCACTCAACCTCATAGCCATCAAGTAACTTATCCATAAAATTCAGATGGCTCATGCTTCGCCCTCGATTTCGCCCACAATGACATCAATCTCACTGCGAAGCGCATCAATTTTAGCAACAGTGGTTTTTAGATCGCGATTGAGTTCAGTAATGTTTGTGACTACGCGATTATCTTTGACTTCTACATAGCTACTCACTGATAGGTTGTAGCTATTGGCTGCAATGACATCTAAATCAACGGATTTGGCAAAGTGATCCACATCCTCTTTGCTGGCAAACACTTTCATTATGTCTTCAATGTGCTGATTGGTGATTACGTTGGTATTGGTTTCCTTTTTAAAGTAAGCCTCGCCGCTGGCATCAATAAACTGGGTGGTAGTGTCGGTTTTGTGTTTAGACAGCACTAAGATATTCACGGCAATGGTGGTGCCGAAGAACAGGTTAGGTGCCAATGAAATCACGGTTTCCACATAGTTGTTATCAATAAGGTACTGGCGAATTTTTTGTTCTGCGCCACCACGGTAAAAAATACCAGGGAAGCAAACAATCGCTGCACGGCCTTTGCTTGATAGGTAACTGAGGGCATGGAGTACAAAAGCAAAGTCGGCTTTTGATTTAGGCGCTAATACGCCAGCGGGCGCAAAGCGGTCGTCGTTGATTAGGGTTGGGTCGTCGCTACCAATCCATTTCACTGAATAAGGCGGGTTAGAGACAATCGCATCAAACGGTTTGTCGTCTAAAAAGTGCGGTTCGGTTAAAGTGTCACCCAACTGAATATTAAACTTGTCGTAGTTAATGTTGTGCAAAAACATATTCATACGCGCCAAGTTGTAGGTGGTGTGGTTTAGCTCTTGACCAAAAAAGCCATCTTCAATGATATGCGCATCGAAGTGCTTCTTAGCTTGTAACAGCAACGAGCCCGAACCCGCCGCAGGGTCATAGATTTTATTCACACTGGTTTGGCCGTGCATGGCCAGCTGCGCGATCAATTTCGAAACGTGCTGAGGGGTGAAAAATTCGCCACCGGATTTACCGGCATTTGCCGCGTAGTTGGAGATAAGGAACTCGTAAGCATCACCGAATAAATCAATTTGGTTGTCTTCGAAGTTACCAAAAGTTAAACCTGCCACACCTTTTAACACAGCTGCCAAGCGTTTGTTTTTTGCCTCTACCGTATTACCCAAGCGGTTACTGGTGGTATCAAAATCCGCAAACAAGCCTTTGATGTCTTTTTCTGAATCATAGCCATTAGCTGAGTTTTCAATTGCAGCAAAAATAGCTGCCAAATCAGTATTTAAATTTTCGTTTTTGTGTGCATTGGCCACCACATTGCTAAACAACTGGCTTGGAAGGATAAAATATCCTTTCGAACGGACTGCATCATCTTTTGCAGCGAGAATGTTTTCATCATCATCGACCATGGCAGCATAATTCACGCTTTCATCACCGCCTGTGATGTAAACTTCAAAGTTTTCACTGATAAAACGATAGAATAAAGTACCCAAAACGTACTGCTTGAAATCCCAACCATCTACTGAACCTCGCACATCGTTAGCAATAGCCCATATTTGTCGTTGAAGCTCAGCACGTTGTTGGTTACTTGTCATTTCTTTATTCCCGTAAAGTACGTTATTTAATATTAAGCCGCATATTCTAGTAAGTGAGATAAAGCTCGTATTGGCTTTATCTCACTTACTTATCATCCAAATAATACTACCACAAATTCTATATTATCAATCTGCTGCTTCACTTTATAAATAGTTTTACTATCCTTACGCTTCCCTTTCACCAATTCTGTCCATTATCCAATCATCTACTTCTGACTCAAGCCAAGCTACAGATTTAGCTCCTAGCGATATTTGCTTTGGAAATGTGCCTTTAATCATAAACTCATAAATTGTTGAACGACCTAATGATTGTTTTTTTGATTCTTCTTTTAATTAAGCACATGTGATTTTTCGGTTGAATATTTGCTCATTAGCTGTGCATTAAATTTCTTGCTATTTTCACAGGCAATTCATTTAATTGCGCTATACTGGCGCAAATTTTTTCAAATAAGTAGTTATGGCTCTTAAATCCACCATTATGAAAGTGCAGTTGTCGCTTAGCGATATGGACCGTCACGTTTACCAAGATTTTAATTTAACCTTGGCCCAGCATCCTTCAGAAACCGAACAACGTTTGATGATCCGCTTACTCGCTTTTGCACTCAATAGCTGTGATGGTTTAGAATTTACCAAAGGATTAAGTTCTGACGATGAGCCCGAGCTGTGGCATAAAAACTACAGTGAAGAAATAGAGCTGTGGATAGAGCTGGGTTTACCTGACGAAAAGCGCCTTAAAAAAGCCTGTAATAAAGCTAAAAAAGTGGTGCTTTACACTTATGGCGAAAACAACCAGGCTATTTGGTGGCAAAAACAGCAGCCTAAATTACGTGATTTTAAAAATCTTAGTATATTTAGTTTGGATTATGGTGTTACCCAAGCTTTGGCCAATTTGGTTGATCGTAATATAAAGCTTGCTATTACTATTCAAGATGGCGAGATGTGGGTTAATACCGACACGACCAATATTGAAATAAAACCACAGCAGTTAATGTGATAACACCAAGGTGAGGGGCGTATGAAGGTTAAGCAGGTTATTGTTTTACACGGCTTATATATGTCTGGCTTTGTGATGCGCCCGTTGTGCTCTCGCTTAAAAAGTTCTGGCGTAAAAGTGTTAAACCTAACTTACAATACGCTCACTCCTAATCGCGATACTATTTTTGCGCAAATAGATGAGTTTATAGGCGATCAGCCTTCGGCTTTTGTTTGCCATTCTATGGGCGGGCTTGTTGCTCGTGCGTATCTTGAGGCGAACTCGCCTGCAAGCCAACATGTTGAAAAAGTAATTACTTTAGGCACCCCACATAAAGGCAGCCATATTGCGCAAAAAATGCAGCAAAAAGGGTTTGAATCTTTTTTAAAAAATAGCGTAGAGTTTTTACTTTCTAAAAACGGTAATTGGCCTTTTAAAGCCAAACTTTACAGTATTGCTGGTGATTTACCCATAGGGCTTATGCCGCTTATTGTTAAAGGCAGTTGCTCTGATGGCACTGTATTACTTGATGAAACCAAGCTCAAAGGTATGGCCGAACATAAAGTGTTTCATTTAAGCCATACCAGTATGATTTACTCTCGCCAAGTACTCGATTATATTTTAGAGCGCTTAAACGAAGACGATTAATCTTCTGCCGCTGCTGCAATTTTATAACTAATTAAAAATATAATACCTAATACTAGTGGTATAGGTGCGGCTATATAACCAAAAGTATCAAAGTTAGCAAAGCTGGCACTGGCTAAATGCGCTATTACGCCAATTAAAAACACTACCACGGCGATACCCGTTACGATCAATTCAGCTTTATGTTGTTTAGCTGTTTTTGTGCTCACTTTATTTCTCCTAATGATTGCTACCTCCTTATTATGCGTTATCAAGTCGAATGATTTTTGACCTAAATCAATTAATGCGACAGCGGCGCACTTAACTTGTTTAAAGCTTGTTTTGGATCATGATTTGTAGTGTTGAAGATATATTTTCCCTTCAGGGGTGGTATTTTAATTAATCCGACCCATTACTATTAATGATCTATTTATTATTTTTATAAGTAATGTAAGTACACGATTTATTTAAGCTATTAATCCCATCTATTTAAATTATTTTACTAACGGCTGATGATAGGCAATACTCATTAGCAGTTAACGTTATTAACCGTTATTTAAGGAACAAGCTATGTCACAGGTAAATGCTATTGGTTTAAACAGTGCAAAAAGTGAAGACATTATTAAGTCATTAAACTCGCTACTGAGCAGCTATCAAATTCAGTACATGAACGCACGTGGGTTTCATTGGAATATTAAAGGCCGTAACTTTTTTGAACTACACATTAAGTTTGAAGAAATTTATAACTTATTGCTTTTAAAAGTAGATGAAGTTGCTGAGCGTATTTTAACGCTAGATGGTGCGCCACTGCATGCGTTTTCAGATTACCTAGAAGTAAGTAAAATTAAAGAAGCTAAAGGTATTAGCGACGGTGTAGCTGCAGTAGAGAACTTACTTGCAGGTTACAGTGTGTTGATTAAAATGCAGCGCGAAATTTTAAGCCAAGCAGCCGATGCAAACGACGAAGGTACAGCCGCGCTAATGAGTGATTATATTTCAGAGCAAGAAAAACTTGTTTGGATGTTAAAAGCTTACTTAGATTAATAAAAGTTAAATGCATTAACCGCTGTATTTAAGCAGCTATAAAATAAAAACATCGCCTACTTTACAGTGGCGATGTTTTTATTTGTGCACTTTTTAATTGTTGCCTAATTATTTAGTAAGGCGATAAAAAAGGCCATTTCGAGCGCTCTTTCTTCTAAGCTTTTAAAACGCCCAGATGCGCCACCGTGTCCGGCATCCATATCGGTTTTAAATACTAAAATATTATTATCGGTTTTTAGCTCGCGCATTTTAGCTACCCACTTCATCGGCTCCCAATATTGTACCTGTGAGTCGTGCAGCCCAGTGGTTATTAGCATATGCGGATACTCTTGCGCGCAAATATTATCGTACGGCGAATAGGCTGCAATTACATCATAAAATTGCGCATCGTTAGGGTTACCCCACTCGTCGTATTCGTTGGTGGTTAGCGGAATACTTTCATCTAACATAGTGGTTAACACATCTAAAAATGGCACATGACAACCAACGCCACAATAAAGCTCAGGTGCTTGGTTTACCACGGCTCCCATTAATAAACCACCCGCACTGCCACCCGATGCAAATACTTTATTTTTATCGCCGTAACCTTGCTCAACCAGCGCTTTAGTAACGTCTATAAAGTCGTTAAAACTGTTTTGTTTATGTTGTTTTTTACCTTGCTCGTACCACTGCCTGCCTAACATTTCTGAGCCGCGCACATGCGCAATAACGTACACAAAGCCGCGATCGAGTAAGCTTAATGATGTACTCGAAAAACTAGGATCAATAGTATAGCCATAAGCACCATAGCCATATTGAAACAACGGATTAGTACCGTCCTTTTTAAAGCTCTCTTTACGGTAAACAACAGATACAGGTACTTTTACGCCATCGCGTGCAGTTATCATTAGGCGTTCTGACTGATAATTATCGGCGTTAAAGTCTCCTAATATTTGCTGTTGTTTTAGTAAGGTTTTTTCGCCTGTAGTTAAATCAACATCGTATAGCGAGCCAGGCGTAGTTAAGCTTGAGTAGTAAATACGGGCACTGCGTGATTCTGGCTCTGGATTCATTGCTATGGCGGCGTAGTAGCAAGGATCTTCAAACGCTAATGTCATGCGTTCACCTTGTTTATTAACAACCACAAAACGGGCTTGCCCTTGCTCGCGCTCACTTAATACTAAAAAGTCGTTAAATAATTCAACACCTTCAAGCAGTACATCATCGCGATGAGCTGTGTGCTGCTGCCACTGGGTTTTGTCGGCAATAGTTTGACTGGTTGCGGTCATTAAGCGAAAGTTTTTTGCTTGCCAATTCGTCACTATGTAAAAAGTATCGCCAAGCTTATCAACGTCAAATTCATGGCCTTCTTCGCGTGGCATTAATGCGTTGAACTCGCCGTTTGGCTGGTCAGCATCAAGTACCCAAGTGTCGTTAGTTTCGGTGCTGGCTAAATCAATAATAATAAGGCTTTCGTCGCGACTTTTGCCCAGCCCCATAAAAAAGCTGCTGTCTTGCTCTTCGTACACCATTACATCTTGGCTTTGCTCTGTACCCAGCACGTGCCTAAATACTTGGTAACCTAATAATGTTTTTAGATCTTTTTTAACATAAAAAACTGTTTTATTGTCGTTAGCCCAAACCACTTGGCCTTCGGTGTTTTCTAACTTATCGGTGAGCATTTCGTCAGTGGTTATATTTTTAAAGTGCACGGTATAAATACGACGCCCTTCAGTATCTTCTGAGTACGCCATTAATTGCTCACACGGGCTCAGTGCTACTTCGCCTAGCTCAAAAAATTCAAATCCGGCCGCTAGCTTATTTACATCTAATAAAATTTGCTTATCGCTAGTACTCATATCACTACTGCGATAATGACGAGAATATTCGTCATCGCCACGCACTTCAGAGTGATACCAGTATTTGCCATCTTTAACCGGTACTGTATTGTCGTCTTTTACAATACGGCCCTTTAGCTCTTCAAAAAGAGTGTTTTGCAATGGCTGCATTGGCGCTAATTGCGCTTCACAATAGCTGTTTTCAGCATGTAAATGCGCTAATACATCTTTATTTTGACGTTCGTCATCACGCATCCAATAGTAATTATCGATACGTGTTTTATCGTGTGTGTTAAGGGTATAGGCTTGCTTTTCAGCAATAGGGAAGCTTGGCAGCAAGGCCAAAGAAAAATCAGAAGTAGACACAAATAAACCGATTAAAAAATAACAATATTTGCCAGTTTACCATAAAAATAAAAAAGCCCACTCATTGCTGAGCGGACTAAACGGTATAAGTACAATTACTAAAATTTCTGCAATTTTTATTGTTGTCTTTATACCTTGGGAAGAGAGCACCTTGGGAAGAGAGTACCTCAAGAAGAATATCTTAAGAAAAACACCTTGAGAAATAATTCCAATTCAAAACTGTATACAAGCTATTTATTTTACTTGCTGCCAAGCCATAGCCCAGCTTTTACCCACACCGGGTTCAAACATGGCACTTTGCTCACCATTAACACGGCAATATTCACTAAATGGCCATGCTTTACACTGATAAATATGCCCTGTTTTGGGCTGCAATACTTTTATGCCCGCATTATAGTTATCGCCACCAGCGGGATAAACGCTATCGTATTCTGCGCTATTTTCTATTACCGACACATTGCGTTTAGCCAAACAATTAAAACTAACATCCGCTTTACAAATACCGCTTGATTCTAGTGCAAATATTTGATTATAACGATAAGCAACTACTAGCCCTGTATCGGTCATGCGCCCTGCGCTAACTAAGGGAACATGCACATTAATATATTCTGCTATTAGGCGCGGCCACGCATTAGGCCCTCCCTGCTCAGATACCGTCACTTCATAACTAAATGATAAATCGACTAGCTCTCCTTGCATGTCATAAAAGGTTACTACTACAGAATCGCCAATAGATAATTGGACATCCTGATTTAAGCAACCTATTGGTGTCCATTTTCCACAGACCAATGACGTATGCATAAACACAGCAACACCTTAAAATCCAAACCTTGCATTGGTAATACACAAATACACAGCCAAGACATTTAGAGCAATAAACAAACAAATGTAAACTAAATATTAGCTCAGTTTATTAATAAGATGAAGATTATAATTCGCAAGCTTGCAACAATCAAACAAAAGAATGTAACCAGAATTTAAATCTAATACTTAAGCTCTATATAAAACAAAAAAGCCAACCTAATTCGGTTGGCTTTTTACTTTGCTGCTTACTAACAATGCTATTTTAAATTGTAGCTTTAGTGGTTTTTTTACTAAACGGGCGTTTAAATAACGCGCCTATATCCGTTAAAATAATATATAAACACGGTACTAAAATCAGTGTTATCAAAGTAGCAAACATAACAGCAAAGCCCAGCGCTACTGCCATTGGGGTAACAAATTTAGCTTGTAGGCTGGTTTCAAACATAATAGGTAATACCCCTGCAAAGGTAGTAATTGAGGTGAGTAATATAGCTCTAAAACGCGCACAGCCTGCCTCAATAACGGCATCTTTAATACTTACGCCGTTACGGCGCACTTGGTTTACATAATCGGTCATAACTAGGGAGTCGTTTATTACTACCCCTGCGGCGGCTATTAAACCAAAGCCCGACATTAAACTAATATCTAAACCAAACCAATAATGCCCCCAAATAGCCCCCGTTAAGCTAAACGGAATAACCGACATAACAATAAGCGGTTGCGAGTAACTTTTTAATGGCACAGCCAGTAAAATATAAACGAGGATCATGCCACCAATAAAAAACATCATTTGCTCACTTGCTTGCGCTTGTTGTTCCTCTATTGCGCCACCAAGCTCAGATTTAACTGTAGGGAACTCATCTTTAAGCTGCGGTAATAAGTTCTCTTTAACTTGTTTAACTACTTCACCTGGCTCTATTTGTTCTTCGTCGATACTGCCATATACATAAACTGTACGATAGCCTCCTTCACGGCGAATATAACTAATGCCTGGTGTTTCGGTTAGCTCAACTACATCACCGAGTAATACCTCACGCCCTTGTGGTGTGGTGATCACTGCATGTTTAAGTGATGAAAATGCTTCGCGAGTAAGCTTAGGGTAACGAACCATTACACGTACTTCTTCGCCGTTTCTGATCACGCGCTGCGCTTCACCACCATAAAAGCTAGCACCGACTTGGGTGGCAACACTCGAAAGATCTAAACCTAAGTCGTAAGCAACCGGTTTTAAGCTCATTTGCACTTCTTTACTAGCAGGATCAATGGTCGAGCTAATATCAAACAAACCTTTTTGTTGCTGCAGTAATTGAATAAAACGACGCCCTGCATTATTTAGCGTGTCTATGTCTGAGCCATACAATAAATAGCCAAACTCACCATTACCGTTGGCACCGCCGCCGCCAGCATCATCTTGAATAGTTAACGACTTAACGCCAGCTATGGTTGGCATAGCCTCACGCCAACGACGCGATAACTCAAAGGCGTTATACGGACGCAAGTCTTCATCAACTAATGGCGCTAATAACTGTGACTCTGTTCTACCTTGGTTAAATACCAAGATATCGCGGATCATTTTTTTACCAAATTCACGCTCGGTTGCTTCATCAACTTGCAGCACCATAGCTTCAATGTCGCGAATAGCTGCAATGGTTTGTATGTCTGAAACATTGTCATTCATTTCTACGCGTATTTGTGGAAAGTCGTGCGGTACTTTAGGGGTGGGTACAGTACGTACTTTGTTTGAGGTAATTAACCCAACGCTAAGAATAAGCATTGCTATAAATGCAAACATCACCGTCCAGCGCCATTCTACGCAGCGCACTATAAAACGTTTATACGGGCCATTTACAAAGCCAAAAAAACGGGTATTAAAGCGATCGCGCCAACTGCCTTTTTTAATAGGTGCAAAGTGCGTATGAGCAATATGCGCCGGTAAAATTAGTTTTGATTCAACCAAACTAAATACTAAGCACAGCATTACCACTACCGCTATACCGTAAAAAAACGCGCTTTCTGGGCCGCTCGATAAGGTAAATGGTGCAAACACTGCAATTGTGGTTAATACGCCAAAGGTCGCAGGCGTTGCAACACGATTAGCGCCGCGCACTACGCTTTCAACACCACCACCACTTCTTTCTATTTCGGTGTAGGCGCTCTCTCCTATGACTATGGCGTCGTCCACCACTATTCCCAGCACCATAATAAACGCAAATAACGAAATAATATTAATGCTAATACCAAATACCGGCATCATCATCATCGCACCTAAAAAGCACACTGGCAGCCCTAGCATTACCCACAACGCCAGTTTAAAACGCAAAAATAACGACAACATAATTGCCACTAAAATAGCGCCCTGAAACAAGTTAGCTTTCATCATATCAAGGCGAGCATTTAGATAATAAGTCATATCCATTAATGGCTCTAACCGTATACTGGGTGGCAGCTGATTATTTTTTTGCTCTATAAATGCTTTAACCGACCCAGCAACCGGGATCATGTTTTGCTCTTGGGTTGCTTTAACCGAAAGATACACCGCATTTTGCCCATTAAACTTAAAGTAGCGCTCACCTTCAGTAAATTGGTCTTTAATTATGGCAATATCTTGCAATAATACTTTTGCACCGTATTCGCCAATTTTTACCGGTATTTTTCGAAACTCTTCGCCGCTATAAAATTGATTTTCTACGCGTACCGAAATAACTCCCGAGTCAGTTTTTAGCTGCCCTGCCGAAAAGTTAGCTGAATATCTGCGTACTGCATTCATTACATCGCTTAAGGTTAAGTTATATTGGCGCAGCGTATCGGGTTCAATTTCAATGGCTATTTCATCAAGTGGCACATCGTTAACAACTAGCGATACATTAGAAAGCTGCAATAACTCACTCTCTATTTGGTTTGCAATTGGCTTAAGCTCGCTCAGTGGCAGGTCGGCTACTAAGGTCATGCCTATTACGTCTTGTCTAAACTCTACTTGGCTAATTGTTACCGGCTCCATACCGCCAGGAAACGTGGCTATACCATCTACGCGAAGTTTTACTTTATCGAGCACGTCGGTAAGTTTAACGTCAGTATTTATTTCTAAGCTCGCACGGCCACCATTACGAAACGCACGATACACGCCTTTTTTAATTTCGGTTACATCCTTAAGCGACTCTTCTATTTTTATGAGAATGCTTTCTTCTATTTCTTGTGGCGATGCACCTGGATAGTTAGCTTCAATATTAATGTAGTTAATTTCTACATTAGGAAACATTTGGCGCTGAATAGTAAAGTAACTAATAATCCCCATTACAATGATAAAAAACATCATTAAATTGGCAGCTACCGAATTCTTTGCAAAGTAGGCAATAATACCCGTTTGTTTTTGCTCTATTGGTTCATTCATATTTTGCTGCCTTACAACTGCTGAGTATTAGAGTTGCTTGTCTCTGAGCTTTCAGTTGCGCTGTTAGTACTAGTACCAGCCACTTTTACTTCCATGCCCTTTTGCGGATACTCTGGCAAGGTAACAACGAGTTTATCGTCTGCATTTAAACCGCTGTTAATATAAAAAAACTCACCTTCTTCTCTAATAACCGTTACTTTGCGCGGCTCAAGTTGCTGCTGCTCATTTACTATCCATACCGTTTGATTATTCACTAATGCTTGCGGTAAACGGTAAATGTTACTGAGCATAGCGCCTGCAAATCTTACCTGTACGTAGCTGCCAAATTTAATTGCTGGTTGTTTGCTTTTTAAACCGTAAGGGTCGTCAATTCGCACCACTAAACTACTCATGCGGGTAGCACTATCTACAATACCTAAATCGCGGTCTATTACTGCTTCACGAGTAAAGCTATTTAGTCCTTTTTGAATCACTGTTGCAGTAATACCTTTAATTCGCTCTGGTAAAAAAATACTATCAAAGCCGGCAATAGGAATGATCACCTCTGCGGTTTCTATGTTATTAATTTCGGCCACTTGCGAACCCATAGATACAAACTGACCCACACCAATATTACGACTAATAACGAGCGCATCGTATGGCGCAGTTATTTCGCAATTTTCTAAGTCACGTTGCGCACGCTTTAAGGCAGCTTGCGCCGATTTAACCGACGCTTGTGCACTCAAAACTTGTGGTTTACGTAAAAATAAATCTGTACGGGCCTTACCAGGAAAGCGTGTTGCTTCGTCTGCTGCTACTTGCGCTTGTGCTTGTTCTTCAATTAAGCCTGCTTGTGCGCGTGCAAGCTCAGCTTCAGCCATTAAAACGGCTGCTTGGTAATTATCTTTTTCAATAGTAAATAGGGTTTCGCCACGGCCAACTACACCACCGGCAATAAAGTTAGGATGCCAACTTAATACCTCACCCGACACCTGCGCCGACAATTGGGTATTTTCAAGCGGCTTTACTTCACCGTAACTATTAATAATAACCTGATGATTATTTGCCAAAGCACTTTCCACTTTAACGGTAGGGCGTGTATCTACTGGTTTTTTTTCTGCTGATTCTTCTGCAATAGCGTTAATTCCCATAAAGCTCACTATGCCAATGGCAAGTGCAACAAAAGGAAAAACCCATTTAAGTATTCTTGTTTGCATAACTTAATTACCTCAAAAACTCACTAACAACATAATAACAGAGCTTAACCAAATATTAACGACGCATTTGTAAGTAACTATTTCTAAAATAACTCTCAATTAATAAAAAGAATAACAAGTAATACTATAGAGAAATTAAAGCTGTAATTTTTAAGTTTATAAATCAATAACTTTAAACAAGAATAAATAATAGAGGCGCGGTTTGGAGTAATAAGTATATAGTGGCGGCTGCGTCGCCTGTGCTAACTTTCAAAAATTATATTTTTAAATAAAAGCGTTTTATTCGCAGCGTAAGAGTAATAGCATGGTTTATTTATACACAATTTAGAAAGTATGCAGCGCTTGGCTAAATAAAAATAGTGCCGGTTAAATACCTTACCGCATGCCCTGTGATCGTTACATATGTATCACCAACATCGCATAGTAACTGTCCGCCGCGGCTCGAAGCCTGATAAGCGCTTAACGTAGTTTTACCCAATTGCTGAGCCCAATAAGGGGCAAGGCCGGTATGAATAGAGCCTGTTACATAATCTTCATCGCCACCGCTTGCAGGCCAAAAGTAGCGAGACACAAAGTCGTATTCATCTCCAGGTGCGCTGGCAACCACATCGAGCGGAAATAATGTTTTTAGTAACTGCGAATCGGTTTTAAGCTGAGTTACATCTTGCTCATTATCGTAAATAGCAAAATAAGCTTGGCGGTTTTTTAGCACTTTTGTGGGTGCTTTTGATAAACCATTTAGCAGTGCAGAAGGGGCATTTAATACAACAACCGGTGCTTGTTTTGGAAAGGTCATGGCAAAGCTACCATCGCTATTTTTATTAACGACTAACTCGCCCACGGCAGCAGCATAAAAACGCACTTGCGCTAAATTATGCTGCTCACAAAGCACATAAGCAGCTGCCAGTGTGGCATGGCCACAAAAGTCAATTTCCATCAAAGGTGAGAACCAGCGAATAGCAAAGCTGCCATCGCTTTGCTGGCAAGTAAAAGCGGTTTCGGACACGTTGTTTTCTGCGCCAATTTTTAGCATTAAATCGTCGCTTAACCACGTATCAAGGGGGATCACTGCGGCATAATTGCCTTTAAATAATTCATTAGTAAACGCATCTATTTGATGAATAGTTAATTGCATGGTTTAAACTTTATAATTACGAATAGCTTAAACCTGCCACAGTTAAATTAAATTATCACTATTATTTTAAACGTTATACCGTATTAGGGCGCATTTTATAATATTGAATGCAACCAAGCTGCGCAGCGTTGGTGAGTAAAATCATCACAAACGTTAAAATATGCGCAATACTTTGCGTAGCCATAGCAAACTCGGCAAATAAACCACAAATACCCGCCACAAACTGCAAACTAAAATAACGTGCACTTAAATTACTAATATCACCACTGCGAATAGTTTTATACGTTTGTGGCATTACACGCACCGAGCTCATTACCAAACCAACAAAGGTTAACCACGTTAGTACCTTAGCTGTATCGAGTACTGGGTTAGCTAATAACGTAAATGGAATAAGCGAAAAAGCCAACATACACAGTAACTGAACACGCTCTTTTCGTTCAGCATTATAACGCGCAAAATAGTATAAAATAGAACCACTTAATATACCTGTTACTATAAATGGCAGCGCCATATAAAAGCGCTCAAAATACAGATTAAAGGCAATAAAGTACGTACTTTGTGCAACACCAAAGGTCATCATCAACAGCGATAAACCCGACACGCTGCGATTTTTACGAATTTTATTTAGCAGTGGTAAAAAACTAAAGACTAAAATAAATGAAGACAATACAGGCAGAAAATGTGCCAAAGCAACCTCGCTCGTTACGTAAGTGTTAATAGGAATTAAAATGGAAACATATAATAAACATATGTTTTTAAAGGATTTTATATTATAGCGGCATTGTAGTGGCGACTAGATTTTACTCAACTAAATTGAAAATATTTTTTTAGCAGCTGGCAACTTAGCTATACAAAAATCGTTAGCTTAAGTTCACGCTTTTGCTGTTTTTAGCATAACCATCTGCAAAACTTGAATTGCAATTGATAATTGTTATCATGCGCAATACTTATCATCTTTTCTTGCTTTATATATGCGAAAAACACTGTTTAAAATTCATAGCTGGGTTGCCCTTATTGCTATCATCCCCCTTATTGTTATTAGCATTACAGGGAGTGTTTTAGTATTTAAAAGCGAAATAGATGGCCTGCTAATGCCAAATAGCCACTTTGTGGTAAAAGCATTACCTGAGCGACTACCTATTGATAAGTTAATCGCTAAAACAGAGCGTACTTACCCTAATTATATAGTAGCTAGTTGGGAAATATTTAACGATGATACTGCTGATCGGGTTTACTTAATAAAGCGCGGTACAGAGCAATGGGCTAAGTTACATTTAAACCAATACACAGGTGATATTTTGTCAGAGCCTGTGGGTACCAGCCATTATTTCACCGATTGGTTTTTAGAGCTGCATTACACCTTTTTACTTAACGATTTTAAAAATTTACCAGGGCAAACGGGCACTGTATTAGGGTTCTTTTTTGCGGTGTTTTTACTCGTATTGGGTATTAGCGGCCTGATTATTTATCGCAAATTTTGGCGACGCTTATTTAGCGTACGCTGGCGTGCAACACTACAAATAGTGCTTAGCGACATTCATAAAATGACCGGCGTGTTAGGCTCACCCATTATTATTATTTTAGCCATTACTGGCGGCTACTTTAACTGGGCTGTGTGGTATCACGAAGTGATAGAACACGCACAAGAAGAGCATTATGTACTAACCAACCCCTTATACAGTCACGACATTTCGTTGCAGCAAATACTCGATGACAGCAAAAAACAAATCTCTACTTTTAACGGTACTTTTTTAGTTTTGCCATTAGAGCCAGACGAAAACATTACCTTATTTGGTGAAGTAAGCACAACCAATCCGCTGGCTAGTGAATACGCCAATACAATTACTTACAATAAGCTAACTGGCGAGCACATGGCTAACTGGGATATTCGCGAAGTAGGAATTGGCTGGCAAGTAATTGATAGCTTTAGAAAGCTCCACTTTGGCTACTTTGCAGGGCTTGTAAGTAAGGTGCTGTGGGCTGTTATTGGCTTAAGCCCTGTATGGCTTGCAGGTACTGGCTTTTATTTATGGCTTACCCGACGTGCACGCAAAAAGCAGTCACGACACAACCGTTTAAATAAACGCCGCACAGCAAACCCTTGATTAAAAAACAAACTCATTATAATGTTAGGTAAAGTAGTAATTAACTCTATTTAAGCTACTTACTTTTGTATCAATGGAGTGAGTTTATGAAATTTTATACGCTTGTGATAATTACTATTTTTTCATTAATAACCGGCTGCAGCAGTACTAACAATCAAAAGCAAATACTGCAAACTATACCGCTTACACAAGTAATTAATCATGCTTTATTTAGCCAGCAACCCACTTTATCTGAACAAGCTATTTTTGAGCTGTCTGAGGTCGAGACAGAGCAGTTTTTAGCGTATGCCAAAAAACAGCTATTATCTGGGATTCGTACCGATAGAGTTGTTTATAATTACCTTGAAAACCAACTAACTAACTTTACATATCACGGCGATACACTCACTTCTACACAAACAGTTAATCGAGCGCAAGGAAACTGTATTAGCCTAGCGGTGCTTACCCAAAGCTATGCTCGCATTCTTGGTTTAGATACGAGTTTTCAAGAAATGACCAGCGAGCCTGTTTACGCAAAAGAAAGTAACTTAGTGTATGTAGCTAACCATTTTAGAACTATGGTTTATGCCCCTAAAGAAATAGGTACCGCTAAAAACATAAATCCAATAAGCACAATAACAACCCGCGCAGGTACGTTAATCGACTACTTCCCAACTCGAGACAGTATTTACTCAGGTAGTGCTAACCATAATGACTTACTCGCTAAGTTTTATAGCAATTTAGCCGCTAGCGCATTAGCAAACAAACAATTAAACATGGCATATTCTCTTATTTTGCAAGCTAATAACTACACCCCTAAAGATCCTGAGCTATTTAACTTAGCAGGCATATTACACCGCCATGCTGGCGACTTACAAAGCGCGAAAAATATTTATCAAGCAGCATTAAATAACAATTATGCGAGCATAAATTTAATTAGTAACTATCAATTATTAGCTCAAAAGCTTGGTGATACTCAGCTTGCGCAGCAGTTATCTTTACAACTAATAAATATAGAAAAAGATCCTTATGAGTTATTAGTACTGGCTAAAAATGAGTTACAAACAGGAAATATTTATAGCGCTAACAAACATGTTGAGCAAGCAATAGTAAAAGCACCGTATATAGCCGATCTGTATTTAGAGCTGGCGAAAATACGCTTTCAGCAAGGTAAAACTCAACAAACACAAAGCTTACTTGAAAAAGCCATCGAACTTGAACGCGACAAACAAAAGCTTAATGTGTATCAAGCTAAGTTACTGTCGTTAAGTATGACAAAGTAAATGTGGGTTTTACGGCACTTAAATCGCCGCTCAAACCCCGTTATTAATTATTTTTACCTTTGCTTTTAAAAACGCTAAAGCGAATAATAAAAACTTAACCACGCGCGCATTTCATCTGCAAAGCTATCGCCTTCTACGCGCGATAAGCCCAAATTAAACGTTAAATCATTTATACCTGCAGGCCCCATCCCAAAGCTAATATCACCTTGATATTTTAAGCCGTAACTTTGTGCATATACCATGCTATCAAGTTGGTGTTGCTTGTAATAAAGCCAAGGTAACCCCTCTTTAAAGCTAAACCCAGCACCATAACCTTGATAACGCTTTGCAGTTGCACTGTAAAAAGGCAGCTCAGATGAAAGTACAAATTCGCTACTTTGTTGCTGATTAATCAGGTTTGAGCCAAAGCCACCTAATGCAAGGCTGCCATCATCACGTTGCTTTTGCTCAAGGCTTGCATAAAGAGGAATACCAAATGCTTTACCAAAAATTTGGGCGGCTAAATCGTAACCTTGCCAATTATTACTTTTGCTGCTGCCATCGTACCAGCTCGCATAAATACTTTGGCCTATAACAAAGTCTTGGCGGTCATATTGCCAGCTTTGAGTAACGCCTAAGCGCGTCCAGCTTTTATGGTTTTGTTTGTAGTCAGTGTAATTATAAGCAAGCTCTGGCGTTAAGTTTAACTGCCCAAATTTAAGAGGGTAACTTATTGCAGCAAAACCACCGCGCGCAGTAATATCGGCGCTTAAGCTTGTTTGATTTAAGGATTTATATTGGCGTGCTGTATTTAAATTATAATCAAACACGCTAAGTTTGAATTTTACTGGTAATGCACTGTATTTTGCCTGCACAAAACCACCATGCAAAGCACCATTGTGCAAGTCGGCGCTATACCCTGCCTGTAAGTCGAGCTGTTTTAATAAATCGCTACTTTTAACCCCTAAATTCAACAAACTGGTTGCAGCCGAATAATACTGCGCGCCTAGTGCAAAAGTGGCTTGTTGCTCAAGTGCATTGTAGCTACTTTGTGTGCCTACTTGGTTAGTGTAAATGTTAGCTTTTGGAAGTGTGTGTTGATTAACCATAAGCAGTGGCGCATGTTTAGTGGTTGCAATATCACTAACCATATTCCCTTGGTGTGTTTTCGCTAGTTGTTTTACATTGGGGCCATCTGCGCTAATCGAGAAATAAAGTAATGAGCCATCAGTCATTTCAATGGGATGTGCAACCGCTTCTTGCCCTTGAGTTAGTTTAGTGAGTGTTTTGCTTGCAATATGATAACTATAAATATCGGTAGCGCTATTTAAGCCAGCAATAAAGTAAAGCGACTCTCCATTTTGGCTAAAACTTGGTTGGCTTAAATATTGATACCCGTTTGGCATAGCCACTGATTGACGGTGCTCACCATCCGTATTTTGTATATATAATTGCCAATTTTCGTTTAAAGATGCTGATAAGTAAGCTAATTTAGTTTCATCAGGGTTTAATATTGGGTAGTCATACGCCGTTTTTAAACTTTTACTAAATAACTCAGTGACGACTTTAGTGGTTAAATTTACTTTCACTAATTCTGAGTAACCACCTCTTACTTGCTCAGCATATAAGGTTTCACCATCGCTGGTTACGCTAAAACGGCGAATACCTGCAAGCTCGGTAAGCTGCTCTATATTGCCGGTTTCAGTGTTGTAGCTAAAAACATCAGAAACACGATTATAACTCCCCGATTCCTCAGTACTAAAAGCACTAAAGTAAAGCGTGGTATTATTAATCCATTGTGGGTTAGCTATGCCTGCTCGGTTAATTTGGTTAAGCACTTGTTTTTGCTCACGCTTAAATACACCAGGTGCAGTGTCAGCAATATCTAGGGGATCATTTTCTAATAGCTTTTTTTGTGCTTTATTAAAGCTATTTTCGGCTTTAGTATTTTGCTCTGTGCTGTACACAATAAGCTTAGTGTTATCGTTTTTATCACGCTCTACAATTGCCAGCTTACTGCCATCTTTTGCAAGCGCAGGGTTACTTGCATATAAACTAAGCTGTAGCCACAGCTCACTATTAAGCTTAGGTTCTAATTGCTCTTTGGCCATAGCTTTGTAAGTGTATTCAGCTACAAAACGGCGGTACAGCTTAGCGGCACTTTGCCCAAACACGCCGCTAAATGCTTGATCAAAATCACGCACTTTTACGCCTTGCATGCGTGTCCAAACGCTATCGAGCGTTTGCTCTGAATAGTTTTGCTCTAACCAATTTAAAAAACGGCTACCAATTAAATACGCCATGGAGCTGGCCATAAAGCCACCTTCGGTACTATTTAACTGTGAGTAGCTGGGCAACGCTCCTTGCTGGGCAAACTCTACTAATATTGCTTCTGAGTAGTTATCAAATAAGCGCCCACGACCGGTCATTTTAGATTCAATTAACGTGGCATAACCCTCGGCAACCCAACGAGGGGTATTGCTGTAAGTTAGATCGTATAGATCCCATAGACTGCGTATTTTTTGCTGCCAGTTATTACGTGTTGGCTGTGCTAAATGCACTAAGTGAATGTACTCGTGCAATACCAATAACTGCTGCCAACCTGAGGTATTTGATATAACAGTATCTGATTGTGGCGGCGTGGTAAAAAGTGCCATTATCGGGTTATTTGAGGTAGGTAGCGCAAAACCATTCGCTGCATTTAAGGGATCAAACACCACTACATCTACAGTTTTATCGAGTGCGCGGTTTTGTTGCTCAAGCACTTTGGTACGTACTATTTCGAGCTCTACAGCAGTCGATTTGGCAAAGTCGGTATGCTCAATACTGTAATGCACATTAAAGTGCTCGGTATGAATGGTTTGCCAGTCGTTGCCATAGCTCGGCGCGGTAAGTAATAAAGCCGCTGCGATAAGTGTTTTTTTCATTATAGTCCCTTAGATGATCCCTTAACTGCACCTAGGTTATTACTAATTACTTTTAGTTGGCAGTAATAAAGTGTAATAAAACATGTGCAACTATAAACTACACATGCTTTTAGTAGAGCTACATCCAGCTACGGGGATCAGATTCAACCTGCATAAGTGTAAAATCAATTATAAAGTCAGCATCTTGCTGCTTTATATAGGGCATAAAAGCGTAACCTGAGGCGAGTTGTATATACACACTTTTTAACCCTGAGCGACGCATTAAGTAGGTACTTATACTACGGGCACTTTGTGTTTTATACAGTTCAAACACCCGATAATGTACGCCAATCAAGCCTTTGCGCACCACCATATAATACCGGCCATTATCTTCATGTAAGTAATAGCCATAACGCTGATACGACAAGGTAACTAAACCAGAAAATGCAACAAATACACCTAAACTAAGCCACATATTAAACTCAGCTACTAAGCAAAAAACAAATACTAATATGCTCGGTAAAAGCGCATAAAAAACCAAGTTTTTATATAGTAGTGCGCGCTCTGCGCCTGTAAATGCGAGGTTTTTGCTATTAAACCAAGGATAAATCCATTGGCAAACACTGTTTACTTGTGCCGCGTTTAATACCGGTAAGAGCAAGGTTTGTTTATTATTTTTAGCAGCAACGCCTGCTACCATACCACCACTGCTCGCTTGCAAGCATTCAACGGTAAAGCGCTTTAATAGTCGGGCAACTAAGTTTTGTTTTATAACAATTGATTGCACCTTATCTAAGCTCATAGATAACTGATGGCGCTCTAATAAGCCAGCAATGCGTTTAAACTTTTGTCCTTTAAAATACAGCTCGTAGTTATAAAACCGAATCAACGACATGCCAACCGATAACAACACCGCAATAATAACCAACAAAACAATTAAGGTGATCACCGCAAACATGGCAGCATTGGCCACTATACCTAGCTCTTGCTGGTAAAAGCCCTCCATTTTAGCAATCAGCTTTTGCTCTAAAAAATCGATAACAACATTTATAAATGGCGCAATAGCTGCAAAGGCTAAAATAGCCATATTTGATATTAAACCAAACTTAGCAATTTCTTTATTGCTAATAAATAGACTGCTTTGTGCTGTTACTTGGTGATCTACATTGTCAGTTACAGTATCTTGCTGCTGGGCTTTGTAAGCAAAAATTTGTTTACGCATTTGTTGTGCGTGTTCTTTGGTTATTCCCGGCAGTACCACTTCTTGCGCTACGCTACCTGCGGCATCAAAAATACAATTTACTAAGTTAATAGGGGTAAAATAAAACGGCTCAGCAATATTTACGTTTTGTACGCGAGCAAATTTAAGGGTTAAACGCTCTTTTTTAAATACGCCTTTTTTGAGTAAAATTTCGTGTTCTTCAGAAATACAAAAACGAAAGCTTTTATAATATAAAAAAGAGTAAATAAGCAAAGCAACAAGCGCGACGGCTCCGGCAATTTGTCCCCAAAATAGTTTGTTTTCAACTTGAGTTACAAACACAATCGTAATAGGTAGCAAATTAAATATGCCATCTCTTATAACTCGCACCATAAAATGGACAACAAAATACACTAACGCCCAAGGCGATACAGCTTGCCAATGTAAACTACTTGCGCTACCAGCGTTACTCATCTGCAGGGGTTACTTGTGCGATGTTATCGTCGTTGCGGTAGTTTTGTACAAACTGGCGCATATTTTTACAATCGTCGTGAGTTAAGCCGCTAATTTGCAGGTCGGCGCTCATGCCACCAGCGCTGTATAGCTTTAAACTCGCTAAGCCGAGTTTGCGCTCAATTGGCCCGCGGTGCACCTCAATATGCTGTACTCGCGCTAGCGGCAAAATAACTATTTGCTGCCAAATAATTCCCTTTTTAAACGCGATATCGTGGGTGCGCATTGCTACCCCTTGCAGCTTTATACTCACTACATTATAAAACATTGATAATATGATAATTATTGGCATGCCAATCAACAAATACGTTTGCGCTAGATTAGCAAAAGCAGCATTTAAGTAACACGCCACCACTAAGCCGGTTATTAAAGGAATATAAAACGCCAGCCAATTAAGTTGCACATGCAGCAAAGCGTTAGCCGCCAATGGCTTAAACTCAATATTACTATGTTGTGGTAAGTTGGTTATTTGTTGATTATTAAACACCATATTATTGTTTAAACTCACTATTACTTATATAAATACAAGGCTCAACTCAGCCATTTAATGATGGTAATTAAGGTATGGCTTTGTTTTGGCGCGAGCGTAACGGCATCATTTAATACGTTGGCTGCTTCAAGGCAAAGCATGTTGTTATATTCAGTATTAGCAAAGTTAGATAAACGCTTTGATTTTTCTATCCATGGATTCCACAATACGCAAGAGCTGGAATTTTCTCGGCCCACACTAATTATACCCTCGGGAGTATTAATGGTTTGCACTGGCGCTGCTTGGGTATAAACCATGTCGGTTTCGCGGGCAAAACTAACCACATCACTTTGCATTACTGGAGCTTCGCCAAATTCAGTATATTGCGCACCTTGCAAACCATCAACGCTGGTATTGTTAATATCTGATGTTGGAAAATAAGTATGCAGCGCTTGCGAAAAGCTAAACGGTGTATTGCTTAAATTTGTGGTTGTTAAGCGCACTTGTAACTGCTCGTTTAGTACAAACTCAACTCGTAAGCTTGATTGATGCGGCCAATAATCAAGATTAACTAGTTTCATGGGTAATTTAAGGCTAACAATAACTTCGTATTCGGTTTCATGCACTTCATCGGCCTGCCACAAACTCGTTCGAGCAAAACCATGCGCCGGAAAATCGCTGTTATCGTGTGCTCCAAACCAAGGCCAACAAATTGGGATACCGCCGCGAATACTGGCATTTTCTTGGAATGTTTCTTCTTGAGATACCCATAACAATGGCTGCTTACCTTTTGGGGTAAACTCGGTAATTTGCCCGCCTTGCAAAAATATTTTTGCATCGCAATGGCTGCTATTTATATTAATAAATTCTAAACCGGTGTCAGTATGACAAATACTAACGGAAGGTGATAACTTCATATTATTTCCTATAATGCTGGCACGTAGTGTTAAATGTGCACCTAAATAGTCAAGTAAGCTTATAAATCATCTACATGATAAGCGAAATAATTTAAATATCGATCGCTTTATTTTCACTCGGTAATACCTGCGAGGTATTTATAAATAATTACTTTGTACTAATACTTATTTATAAATGTCACCCTCAGTAAATTAGCAATACTTATAAATTGATAAAAAAAACTCATTATCTATACTCTATAGGCTTAAAGGTATACTACAGCCATTGGCGAATAAAACACTACAGACATAGATTAAAAATTAAAAAACACAAATTTTAATTACTGCTCAAACTAATAAAAACCACAAAAAGCAGGCTAAAATGCAATATATCATTTGAATTCAATTTACTTGATGTGTAACATTTCGCGATTATGGCAAACCATTGCGCCCTTTTAACGAGATTAGCTAAATGCAAAAACATAACGAGTTATTGGTTTCTTTACGTAAAGTGATTCGTGCGATCGATTTACACTCTAAGCAACTGAATAAAACTTCAGGCTTAACTGGGCCACAACTGCTTATAATGCAAGAGGTTTCCCATACAGATGGGATAACAGCAAGCCGTATAGCTCAAAATGTAAATTTAAGCCCGGCAACCGTTACTAATATTCTTGATAGGATAGAAGGTAGAGACTTAGTAACTCGGGTACGTAGCCAAATGGATAAGCGTCGAGTGAGTTTATACCTCACCGATAAAGGAAAGGAGTTACTTGATAAAGCACCGCAACCACTACAAGAGCATTTTATTGCTAAGTTTTCGGCACTTGCAGAGTGGGAGCAGAGCCTATTACTGTCGTCAATGCAGCGCATTGCCGCAATGATGGATGCAGATAAACTTGATGCATCGCCTCTGTTAGAAGTGGGTGCGCTTACTCAAGCTCCTAAATAATAAATTTACACAGGATGTGCTTTTACATCTTAAATTTTCAATCAAAATCTGAGCAGCAATTTATGACTAAACTTTCGAAATTAACACTTGCCCTCATGCTAGCTGGTGCGTCGAGCAATGTATTCGCCGCAGATCTAGACACGCTTCAAACTCAGCTTAAACAACTTAAACAGCAAATGCAGATGCTAGAGCAGCAATTAGCAGCTGAAAAAACCAAACAACAACAAATTAATGAGCAACACGAACAACAAGTTGCTCAAATAAGTAAAAAAGCGGATACAAAAATTGTTGCTGTTGCAGAGTCTGAATCAGATAAAAAAGACGAAGGCATTAAAATTGGCGGTGCTATTCGCGCTAATTACAGCATTAATTCATACGATGATGACAATAAAGATCGCGGCGGCGACTTTGATTTTGATATTTTCCGTTTAAATGTATCTGGTGAAATTAATGATATTTCTCTAAATGGTGAAATTCGCTTTTACGATTACATGACTGTAATTAAATACGCTTACCTTGGTTATGAGTTTGTGGATGGTTGGGAAGGCCAAGCAGGTATAACATCTGTTCCTTTTGGTAACGGCCCGTACAACTCACACAGTTATTTTTTTAGCACTAACTATTACGTAGGGTTAGAAGACGATTTTGATTTAGGTGTGGTAGTAAAACGTAAACTTAAAGACAACTGGAAGCTAGACCTTGGTTTTTTCAAAAATGATGAACTAGGCGGAGTAGACGGTGGTTCCGATAAAAGCAAGCGTTACTCGTACGATATTGTAGGTAGTCGTGCACCAAATGAAGGTACATACGCAGAACCTGTAAATAAAATTGGTGAATACAATACCTTTGCAGGTCGCGCAACGTATCAAGTAGAGCATAGTAAAAACGTAATTACCGATCTGGGTGTATCGCTATTAAGTGGCGGCCTACATGACGGTAATGACCGTGCTGGAAGCTACGGTGCATGGGCTGTGCATCTTGATAGCAAAATTAATAACTGGAACGTACAATTTCAACATGGCGAGTACGACTACGACCTAGACGATAATAGCAACCGTTTTGCTGTAGGTGCTTACGCTTATTACGATACTGTTTCGAGCAAAGCAACAATGACTAACTTCAACGTAGCTTATAACTACTCACTTGAGTGGGGCCCAGTGACCGACATTCAGTTTTACAACGATTACGGTATTATTTACGACAAGTCTGATAACAGCGCAAATACTTGGATGAATGTAACGGGTATGAGTGTTGCTGCAGGTGGTTTCTTTAGTTACTTCGACTTTATCCAAGCACGTAATCAACCATTTATTGGCGGAACAATTATTGGTGAAGGCGATACAGAACGTCGCTTTAATATTAACCTTGGTTATTACTTTTAAGCCAAGCAAGGTTAATTAGCTAGTTAATTAGTTAGTTATAAAGGGCAACTTTGTTTGCCCTTTTTGCTGCGCTAATTTTATTTATTCCTTTATGTCCACGTATTAAGTAACTGCAATTGCGCTTAAATTTCGGCATTAATTACTCTATAATCAAACTAACTATAATTTAATAAAACTAACCTAAGTGAATATAAAAACAACCTATATATATTACAAAAAGGTATGGTTTAAAGTACTTGGCTTAATGCTAGTTGTACTTGGAATTATAGGTATAGTACTACCGGTTATGCCCACCACCATCTTTTTTATTTTAGCTCTGGCCTGTTTTACTCGCTCATCGCCTGCACTTGAGCATTGGCTTTTAAATCATCCACGATACGGCACTACCCTGCACCAGTGGCAAGCACATAAAGTAGTGCCTGTTAAAGCCAAATATTGCGCCGCTTTGGGCATGCTGGTTGGTTTTATATTTTTACTGGCTTCATCTCCTGCTGTTTGGGTTATTTTTTTAGTTGCCATAATTGAAGTGGCTGTAATGATTTATTTAATTTTAAGACCCTCTTCCATACCAAAAAGTTGAATATCCCGCTTTAACAACGTAAATACCCGCTGTTTATAAAAACTTAATGTAAAGTTTAGTAAGTATATTTGTAATAGCTAATACAAATCATTATCATGTGGTAAATATTAATTAGTTTACAGTTATTATGGCGTTTATTAACAAACGAGCTTTATATAGCACCAGCCGGGCTTTACACATTTATATTTCTACAGCGCTATTTTTTTTGCTTATTTTATTTTGTGTTAGCGGCATAGTACTTAACCATGTTGACTGGCTTAAAAATGATAAAAATAATGGCCAAATATCAACTCCAATTCCAAGTGCATTGGCTGCCAAAGCAAATGCGCAGTTAAGTACCTTACCTACACTCTACCCCGAAATAGAAGCTTACTTAGCCAAGCAATATGCGCTCACTAACGTAAAAAGCATTGAATGGGAAAAAGAGGACGCACTGGTAATGCTCGACTACCCATTACCCGCGGGGTTTGCCTACGCCGAGCTCGACTTTATAAGTGGCACACTAAACCTTGATTACCAAACAGGTGGTTTTTTAAGCCTAATTGGCGATCTACATAAAGGCCGACATAGTGGCGAAGCATGGAGTTGGGTAATAGATATCTCAGCTGTATTAATGATCTTATTTGCCATTACCGGCATGATTATTTTATTTCAAAACAGAAAAAAACGCTTAGCAGGAATATGGATAACGGTGTTAGGCATAGCAACGCCTGTCGTTATTTATTTATGTTGGGTTCCACAATTAAAAGGAGTGTATTAATGATTAAATTTAAAGTGTTTATAAGCGCAGCATTACTGCTAGTTGCGACGTTTTTTCAAGCGACTGCGCATGCACAAACTGCACAATTAGAAATTGAATTAAACCTACCCGAATTAGACGTACAACCGTATCACCGCCCTTATGTTGCAGTTTGGCTAGAAACAAGCGAGCGCAAACACGTTACTACGCTGGCACTTTGGGTACAAAAAGCCGAATGGTTTAAAGACTTACGCCAATGGTGGCGTAAAGCCGGTAAGAGTAACCTTAACTTCGACGGCATAAGCGGCGCAACCAAACGAGCTGGATCTTACACCATTAATTGGCAGGGCAATGATTTAGACGGTAACCCAGTAAAACCGGGTAAATACTTACTTAATATTGAAGTGGTACGCGAAGAAGGCGGCCGAGATTACAGCCGTGTCGAAATAGACCTAACACAAGAGGGTAAAATCACGATTGATGGTACCAATGAATTTTCACAAAGCTTCGTCACTATTATTGCCAAGTAATACATAGCAGCAAATAAAGCATCCGCTAAAACCATTTAAAAAGGAACGATTATGAAAATCAATTTACTTAAAAGTGCATTAATTGGCGCACTTACAGTCACTGCACTTGCATCAAGCTATGCTAACGCCCATGCACAATGGTTAGTGCCATCGCATACTTCTTTATCTGGCGATAAAGCGCATTATGTAATGATTGACGCGAGTATTTCTAATGAAATTTTTGCTCCCGACAAAGCATACCGCCCAACTGAGAAAGACGCACAATACGACGACAATTTACTGATGGCTATCGGCCCTGACGGCAAACCTATTAGCGATAATATTCGCGCTTACTTTTTACAGCGTAAAAACTCTGCGGCAGTTAAATTAACCAACGAAGGGACTTACCATATTGCAATGAAACGTGAACCACGTTTAATGACCTTTTATAAAGATGCAAAAGGTGAGCGTCGTCGTGTTTTTGGTGGCAAAAACAGTAAAGATATTCCAGCAGACGCTACAGATATTAAAACAACCAAAGCATTTTCTACCGTTGATACGTTTGTAAGTCGTAACGGCACATCTAAGCCTGCACTACTCGGTAAAGGTTTAGAGATTAGCGGCCCAACTCACCCTAACGATTTATTTGTTGGTGAACAAGCGCGTTTTCAGTTGCTCAAAGCTGGTAAGCCGGCAGCAAACGTTGAGCTGGCAATATTAAAAGGTGATACACGCTACCGTAACGAACGTGGCGAAGTTAAAGTAACCACTGACAAAAACGGCTTTTTTAGCACAACGTGGCAGCACCCGGGTTTATACTTAATTGAAGCAAGCGTGAGCGAAGAGTCGTCTGAAAAAGGCATAGATAACGTGCGTTACTCGTTATTTACTACATTAGACGTTGCGCCAGAGTAATACTTAACTCTTGAATTAAAACATTAAAAACAATAAAGAGGCCAAGTAATTTACTTGGCCTTTTTTATTTACATTTACTAAATTAATTGTATTAAAAAACACCTCAATTCACCCTGTGATTGCAACTACTCAACACAAGCACACCTATTTAAATTAGTACGTTCAGCGCAAAGTAAACACCAGCCTTAGCTATTTGCATAACTTAGTTTGTTTTGATCTTTGCACTATCCTATTAGCTTCTTTAAGATGCGGCGCTTTTAGACTCAACAATAGCAGCCCTTGGGGGATCACATGACCATACAGCGCTTTTCAGCGAAAAAATTAGCACTTAGCTTGGCCGTTACTACTGCATTGAGCACGCCTTATTCAGTAGCTGTAGCCGCAGAGCCAGATAGTCAAGCACAAGAAAATATCGAAGTAATTTCGGTAACGGGTACTCGTCGCAGCTTACGCAGTATTGCTGAAAGTTCAGTACCTGTTGATATTATTACCAGTCGCGATATGGCCAGTACAGGCCAGCTTGAAATCAGCCAAGTACTTGCAAACCAAGTGCCAAGCTTTAACTACCCAAGCGCAACAATGGGCGATGGTACAGACCATGCTAAACCTGCAGTTTTGCGTGGTTTAGCCCCCGATCACACCCTAGTGCTTATTAATGGTAAGCGTCGTCATTCAGGTGCGCTATTAAACTTAGCTGGCGTAGTTGGGCGTGGTTCAACAGCTGTTGATTTAAATATGATCCCAACATCGGCAATTAAGCGCGTAGAAGTATTACGCGACGGTGCCGCAGCGCAATACGGCTCAGATGCTATTGCAGGGGTTATTAATATAATTCTTAAAGATGCAGCGCAGGGCGGCAGTGTAAGCGTAACTTACGGACAATATGATACTCAAATGGCTGGAGTACCTCAGCTTGAAAGCGTGTACGCAGATGCAAACGGCAACTTAGCATTTAATACTGGCGACGATCGTAAAATGAGCGATGGCGCAACGCGTACTATTAGCGCTAATTCTGGTTTTTCGTTAGCCGATAACGGTTTTGTAAACGTATCTATTGAATATCGTGATAACGACTCTACCCAGCGCTCTGGTTTTGACCCTCGCGAGCAATATAGCCGCCTTGATGATGGTAGCCTAGATCCACGCGAGTTCACTATCGATCGTTACAATCACCGCTTTGGTAAAGCAGAGCTTGAAGACTATGCACTGTTTTACAACATGGGCTACGACTTTGATAACGGCTTAAACTTATACTCTTTTGGTAGCTACTCTAAGCGTGAAGGCAACTCAGGCGGGTTTTATCGCCGAGCTGTAGATAAAAATAACATTTTAGACGTTTACCCTAATGGCTTTTTGCCACAAATTGAAACCGACGTAGAAGATTACTCTCTCGCTCTTGGTTTACAAGGTGAAACAGGCGACTGGACATGGGATGTAAGTACCAACTACGGCCGCAACGACTTTGCATTAGGCGTAGTAAATAGCTTAAATACATCTTTAGGTGCCACCAGCCAAACCGAATTTGATAACGGCGCATTGGTTTATGACCAATTTATTGTTAATGGAGATGCCAGCACAGCATTTGATTTAGGTTTACCAGATGACGTATTTTTTACTATAGGTGCTGAATACCGCCACGAAAGCTACAAAATAGAACAAGGCGAAGAAGCTTCTTATATTACCGCGCTTGATAGTAACGGCAACCCAATTGCAGCAGGTGGTGCACAGGTACTATCTGGTTTTGGTCCGCAAAGTGTTACCGACGAAAGCCGCCACAACGTAGCACTTTTTGTTGAATTTGATACCTACCTAACAGAAAAGTGGAATGTGGTTTTAGCCAGCCGTTATGAAGATTACAGCGACTTTGGCGACACATTCACCTCAAAAATAGCAACGCGTTACAGTATTACTGATAACTTATCGTTACGTGGTGCAGCAAGTACCGGCTTTCGCGCGCCATCGCTAGCACAAAGCTCGTATCGTCAAATATCAACCATACTTGAAAACAACCAAGCGTTTGAAGTAGGTTTATTTCCAAGTGACTCTCCAGCAGCACAAGCATTAGGCGCTAAAAAACTAGACGCTGAAGACTCTGTAAACTTAACCGCTGGCTTTGTCTACACTCAAGGTAATTTTAGCCTAACGGTTGATGCATATCGTATTGATATTGATGACCGGATTGTACTCTCTGAAAACCTAGCCGGTGCAGCAGTTGCGCAAATTTTAGCAAACGCTGGTGAGCTAAACACCGAAAGCGTACGCTACTTTACCAATGCAATAGACTCACGTACGCAAGGTGTAGACATAGTTGCAACTTATTTACTGGAACTAGATAACCTAGGCGACGTACGCTTAAACGCAGCGGTTAACTTTAACGACACTAAAGTCACCCATATAGACGACAACCCTGAAGAACTCAATTCGTTAGGTGATGACTATGTTGTATTTGCTCGGCGTGAAGTGGGCCGTTTTGAAGAAGGCACACCAGATAGCAAACTAAACTTATCGGCTGTTTGGAGCTTTAACGAATGGCAAACTACACTGCGTGCCACGCGTTATGGCGAAGTTGCTGATATTTCTACAAGCAGCGACCGAGATGAATACCTAGATGCAAAATGGATAACCGATCTTGAAGTGGCTTATAGCCCTAACGATGAATGGAAATTTGCCGTAGGCGCTAACAACCTGTTTGATCAGTACCCACAAGCAACTGTAGATAACATTGGTTACTCTAACTTTGGTCAAATATTCCCGTACACCCCCTACGTGCCATACAGTTTAGATGGCCGCTTTTTATACGGTAATATTACTTACCGCTTTTAATAAAAGTGCTAGCTAAAAGTTGAAAGTTATAAAGGATGCATTACGCATCCTTTTTTTGCTGCTTAACGATTGATCTAAGTAACATTCGCGTTAATCCTGAAAAAAATCTCATTATGATTAAAGCAGAGCTAGGGTATGTCAGCGTTAATAATACTTTGAAGGCTGTAAAATTTTAAAAAAAACAGCATTTTTAGCCACTTAAATTATTGTATTTTATAAGCGTGTCAGTCATTCTATTTATACGCAAACCACTTGGGTTTAAAAACTCACCTAGGAAAAACACGTGTTAGAAATAGCTTTAATTTACTTAGCGGCAGCAATTGTAGCTGTGCCTATTGCCAAACGAGTAGGACTCGGATCGGTGCTGGGTTATTTAATCGCAGGCATACTTATTGGCCCTTATGCCTTAGCTATGGTTGGCGATCAAACCGATGTAATGCACTTTGCCGAATTTGGCGTAGTAATGATGCTATTTTTAGTTGGTTTAGAGCTGCAACCTTCACGTTTATGGACATTACGCCACTCAATTTTAGGGTTAGGTGGTTTACAAGTAGTGTTAACCGCAGCCGTTATTTTTGCATCTTGTTATTGGCTGTTTGCCATGCATTGGCAAACAGCCCTTGCCATTGGTTTAATGCTGGCGCTTTCCTCTACCGCTATTGTACTGCAAAGCCTAGAAGAAAAAGGCTGGCTAAAACAAGAAGCTGGGCAAAATGCTTTTTCTGTACTGCTATTTCAAGATATCGCTATTATTCCTATTTTAGCGTTATTACCCTTACTCGCATTTGCACCACTGAGTGGCAACGCCGAGGTTAGTGATTCAATTATTGCCAACTGGCCGGTTTGGCAACAAGTAGGTGCATCGATTGCTGTTATTGCCGCCATTATTGCTTGCGGTAAATATATATCGGCCCCCATTTTTAGATATATAGCGCAAACACATATACGTGAAATATTTACCATTTTTGCGCTTTTTTTAGTGGTTGCCATTGCATTGGTTATGCAAAGTATTGGCTTATCACCTGCGCTGGGTACCTTTTTAGCTGGCGTAGTACTTGCCGAAAGTGAATTTAGGCACGAGTTAGAGGCCGACATAGAGCCTTTTAAAGGTCTGCTATTAGGGCTGTTTTTTATTACTGTGGGCGCGTCGATTAACTTTGAACTGTTTTTTAATCAATTTAGCACTGTGATTAGCTTAGTTGTTTTATTGATAGTAATTAAAGCCTGTATTTTATTTGCGCTGGCTTTTACCTTTAAAATAAATAAAAAGCAGCAACTATTATTTACACTGGCTTTGGCACAAGGAGGCGAATTTGCTTTTGTATTATTAAGTGTAACTAGTACGCTAAGCATTTTAACGCCCGAACAAACCGCATTAACAACCTTAGTGGTGGCTATTTCTATGTTAATAGCCCCTTTATTATTAATGTTTTACGAGCAACTGCAAAAACGCGATAGCAGCGTAAAGCCTGAATTTGATAAACCCGAGCATATTAGCAGCGCTAAACATGTCATTATTGCGGGCTACGGTCGCTTTGGCCAAGTAATGGGGCGTTTACTGCATGCCCAGGGTTACGAAATAACAGTACTTGATCATAGCCCTACGCAAATTGAATTATTACGCCGCTTTGGTAAAACGGTATTTTATGGTGATGCTGGGCGTCAGGAGTTACTTGAAGCCGCAGGCGCAAAAACAGCGCAAATGCTGGTAGTGGCTATAGATAACCCCGATAAAACATTAGAAATTATTAAGCTTGCGCAAAAAAACTACCCGCAGTTAAAAATTGTTGCACGTGCTATCGACCGTCGTCACGCTTATCAATTACTTAGTTTAAAAGTAGATGCCTTTAATCGTGAAACTGTTGATTCTGCCATCAGCCTTGCAGTTAAAGCGCTCGAGTTATTAGGTAACAATAAACCCGATGCCGAGCGAGCTGGTAAGCTATTTAGAGATCACGACCGCGCCAGTGTATTACAGTTAGCAAAATTATGGGGCGACGATATTAGCTACGGTGTAGCTGTACGCCAGCGTATGGAAGATTTAAAACAAGTACTACAACAAGACAAACAAGCACAAGAAGATTTAAATACCTGCGACGACAACGACTATATTGCGGGCTTAACAGAGGACGCTGCCAAGCCCAAAAAATCTAATGATAATGCTCACCTTGGATAGCTTGCCCCTGCTGGTTATAAAAGCCAGTGGCGCTATGCTCAATAAAACCAAGGTTAATCATTTTAGCTAAAAAGGGATCGTTTTCGTTGTCGCCTATATCGGCATAGTCAGTAGTTTGAAAGTTATCCCATTTAGCAAACTGAGCAACTATCGCTTGCTCGTTACTGCTTACATTATTAAGGCTGAGTAAGGTGTTTACTTGGCCTTTTTTACTGCTGACACTAAATGTTTTAACCAACTTTGACTGTGTAAATAAAGCCAGCTTATACTCAGTTTCAGCTTCGTTTAACACATAGTTTTTTACTTCATCACAACCTGTACCCTGAGTATTTACTAACGTCATTTTTGCTATTAAATGCGCATCCACCAGCTGGTTTTTTGCACTCCAGTTTTGTACTCCACGTACTTCTGACGGTTGGTATTCAATACCCCGCTGCTGAGCATTAAAGTAACGAATTGGCCGTATTTGCTTATTAGTTAAATGCTGCCACAGTTCGGTCGTTATTTCGTTTTGATGCGCTACTTGTTGCTGGTTTCGCCACAGGGTTAGCGCTTGAGTTGTTGGCTCGTTATTTTTATTGTTGGTTACAGTGTAAGTTGCTTTTAATAGCGCTGGGTTAACATTGCATTGCTGGGAAAAAGCGCTGCTACTGAATAATACGGTCATCATTAATAATGCTTTTTTCATTGGGTACTCTTTTTAAATGCTCTAATTTATGCTTTTAACATAGCTAAAAATAATGGCTGTTTTATGACAAAATATAATATAAAAACAACCCGCACAGAGTACGAGTTGTTTTGCACACACAAATTATAAACTTACTACTGCGCCACTTTGTCGTTTGCTGTTTTAACTAAATCTGCGGCAAAGTCCATTACATGAAATAAAAAGCTTTGCTCATTAGTGCCTGTCACTAAGTGCGCACCAGGGCCTATAGCATATACGCCAACATCTTCACCTGCGTGTGTTTCTGAGCTCATTGGTACCAGCGCTTCTTGATGAAAACCAGGGGTAGTAGTATCAACATTGGTTAAATCAACCCGCCCTGTTACTGGTGCAAAGTTATAACCGACGTCAGCATCTGTTTCGCTACCGAGGTTTCTAAAACCACCACCATTGGTATAACCTAGCGTTGTATATGGCATATCATCGGCCGCTAGGCTTGGCGTTGTTTCGCCTACGCCCACCACTTTACCTAAAATAGGATTACCGCGTTTAGGGTAACCCGCAATGGTAAATACATGGCTGTGATCGGCTGTTACAACAATAAGCGTTTCCTCTGGATTGGTGTTATCAACCGCAACTTTAACTGCTTTTGCCAATTCAATGGTGTCGTTTAAAGCGTTATATGCATTACCCGCATGGTGCGCGTGATCAATACGACCCGACTCAACGGTTAAGAAAAACCCTTTGTCGTTTTTGCCCAGTACATTTATGGCTTTTTCGGTCATTTGTGAAAGCGAAGGCTCGCCAGCAATATCATTTGCGCGGTCTGCTTCGTACTGCATGTGAGATTCGTTAAACAGCCCAAATACTTTAGTAGCATCATCGCTAATTGCATCAAAACCGGTTTGATCCATTACGTAAGTACCATTTGGATATTGCGTTTTCCATTCACTAATTAAATTACGATTATCAGTACGATCCCCTTCAACTGCACTTACTGCATCGGCTGAATTAAACGCAGCATCTTTTGGTAAAAAATGACGACGCCCGCCACCCATAACAACATCAATGCCATCTACATCAACACCATTAAAGCGCGCTTTTAGGTTGGCTTCAAAGTTAACCAGTTGCGATGCAATATCTTCACAATTAGCTGACTCGCTCGCGGGCATATCAGAAATATCTTCCCAGTTACGATCGGCCGATTTTGCGTACATAGCCGCAGGTGTTGCATGAGTAATGCGGGCAGTTGAAATAATACCGGTCGCTTTACCCGCAATTTCAGCAAGCTCTAGTGAGGTAACTAGCTCATGTCCTTTGCCCGACACACAATTACCACGCTCAACCGCTTCATCAATACCAATAACACCCACATCGGTTTTAACCCCTGAGGCCATTGCGGTCATAGTGCCGGCCGAATCGGGCGTTTGTGCATCTACGTTATAGGTTTTTACAAAACCTGAATACGGCATAGTTTCAAAGCTTAATTGATGCTCCTCACCCATTTCACCTTCTAACTGCCCGGCTAAAATACGCGCTGCAGTTATTGTCGAAATTCCCATACCATCGCCAACAAATAAAATAATATTTTTAGCCTTGCCTGACTCAGTCACTATGCTCGCATTTGCTGTTTTTGTGGTTGCTAACTTGGTTTGTGCATCGCTAAACCAAGCATTACTAGTAAGCGATGCTAACTGCTCGCTGCTAAGCGACGTAGCTGGTGCATTACATACTAAGTTACTTGATGTAGCCTCACTGCTTTCTAATATTCCATTACCGTTGGTATCTTCGCCTGTTTGTGTTGTTACTCCGCCGTTAACACATTGCTCAGACCCGACAGCAATTACGTTATTGACAGTTAATATACTATTTTGGTTTTTATCGCTGTCACTTGAGCAACCCGTTAGTGCAAGAGTTACTGCTAAAGAAAGTACCGTTAATTTTTTCATGTTAGCCGCCATTATTGCTGAGTTAGTTCAAGAGCTTGATTAATTATATGAAACACTACATTTTGCTCAATTACGCCTTGTGCAAGCTGAGCACCGGGGCCTGTTGCATGCAATGAAATGTCTTCACCTGCGTGTGTTTCCGAGGCCAATGGCACTGTTGTTTCTTGATGAAAACCAGGGGTTGTTGTATCAATCCCTTGTAACTCAACGCGCCCTGCCACAGCAGCACTTGCATAGCTTGCATCGGCATCTGTTTCATCACCTAAGTTTCTAAACCCTAAACCATTGGCGTAACCAACTGTGGTATAGGGCTTGTTATCGGCAGCTAGGCTGGGGGCTGTTTCGCCCACGGCCACAACTTGACCTAAAATAGGGTTGCCGCGTTTGGGATAGCCCGCAATAGTAAATACATGACTGTGATCGGCAGTGACTAAAATGAGGGTTTCTTCTGGATTGGTGTTATCAACCGCAGCTTGTACCGCTTTGGCCAACTCTATTGTGTCGTTAAGTGCATTATAGGCATTGCCCGCATGGTGCGCGTGATCAATACGACCCGATTCAACGGTTAAGAAAAAGCCTTTGTCGTTTTTGCCCAGCACTTCAATTGCTTTAGTAGTCATATCGGTAAGTGAAGGCTCGCCAGCAATATCGTTTGCGCGGTCTGCTTCGTATTGCATGTGGGATTCGTTAAATAAGCCAAATACTTTAGTAGCGTCATCGGCAATATTATCAAAGCCGGTTTGGTCCATAACATACGTTGCAGTAGGGTATTGCGCTTGCCATTCACTAATCAAATTACGATTATCGGTACGATCCCCTTCTATTGCGCTTACTGCGTCTGTTGAATTAGCTGCTACGTTTTTGGGTAAAAAGTGCCGACGTCCGCCGCCCATAACAACATCAAGGCCATCTATATCAGTACCAACAAAACGCGCCTCTAGGTTTTTTTCAAAGTTAATTAGTTGCGAGGCAATATCTTCACAGCCAGCTGCAATTGCATCCTCTGGCATGTCTGAAATATCTTCCCAGTTACGATCGGCCGATTTAGCATACGTTGCTGCAGGCGTTGCATGGGTAATTCGCGCTGTTGAAATAACCCCAGTTGCTAGGCCTTTAATTTCTGCCAGCTCTGTTGCTGTTAGTAACTCGTTGCCCGCAACTGTTGAACACATCCCACGCTCTATATTTTCGTCAACACCTATTACGCCAACATCGGTTTTTACACCCGAGATCATCGCAGTCATAGTGCCCGCAGAATCGGGAGTTTGTGCATCTACGTTATAGGTTTTAACTTGTGCGGAATACGGAAATGCCTCAAAGCTTAAGTAACCCTCCTCCCCCGATTGGTTATTGCGTTGTCCTTGTAAAATACGTGCGGCGGTTAGCGTTGATACCCCCATACCATCACCAACAAATAAAATTACGTTTTTAGCTTTGGTGGCTTTAACACTCTGCGCTTGGGTGGTTTTTGTTGTTAATTTTGTTTGCGCAGCACTATACCAACTGCTGTCTTTTTGGCTTTGCGGTAATACATTGGCATAACTAGCTGCGTTAAACGCAAATGTTAGCGCTATTGCCGCAGCAACTTTTTTAATTTTCATCCATAATTCCCATTATTTAGTGATTATTTTTTAAAAAATGTGTGACCACAAAAAGATCAACCGCTGCACTATAAAAAATAGATATGACTAATAAAGGTAATTTTTATGAAAGTTAAATGACTAAATTTATGAATGTAACTACTATAAAATCAAAACACATTAAAAATGCAAAACAAAGTTAAAAAATAAAATCCTTAATTTACAAAAGGATATAAAATAATCATGCCGTTTTATATAACTTTTAATTATATAAAGCTTGCTACATGTTTTAACTTACTCTAACATGCCTGCATCGGGTTGATTGAAAACCCAGCTTATTTGTAAGTACCACGTTGTTATTAGTAATAATCCTGCGCGTTATCCTCAGTTATATGCTTGTTTTCTCCCTGTTAAATTGCCTATTTTAAGGCACACTTTTATTAATTCTTAGGATACTATTATGTCTAATACTACAACTGGTACAGTAAAATTTTTTAACGAAGCAAAAGGTTTTGGTTTTATCGAGCAAGAATCTGGCGCAGACGTTTTTGCACATTTCAGCGCAATTTCAGGCGACGGTTTCAAAACTTTAGCTGAAGGCCAACGTGTACAGTTTACTGTTACTCAAGGTCAAAAAGGCCCACAAGCCGAAAACATTGTTTGTATCTAATTGCATAACAATTTAATGGGTTAGCAATAACCCATTTAGAATACTAGTTTGAAAGAAGTTTTGTTTTATTTGTTAGTACCGAGTTGTTTTAGTAATAATCCTACGCGATATCCTCAAGTTAACTATTTTTTCCGGCTCAATCGCCTCTTTTCAGGCACACTTATATTAATTTTTTAGGATACATATTATGTCTAATACAACTACTGGTTCAGTAAAATGGTTTAACGAAGCAAAAGGTTTTGGCTTTATCGAGCAAGAATCTGGCGCAGACGTGTTTGCACACTTTAGTGCTATTGTTAGCGACGGTTTCAAAACTTTAGCTGAAGGCCAACGTGTACAGTTTACTGTTACTCAAGGTCAAAAAGGCCCACAAGCCGAAAACATTGTTTGCATCTAATTGCATAACAATTTAATGGGTTAGCAATAACCCATTTAGAATACTAGTTTGAAAGAAGTTCTGTTATATTTGTTAGTACCGAGTTGTTTTAGTAATAATCCTACGCGTTATCCTCAAGTTAACTATTTTTTCCGGCTCAATCGCCTCTTTTCAGGCACACTTATATTAATTTTTTAGGATACACATTATGTCTAATACAACTACTGGTTCAGTAAAATGGTTTAACGAAGCAAAAGGTTTTGGCTTTATCGAGCAAGAATCTGGCGCAGACGTGTTTGCACATTTCAGTGCAATCTCTGGCGACGGTTTCAAAACTTTAGCTGAAGGCCAACGTGTACAGTTTACTGTTACTCNGCGACGGTTTCAAAACTTTAGCTGAAGGCCAACGTGTACAGTTTACTGTTACTCAAGGTCAAAAAGGCCCACAAGCCGAAAACATTGTTTGCATCTAATTGCATAACAATTTAATGGGTTAGCAATAACCCATTTAGAATACTAGTTTGAAAGAAGTTCTGTTTTATTTGTTAGTACCGAGTTGTTTTAGTAATAATCCTACGCGTTATCCTCAAGTTAACTATTTTTTCCGGCTCAATCGCCTCTTTTCAGGCACACTTATATTAATTTTTTAGGATACATGTTATGTCTAATACAACTACTGGTTCAGTAAAATGGTTTAACGAAGCAAAAGGTTTTGGCTTTATCGAGCAAGAATCTGGCGCAGACGTGTTTGCACATTTCAGTGCAATTTCAGGCGACGGTTTCAAAACTTTAGCTGAAGGCCAACGTGTACAGTTTACTGTTACTCAAGGTCAAAAAGGCCCACAAGCCGAAAACATTGTTTGTATATAAACACTGTTAAATAATACGCTTTAGTGTATTAACAGCTCACATATAATTAATTTGTCTGTGAGCTAATTTTTTACCACTTACATTAAGTAATTGGTATTACTAAACATTTAAAATTGAGTATGTACTATGCAGCTTAATTTATTTTCGACTCACTGTTCGAGTCAGTCTCGCCTTATGCTTTATTCCACCTTATCTTTATCAATCTTAAGTCTTTTATATTCCTAGTTTGTAGATACACAGTAAAAGCGCTGGGCGAATTTAAGAGAGTTTTATGAATTTGAACCCAACCGCACCATTATCATCACCAATTTATGACAACCCGATCCCGGGTCGTGAATTTATTTTAAGCCTTTTTGGCAAAATGAAAAAAAACCTTAACCGTGAACAAATCGCGCATGCCTTAGAGCTAAAAAATGCTGAGCAAAAAGAAGCCCTCAGAAGGCGTTTACGCGCCATGGAACGCGATGGCCAACTTATGTTTAGCCAACACAAAGGTTACCAAGTTATTGATCAAGCCTTACTTGTGAGTGGTGTAATTACCCTACATGCAGATGGCTTTGGTTTCGTTAATTATAGCGCCAGCGAAAAAGATTTATTTATCGCTAAGAACCAGTTAGCTCACGTATTTGAAGGCGATATAGTACAAATACTACAAGAAGCCGCTAGTCATAAACGCTCAAACAATAAATTAATAAAAATTATTGAGCATAAAACCACCCATTTAGCCGGTATATTAAAGCGCCAAGGCACAGACTACGTGCTAGTAGCCGATAACACAAAATGCCCACAAAAAGTGCAAGTAGCGCAGTGCCAATTAGCAAACACCAGTGTGGGCCAGTATGTAAACACTAAAATTACCCAGTACCCTACTTTTCGCCATGCAACTCAAGTGCAAATAACCGAAGTACTTGGTCTGCCTCACTCTGCAGGTATGGAAACAAAGCTTGCGCTGCGTCGTCATGGTGTTGCAGATAGCTGGAGCAAGGATTTACTAGCACAAGCAAGTTCACTTGGTAATGAAGTAACCGAGCAAGATAAATTAGCGCGTGTAGATTACCGCTTGTTTCCGTTTGTTACTATTGATGGCGAAGACGCAAAAGATTTTGACGACGCCGTATACTGCGAAAGAACAGAGCAAGGAAACTGGCGTTTACTGGTCGCTATTGCCGATGTGTCGCATTATGTAAAACCCAATGATGTGTTAGATATAGAAGCGCAACAACGCGCCACCTCTATTTATTGCCCGGGACAAGTTGTTCCTATGCTGCCAGAAGCATTATCAAATGGCCTGTGCTCGTTAAACCCACATGAAGATCGCCTGGTATTAGTGTGTGATATGACCATTAGCCAAGATGGTCAAGTGACTCAAGCTAATTTTACAGAGGGGCTGATCCACTCACATGCAAGGCTAACCTACACACAAGCACATGCTGTCATCGCTAAACCTAGTTCTAGCTCAGCTAAACAATTAGCCGAATTGAATGCTGATGTGTCGCCACTGATTAAAAATTTGCATTATCTTTATTTAGATTTAAGCGCAGCGCGCAAACTTCGCGGCGCTATTGACTTTGATACGCAAGAGCTCAAGCTTAATCTGAATAAAAATCAAAAAATTACCAGTATTGAGCCAATAGAGCGCAATGACGCACACCGCATGATTGAAGAGTTTATGCTGTGCGCTAACGTGTGTACCGCACAGTTTTTAGATAAACACCAAATCCCCGGATTATTTAGAGTACATGCAGGGCCACAACAGAAAAAGCTACAAACGCTACGGACGCTACTGGCCGAAAAAAGACTGCAGCTTGGCGGCGGTGATAAGCCAACGCCAGCCGATTACAATAAACTACTAAATAACATTAGTCAGCGCAGCGATGCCAGCGTGATCCGTACTTTATTACTGCGCTCACAATCGCAAGCCGAATACTCGGCTAATAACCAAGGTCACTTTGGCCTAGCATACGATGCTTACGCTCACTTTACCTCGCCAATTCGTCGCTATGCAGATTTAGTAACCCATCGTGCAATTCGCGCCAAAATTCAGGCTAAGCAGCAAAATGGTTTACAGCGGGCGATAAGCTTCTTAAATGTGTTTGCTAATAAAGCGTCTAGCGTTAGCAAGTTAGCTAAAAAGGCATACCCTTATAACCTTGAAAGTATAGAAACATTAAGCTTGCATTGCTCAGCACAATCGCGCAAAGCCAACGATATTAGCCGTGAAGTAGAAAGCGCCTTAAAATGTAGCTATATGGAAAAATACCTTGGCGATACATTTACCGCCACTATTAGTGGTGTATCAAGCGCTGGCTTTTTTGTTGAGCTAGACTGCACAGGCGTTGAGGGTTTAGTGCCAGTGAGTAGCTTCAGCCAAGGTGAGTTTGTATTTAATGCTGCCAAACAACAGTGGAGCAACAGCAAACAAAAATTTACTATTGGTGAGCGTGTGAATGTGACCTTAAAAAGTATTGACTTACGCCAACGTAAAATGAGCTTTTCACTGGCTAGTTTAACGTTTCATTAATTGCAGACAAGCTGCACTGTTAGTTATTAATTTAAACCGCCGCGCTTAACTGTGAAATTTAATAGCTAACTTTATTAGCATTTATTGTTGTCGTGCTTGAGCATAACACCTGTATTGCCTACAATAGCGCACTATCTATTCAATGCAGATCACAATTATGACTGATACAAATAAACCAGAGTTACCAGACCAACTTTCGATTAATCCACGCAGCAAATTTTATGTAGAAGAAGTATTTGAACATGAAATTGGTGTAACTCTGAACGGCAAAGAGCGTTTTGACGTTGAAGAATACTGCATCAGCGAAAGCTGGATCAAAGTTGCCGCACCTAAAGCGCTAGATCGTCGTGGCCAACCATTACTTATAAAAGTAAAAGGTACTGTAGACGTATTTTATAAATAAAATACTGATGCAGCACAAAGAAGCCGACGTAACGTCGGCTTTTTAGATCAATGTTTACTCTAATTACTTAACTTGAACTCCGGTTACTTAGATTTACCTCGCCAACCAGCCCAAACATCGTCTTCAAGATCTGCTTTTTTGTTCTTTTTCTTGCCCGTGCCTTCGGGTTTTGCCATTGGCTTTTCGTTTTTAAGCGCCTGTGCGGCATCAACATTCGCTTGGTTCACTGCAAAGCCTGCCACTTGCTCGCGCTCAAGACGTAGTTTGTTTTTCTTCTCAATTATTTTAAAGTGATGTAAATCTTCATAATCAACTAATGAAAGCGCTAAACCCACTTCACCTGCACGGCCGCTGCGGCCAATACGGTGCATATAATCAGCAGGGCTGCGTGGTAGATTAAAGTTAATAACCACTGGCAGCTTTTCAATATCTAAACCACGTGCTGCAATATCAGTTGCTATTAGCACTTCAATTTCGCCTGCTTTAAACTTTTCTATTACGCGGGTACGTTCACTTTGGCCTTTATCGCCATGAAAAACTTGTGCATTAACACCGCGCTTTTCAAGCTTTTGCGCTAAGTGTTCACAATCTTTTTTAGCATTAACAAAAATCAGTGCTTGGCGCCATTTATGGGTTTTAATTAAATGCGCTAAAACAGTGGTTTTCTCGCCTTTATTAACGCTAAATACACGCTGTACTAAAGTGCTTTCGTCTTTGCTTTGAACTTGTATTTCAACAGGGTCGTTTAATAAATCTTGTGTTAATAGCTTAACTTGCTCTGGGAAAGTTGCTGAAAATAACATAGTTTGTTTTTTAGCAGGCATTAACGCTAATAACTCAGCAAGCTCTTCGGTAAAGCCAAGGCTTAGCATACGGTCGGCTTCATCAAGCACAAGTGTATTTAGTTTATCGAGCTTAATAGCATTGCTTGAGATTAAATCGAGTAAGCGCCCTGGTGTTGCCACTATAATATCAGCGCCACCACGAAGTGCCTGCATTTGCGTATTAACCGACACACCACCAAACACAGCAATCGTTTTAATTGCGCCATTAAAGTTAGCAGAATACGATTTAACGCTATCGGCTACTTGAGTAGCAAGCTCACGAGTAGGTACTAAAATAAGCCCCGTTACAAAGTTACCTTTGCTGGCTGCGCTTTTACTACCTTGTTCAAGGAACATTTTTTGTAGCATTGGCAGCGCAAACGTTGCTGTTTTACCTGAGCCTGTATTTGCCCCAGCAATTAAGTCACTGCCTGCAAGCACACTAGGTATAGCCTTAGCTTGAATTGGCGTAGGCTGGGTATATTCCAAATCGGTTAAACGAGCTAATAGCTCTGGAATAAGGCCAAGTTCGTTAAAAGTGCTAGGGCTTGTGGCTGAGGTCATAAAGGTGTGGCTCATTGCTAAAAATTAGCCTGCAATTTTAGCGTATTTAACGCTTATTAAGTAGGGGTTAGTGATTTTAATGTGGTTTAAGTAACAGCTGCACAAAGTAAGCTGCAAGTTATGAATAAACTATAGCTCTGGTTGTTCTTACTTTTTGTTTCCACCCCTTTCTTTAAGATATAAAACGACCTGCACGCTCAACTAACTCAGGGTAATGTAATATTGAAAACTGTCGATTTTGGCTATAGCTAAAATCATATAGGATCATGTCGCCAAGCTCTGTTGTACCACGTTGAATTTCTGAAGATCTTATTCCGGTTTTTCCTAGTAACATACTTATAATACTAATAATTTTACCTTCAGAGGCTTTCTTTGAGCCCAAATTCGATTCAGGATTATTCATTTTTTCAATAAAAATATTCCAATTTTTACTGGAGTTAGTTCGAAATTTATCTTTCCACATTGGTATCATAATTTTATATAATTCTGGCTTACTTATTTTTAGAATAGCTAAAAATACTAACGGTAACGTATATATCCTTTCTTCAGTTGTTAGCTGAATAGCTTGTAAAACCTTAACGGCTTGTTCAATATCCCGTAAACCCGCATCACATAGAATGGCCGTTTGTGCCAGCAAATAAGCATTACCATTTTTATGCACAGCAATTAACTTATCATCATTAATAAGCTCTGTTTTCCATAAATACTCTGAGTAAGACAAACGATTTGGTGGTGGTAGATGATAAATTTGATCGAAAAACCTATTTAGGTACTTTTTAGATTCAAAATCATTACCATAAATAGCTTTTATTGAATGACTTAATTGATCGGATGCTGTAGCTACAACAAAATAAACGCGCGGTATTTGAAATAGATGTTTAATTGTCTCTAGTAGTTCAATGGCATAACTAGGTCTACATCTGTCTAACTCATCTACGAATATGAAAATTGGCTTTATATCCTTACCTGCCTTTTTAGCGATCGCCCCTAAATTAATCTTAAAAGTAGTAATGCTATTTTCAATACTATCTTGATGCTCTAAAGCAATATTTGTTGCTTGAGTGGTTAACCCTTCAACTAATTTATTTGTATCTTTTTTATCTATATTAGAAGCTTTATCCTCCTCATCATCACTCTCAATTAATTCGTTTATTTGATCGAGTGAATAGCCCGTCAATTTTTTTGCTATAAAAGATAAAAGTAGCGGTGCGGCTGCAAGCTTAAACTTATTCCATTTAGTTTTTTGACTTTCGTTACCCTTTTTATTAAAAAAGGGTCTTAATTCTTTATCAATAGCAGAAATAAAACCAAGCAAAGGGTTATCTGTAAAATCCTTCTCCCAAGCATTAAAATAAACAACTTCGCATCCTTCAGCTTTTAAATCTCTTTGCCAGTTTGTAAGGAAATAGGTTTTACCAAATCCCCATTCAGCATCAATATTTAATACAAAAGGCTCCTCTTTTTTTACTGTAAATCGATTGAGTAAGTAAGATGTTAGATATTTTGCATCTTCAACTCTATTTAACTTATCGTCATTCCATGGTTCCATTTTTATCTTCCCTGATTTTGTTTATAGCTATATTGCCATGAAGACATTGATTACGAAACATTGTATTCAAACGAAGTTATTTTCACTGTTATTTAATTTAAGTACCTTGCAGTAATAAAACACGGCTAAAATTATTCACAAAAAAAGGCGCATTAAGCGCCTTTTGATCTTTAACAGGTAATTACCAACCTTTTGTTTTTACTCAACCGTAACAGATTTAGCTAAGTTACGTGGTTGGTCAACGTCAGTGCCTTTAATTACTGCTACGTAGTACGACAGTAGCTGTAATGGTAAGGTGTAAACAATTGGCGCAATAATATCGTCAGTGTGATTTACGTTGATAACACGCATGGTGTTGTCTGATTCAAAGTGAGAATCTTTATCTGCGAATACGTAAATAATACCACCACGAGCACGTACTTCTTCTACGTTTGATTTAAGTTTTTCTAGCAGTTCGTTATTAGGTGCTACAACAATAATCGGCATGTCGGCGTCAATTAGTGCTAGTGGACCATGTTTAAGCTCGCCTGCAGCGTAGGCTTCTGCGTGAATGTACGAAATTTCTTTAAGCTTAAGCGCGCCTTCCATTGCGATTGGGTATTGTGAACCACGGCCTAAAAATAGTGAATGCTGCTTGTCGGCAAACTCTTCTGCTAACTCGGCAATGCTATCTGCAAGCTGTAAAGTTTCTTCTAATTTTGCAGGTAGTACTTTAATTGCATTAACAATTGCGCTTTGATCAAAGCCTTTTTCTTGCGCTATAGACGCAGTAAGCATTAACAAACCAACTAATTGCGTAGTAAACGCTTTAGTAGATGCTACGCCAATTTCGGCGCCGGCTTTGGTCATAAAGGCAAGGTCTGATTCGCGTACAAGTGATGAGCCAGGTACGTTACAAATGGTCATTGACGCCATGTAACCTTGTTGCTTTGCTAAACGCAGTGCAGCAAGTGTATCGGCTGTTTCGCCTGATTGTGAAATAGTTACTAGTAGGCTTTTTTCGTGTACAAACGACTGGCGGTAGCGAAATTCTGAGGCAATTTCTACATTACAGCTTACGCCTGCAAATTGCTCAAGCCAGTAACGTGCAACCATACCCGAATGGTAAGACGTACCACAGGCAATAATTTGTACGTGTTTTACATCTTTAAATATTTGTTGTGCACTGTCGCCAAAAGCGTCAATTGCTACTCGGTCGTTGTTTAAACGCCCTTCAAGGGTATTACGTACAGCAAGTGGCTGCTCGTAAATTTCTTTTAGCATGTAATGGCGGTAATCGCCTTTGCCTGATGCATCTTGAGTGATGTTTGATTCAACCACTTCACGCTCTACAGCGTTGCCATCGGCATCAAAAATTTCTACTGTGTCACGTGTAATACGTGCTACGTCGCCTTCTTCTAAAAATATAAAGCTGCGAGTAACCGGTAGTAGTGCCAATTGATCAGAGGCAATAAAGTTTTCGCCAAGCCCTAAACCTATAACAAGTGGGCTGCCTGAGCGCGCTACAATAATTTCGTTGCTGTTGTCTTTATCAAATACAACTGTACCAAATGCACCTTCAAATTGCTTAACGGCAGCTTGTACTGATGCGAGTAAGGTTTTGTGTTGCTGACGAAGCTGATGAATTAAATGCACCATTACTTCAGTGTCGGTGTCTGATAAAAATTCGTAACCGTCGCCTTTAAGTGCGGCGCGCAAGCTTACGTGATTTTCAATAATACCATTGTGTACTAGTGCTAGCTGGCCGCTTGAAACATGTGGATGTGCATTGGCTTCAGTTACACTACCGTGAGTAGCCCAGCGAGTGTGTGCAATACCTGTATGGCCGCTAACACCTGATTGCTCAAGTGCTGATTCTAGGTTTACTACTTTACCAACTGCTTTTACAGTTTTAAGGGTGTTGCCATCAAGCAGTGCTACGCCTGCTGAATCGTAACCACGGTACTCAAGGCGTTTAAGGCCTTCAACTAAAATTTTATTTACTGGACGTTCTGCAACTGCCCCAACTATTCCACACATAGTGTCTCCATTAATTTTTTAAATATTTGCCCGCTTATAACCTGAATTCAAGTTAACGGGCTATTCCATAATCTCTGCACAAATTAGTTTTACACCACATTCCTCAATTGCTTTGCGTTTATCGTCTGCTAAGCCATTGTCGGTTATTAAGGTGGTTACTATTTGCCACGGTAATTCTAAATTTGGGATTTTTCGGCCAATTTTATCTGATTCAACCATCACTATAACTTCACGTGCTGCTTTTGCCATTACTTGGCTTAAGCCAACTAGTTCGTTAAAGGTAGTAGTACCGCGCTTTACGTCTATGCCATCGGCACCAATAAATAGCTGATCAAAGTCGTAAGAGCATAGTACGCTTTCTGCAACTTGCCCCTGAAACGACTCTGAATGCGGATCCCATGTCCCACCGGTCATCAATAATGTTGGCTCGTTTTCGAGCGCTAGCAAGCGATTAGCAACTTTAATAGCATTCGTCATTACAACTAGGCCTTGTTTACTTGCAAGCTCTGGGATCATTGCTGCTGTAGTGCGCCCGCTATCAATAATAATGCGGTTATGATCTTTGATCAGTGCGGCTGCAGCCTTGGCTATAGCCACTTTACGCTTAGAATCAATCTCATCGCTTACTATCTCTTTTGGTAATGCAATAGCTCCACCATAACGGCGCAGTAACAGGCCACTTTTTTCAAGCGCAGTTAAATCTTTTCGAATGGTCACTTCTGAGGTTTGAAACTGCTCAGCTAATTTTTCCACGACCACTTCACCAAGCTCATTAACCTGAGCCAATATATTGTGACGTCGTTGCTGGGTGTTTCGTTTAGTCATAAGTGATATGCAATTAAGTTTCGTTTCGAAAGATGCGCAATTTTAAACGAAACTAGTTAAATGGCAAGTGAACGAGCAAAAATAAAGCAATTTAATCAAATTATAATAAAACTTAAAATACGGTAAGCTAGGGGTAATAGCCGAATAAAGTAAAGTATATGCAATTATTTAATAGTATCAGTAAAGAATATTTAACTCAGCGTAAGCTCGCCGGCGATATCTGCCGTTTATTTAATAAAAGCCCCAGTAAGGGCAATTTAAAGCGTATTAAAAGCTTATTTTTTGATTGCGGTGAAGAGGTAATTATTGAAGCAGGGTTTCACTGCGATTATGGTAGTACACTTATTATTGGTGATCGTACCTTTATAAATATTAACTGCACCATTTTAGATTCTCCGCTACCTGAGTCGGCCATTAGTATTGGTAACGACTGTTTAATAGGCCCTAATGTACAATTGCTAGCTGTATCTCACGCGCTAGATCCGCAGCAAAGATTAAGTAAAGAAAACTTTAGCCAGCCAATTAGTATAGGTAATAATGTATGGGTTGGTGCAGGCGTAATTATTTTAGCTGGAATAACTATTGGCGATAACGCCGTTATTGGAGCGGGCTCGATAGTAACAAAAAATGTGGCTGCCAACACCGTGGTGGTTGGAAATCCTGCGGTTAAAGTTAAAGATATTTGAAGCAGTAATTCGTTAAAAACAACCTACAAAGCCTACTCTGCAGGTTGTACAATATATAACTAAGCAGTGTGTTTCTAAGGGAGGGGTTTATTGTTTATTTTTTAATGTAAGCGCTAAACCCGCCATAATAAACTCAACTTGGGAAACCTGCGCAGCTAATGCTTGGTGTAACCAGCCAGATTCGTCTACAAATGTACGGCTTAATTCGCCAAGCGGAACTATACCGTGCCCCACTTCGTTACTTACAAAAATAACTTGCCCTGGTAAGCTTTTAAGTTGAGCTAATAACTCAGCTTTTTGCGTTTGCCAGCAATGCTTGTCGCTATGGCATAAACAGTTTGTAAGCCATAGCGTTAAACAATCTACCAATATACAGTTATCAGCTTTACTATGGGCTTTAAGTAGTTTGGCAAGCGCTATGGGCTCTTCAACTAATTGCCAGTTTGCTGGGCGGTCTTTTTGATGGCGCGTAATACGTACTTGCATTTCATCGTCATTAGGCTGTGCAGTGGCCAGATAAATCACCGATTTATTACTCTTAATCGCTAACTGTTCTGCAAAACGACTTTTACCACTGCGGGCACCACCTAAAATAAGTGCATGGTTGTTGCTCATAATAAGCCCACTAAGGTTAAGTAAATAACCACCTCAGATAACTGCTGCGCCGCGCCTAAACAATCTCCAGTATAACCACCTAGCTGGCGCTTAAACCAGCGTACTAATACACTGCGTAAAATGAGCAACACGACAATAATAATCACCGCTGTTTGCCATACAATAATATTTAAGCAAATTAAACTCAGTAATAAAATGACTGCAGTGAGCGTTAAAATAGCTAAGCTGTTAAACGACAAATGCATAGCGATAGGCTTAACTTTTGAGGTGGCATCCTCACTCACGTAATCCATGCTCATAATTAAACTGGTTGCTATTACCCGACTTAAACACTGACCCAGCAATATCGCAGTTATAATGGCTGTGAGCGAAGTACTAAGTAATACCAGACTCTGAAACTTAATCAGTAATATTATAAATAATGCCGCAGCTCCATAAGTACCCAAACGGCTATCTTTCATGATAGTTAATTTTTGCTCTACCTGCCAACCGCCGCCAAAGCCATCCCACACATCAGCCCAGCCATCTTCATGAAACGCGCCAGTTAATAGCAAGCCAAAAGCCATCATTAATAACACACTTAAAGACGGCGGTAACAACAGCTGAAAAACACAGTAACTAAGTGCCAACAACCCACCAAGTAACAAGCCTACTAATGCAAAATAGCGACTGGCTTGATTAAGGTGGGTGTTAGTAACATTAAAACGCAAAGCAACCGGAATGCGGGTTAAAAAGCTAATCGCCAATAATACTAACTGCCACTGCGTGACCTTGGTTTGTAATTTATTATTTGGGGTATCTAAAAGTGAACTGTCACTCATATTATACAACCTGCTCAACACCGGCATCTGCAAAGCTTGCCATGTGGTTATAAAAGCCAAGAGCGGCTTGTAGCAAAGGTAAGCTCAATGCTGCGCCAGTGCCTTCACCTAAGCGTAAATCTAATTGTAGCAAGGGTTTAACTTCAAGCTTGCTTAACATTTGTTGATGGCCTTGTTCATTAGAACAATGAGCAAAAATTAAATACTCTTTTACTATAGGGTTAATTTTAATCGCAACCATAGCCGCAGCACTACAAATAAAGCCATCAACAATAACGGCCATACCTTGCTCTGCCGCCGCTAGCATTGCACCGGTAATATGCACAATTTCAAAGCCACCCACTGCAGCAAGCAGCGCTATTGGATCAGCCAAGTGGGCCTTATGCAGTTGTAATGCTTGCTCAACAACATTGATTTTACGCGCAATTAATTCGTCACTCACGCCAGTGCCTCTACCCACACATTGCGTCACAGGTAAATTTAATATTGCTGCCATAATAGCTGCGGCACTCGTGGTATTGCCAATTCCCATCTCCCCCATAGCCAATGTATTACAGCCTTGTTGTTTAAGCTGTAAAACCAGTGACTTAGCATTACTAAACCCTTGCTTTACTTGCGCAGTGCTCATGGCCATGTGTAAGTTAAGCGGGGCGGTTATATTACCAAGTCGGCAATCATGTACCTTGCTAGCAGGGCTTTTTTCTAATATACCGCAATCAACAACCTCAAGTTGCCAGCCAAGTTGCTGACAAAATATATTTATAGCAGCGCCGCCAGCGACAAAGTTAGCGACCATTTGTGCAGTTACTTCACTCGGTGCAATTGATACTCCTTGCGCTGCAATCCCATGATCTCCAGCAAAAACAACTAAAGTAGGGTTACAAATCTCAGCTTTAAATGCAGTAAATTCAACGTCACTCTTTATCGTTTGAGATAGTATTTTTACTAACTGTAATGCAATCAGTTCAAGCTGACCTAGTGCCCCTAGGGGTTTGGTTTTATTATTTATTTTATTGTGAATAAGGTGGTCAAATTGATTATTCAAAGGGGCTATTTTAAACATTGTGTAGCAACTCACGTTTTCAAAAAAGTAAAAAGATAACTGCTAAATCCCACAACTGATATCATTGTGATAAAAGAGGATCAGGCGTTTTTAAAAAATAATTTTAGGCCAAGCTTGGCCATTTTCATCAAAAAATATATCGATACAAATAACCTTGCCATAACCCACAGTAAATATATTTTGATAATTTAACTGTTTTGGCACCTGACAAATAATAGCGAGTAATTGCTTTATTACTCCTGCATGCGTAATTACAAGTTGTGAGCGAGTACCTTGGCAAATAGTATTAACTAATAATTGCTGCCACCACGTTGTTATGCGCTGATAAAAATGAGCCATGCTTTCACCGTTAGGTGGCGTCACGAGCCAAGGGCTTTGCCAAAAGTCACCAATTGTCGGTGTTTTAGTATGCTGCCACAGTTCATCATAGCTTTGGCCATCCCAATCACCAAAGTTAAACTCTTTAATATCGTCGGTTATATTCAGTGGTATTTTATTAAAATCACAAAATTGCCGAGCAAACTCACTACAGCGCTTTAAAGACGATGAGGTAACTAAATCAATATTTGCTAACCTGCCACAGGCGATATTTAACTGCTCAAACCCTTTTTTACTCAATATAAAATCGGTATGCCCCGCTAAAACATCTTTAGTCGTAAGCTCACCATGTCGCAGTAAATAAACTCGGCTAGAAAATGCTGTCATGCTCATACAAGTCTAAAATAAATGTACTTTGAGTTTATCAGCATAGTATTTTTTTATCTTTGAGTTTTACTTATTAATGACTTGAATTTTACTTTTCTGCAGACGTAAAAAAACCGATTATTTTCAATCGGGCTATCTCGATTTGGAGTCGGCGCGCTACTTCGTAGCGACAACGCAGTAGAATGTCGTGGTGCCCACAGCAGTGGAGAGCCACAGTGCAAATGCACCACATTCATTGGCTAGTGGTGATGTTTTCATGATTTGAGTGTCGGGTGTCGCTACGCTCGCCCAACCTACGCGGGAGACTTGTGTACATTATTCACCCACACTTC